>JBGSYQ010000392.1:0-2399 GCA_041750795.1 Pirellulales bacterium | reverse complement strand
TGGCTGTCTTCCAGCATGAAGTGCAGCTTGTCGACGAACACCGGTCCGCCGATCACGCCCATGGCCACCGCCGCGGCGGCGCGCGTGCGATGGTCGCTGTCGCCGGCCGCCTCGGACAGCGCTTCGCGCAGCTCCCCGTTGTCGACAAAGCGCTGCTCGTCGTCCGGAAAGTTGGCCGCCAACAGCGCGATGCCCTCGATGGCCGCTCGGCGCACGTCCGACTCGGCGTCGGCTCGCTGGATCGAGGCGGCGCGAATCAGCACGGGCAAGCCATCGTCGACGCGAAACTCGCCCAGCGCCCGGCTGAGATAGATGCGCAGCGATATGGGCCGCTCTTCCATGCTGCCGGCGTCGATCTCTTCGTTCAGAATGCCCGCCAACTGCTCGGCCAGCTTCGTATCGACGGTGAGCACGGGCTGCTGGGCGATGCGCTCCGAGCGCAGCGCGTCGGCCAGGTTGTAGGCCGCCTGCCAGCGCGCCTCGTTGTTGCGCGACAATGCGCGGACGTACGCGTCTCGATCGTTGCCCATGTGGGCCAGCCAATTGAACATCAGCCAGACCATCACGATCACGACGACGATCACGCCGGGCACGACGAACAGTTGCAAAATGAAACCGGCGCTGGGTGGCTCGACCGGCGGAAGCGCGTCGTCGGGCGAGAACCGCTCGGACGGCGGCGGACTGGAGGACATGGCTGGCACTCGGGGAAGAGATCAACGATAAACTAAGTTAGGACGGCAGCGCCATGCCGTCAAGCGTGCGCGCACGCCACCCCGCTTTGCCACGGTTTCGAACGCCCGCGAGCTCGCCGGCATGCACCTTTTCGATCTCACGCTCCCCACTCCAGAGGAAAACCTCGCGCTGGATGAGGCCCTGCTGGAGCATGCCGAGACGAGCGACGCGCCGTGCGAGATGTTGCGGATCTGGGAACCGCGCGAGCCGTTCGTGGTGTTGGGGCGCAGCTCGCAGGCGGCGCGGGAAGCGAACCTGGAATTCTGCCGCCGCCGGGCGATCCGCGTGCTGCGCCGCGCCAGTGGCGGCGCCGCGGTCGTGGTAGCGCCCGGCTCGCTGATGTACGCCGTCGTGCTCAGCTACGACTTGCGACCGGCGTTGCACTCCTTGGACGAAGCGCATCGCTTCGTGTTGCAGACCATGCTCCATGCCCTGGCGCCGTTGGCGCCGCAAGCGACGCACCAGGGTATCTGCGACCTGACGCTTGGCAGCCGGAAGTTTTCGGGCAACAGCGTGCGCTGCAAGCAGCGCAGCTTGCTCTATCACGGCACGTTGCTCTATGGAATGGACTTGTCGCTGGTCGAGCAATGCCTGCAGATGCCCTCGCGCCAGCCCGACTATCGCCAGAATCGCCCGCACGGATCCTTCGTCACCAACGCGCCGATCGAGGTGGCGGCGCTGCGCCAAGCGCTCATCGCCGGCTGGCGCGCCGCGCCCGCATCGTTCGATTGGCCGCGGCAGCGCGTGCGGCAACTGGTCGAACAACGCTATCGCCTGGACGAGTGGAACCTGCAGCGATAGCGCCCTTGGCAACCTCGCCAGGCACCGACCCGGGCTCCGCCTCACACCAGGCCCCACTTCTTGCGCAGGTACCATTCGCAGCTCACCACCGCAACGAACAGCAGAAAGAACGGCCAGGTGTCCCACGGCGCGTGCTTCACTTGCGTTTCCACTTCCAGGTCGAGCGGTTGCTCGCGCAGACGGCGCAGCAGATCGGGCAACTCCTCGGGCGCAAGCGACTGCCCGCCGACGTCCTTGGTCATGGCCGACAGGCTGGCCAACAGCGATGGATCGGCCACGGCGTTGTCCAACTCAAGGTCTTGCTCGTAGACCAAAAACCGGCTCTTGGCCGTGCCCAGGTCAACCTCGCCGCGCCGCGCCGTGACGGTGATCGTATAGTCGCCCGCGGTTTGCGTGGCGTCGAACGCGCCGGACACGTGGTCCACTTCGCGCACCAGGTTGACTTTCCGCGTGGACTTGTCGGGCAGCGTCACTTCCACGTCGTACACGGCGTCTTCGATCGGCTGGCTCTCGGGCGAAAGTGCGCCGGCCGTAAAATCCACGCGCTGCCGCGGCCCGAAGCGCCGCTGCGCCAGTTTGACCCACACGTTGCCTTCGCTGGCTTCGTCCTTGCGCGCCAGCCACAGCACCACTTGCCGCCAGAATCGCTTGTGCTGCGGCTCGAACCCTTCCATCCACCAATGCCAGGTGGAGTCGCCGGCAAACGCCAACACGCGTCCGCCCGCCTCTTGCACAACCAGCAACGGCTGACCATCGGGCGTCTCGGCCAGCACCTGCGCGGCCGGCTTGGGCGCGCCCAGCCGATTGGCGCCTTCCAGCGGCGGCAACTTGTTCCACACGGCCTGGCGATCGGCCGCGGTGCCCAA
>JBGSYQ010000391.1:0-7804 GCA_041750795.1 Pirellulales bacterium | reverse complement strand
GCGGCGAGCTGGCCGAAATGCGGCAGCTTGTGCGGTCGGCGATTTGAGCAACGCGCGCGCCAAGCGCGAGATCGACGCTCGCGGGCTGGCCGTGGCGCCCGGCTTCATCAACATGTTGAGTTGGGCCACCACGTCGCTATTGGTCGACGGCCGATCGCAAAGCGACATCCGCCAGGGAGTGACGCTCGAAGTGTTTGGCGAGGGTTGGTCGATGGGCCCGCTCAGCCCGCGGATGAAGAAAGACATGCTCGAGCAGCAGGCCGACTTCAAATATGAAGTACCCTGGACGACGCTAGGCGAGTACCTGCAACACTTGGAACAGCGCGGCGTGTCGTGCAACGTGGCGTCGTTTGTCGGCGCCACGACGGTGCGGATTCACGTGCTGGGTTACGAAGATCGCAAACCCACCAGCGGCGAGCTGGCCGAAATGCGGCAGCTTGTGCGTTCGGCGATGGAAGAGGGCGCGCTGGGCGTCGGCTCGTCGCTGATCTATGCTCCGGCCTTTTATGCCGACACTGACGAACTGATCGCGCTGGCGGAAGTGGCCGGACAGCACCAGGGCATGTACATCTCACATATGCGCAGCGAAGGCAACCAGCTCGTCGAGGCCGTCGAAGAACTGATCAGGATTGCACGCGAGGCGAAGGTGCCGGCGGAAATCTATCACCTCAAGGCGGCGGGCAAGGAAAACTGGCCCAAGCGGGATCGCGCGATCGAGCTGGTCGAAGCCGCGCGGGCCGACGGATTGCGCATCACGGCCGACATGTATCTGTACACCGCCGGCTCGACGGGCCTGAACGGCGCGATGCCCCCCTGGGTGCAGGAAGGCGGATTGCAGAAGTGGATCGACCGACTGCGCGACCCCGCCACGCGGCAGCGCGTCGTCGAAGAGATGCGCTCGCCGACCGACGCCTGGGAAAACCTGCTGTTGGGCGCGGGCACGCCCGACAACGTGCTGCTGGTGGGATTCAAGAACAAGTCGCTCAAACATCTGACCGGCAAGTCGCTGGCCGAGGTGAGCCGGCATCGCGGGACTTCGCCGGAAGAAACCGCCATGGATCTGGTTATCGAGGACGGCAGCCGCGTCGACACTGTGTATTTCATGATGCAGGAGGACGACGTGCGAAAGAACGCGGCGCTGCCGTGGGTCAGCTTTGGTTCGGACGCCGCGTCGGTGGCGCCCGAGGGCGGGTTTCTGCTGTCGCAACCGCATCCGCGCACGTACGGCAATTTTGCGCGGCTGTTGGGCAAGTACGTGCGCGACGAGCAAATCATTCCGCTGGAGGAGGCCGTGCGCAAGCTGTCCGCGCTGCCGGCGGAAAACTTGGGCCTGAAAGAACGCGGACGGCTGACGCCGGGCTACTTTGCCGACCTGGCTATTTTCGATCCGGCCAAGATCCAGGACCACGCCACGTTTGCCGAGCCGCACCAGTATGCCGCCGGTATGGTCCACGTGTTCGTCAACGGTACGCAGGTGCTGGCCGACGGCGATCACACCGGCGCCACGCCGGGTCGGGCCGTGTGGGGCCAGGGGCGCAAGTCGCCATGAGTGCGGAATCACCGAGGTTTGTGCGCAAATTTCAGTACACGAGCGATTTGCGATCGAGCGTGGTCGGGGCCTTGCGGAATATCGTACACTTCCAGGATCGGTCGGTGGCGGCGACCGTACGAATCACTCGCAGCAACGCTTCAGGAGAAGACTGACATGAAACTGAAAACCGCGGTTCTCACGATGACGCTGGTGGCACTTGGCACGACGGCCGTGGTGGCGCAGCGCGCGGCCAGCACGAAAGTACTCGGCACGGCCTACGACATGTGGTCGAGCGGCGTGTACTTCGATCACGCGTTGGATCACTCGCGCGTGTTGCAGAATTACTCCAGCTACAACCAGCCGGTACCGCAACAGATTGTGCAGCAGCACGCCGAGGCAATTCGCAGCAACATGGCTGCCGCGAAGAAATCGTATGCCGGACTGGCGGAAAAGCACCCCGACGACAAGACCGTAAGCGATCACCTGGCGACGCTCGACGAGCATCACGCCACGGCCGGCAAGTCGCTCGACAAGCTCGATGCCACGGCCGCCAACGGCGACGGCGATGCCAAGACCGTCAAGGAGCACTCGGCCGGCGCCATCCGAGCGCTGCGTGCCGCCAAGATGGAGCACAACAAGCTCATGCAACACCTGGGCGTAGAAAACCCCGCGGCCAAGGGCAAGGGCAAAGCCAAGGCGAAGAAAAAGGCCGACGCCGCAGACTGACCAGCGAAGACATCGTTCGCCTCTCGATTCCGACGCTCTCCGCGAAACCTGTGAAATCTGCGGATCGCTACCTCGGATCTTGTCGAAACGATCCGCCGATCTCGCAGGTGACGCAGCAGAGTGGGACGGGAGTCATTTTGTGCTGATGAGCGTGCTGATCTCTTCATCGGTCAGGGCGCGCGTCCAGAGCGTTGCTTGTTGCAACTCGCCGCTCATGGTGCGCGCAACCTGACCGTCTTGAAACTCACCGCCTATCAGTACCGGCTGGTCGTTGGCCGTGAGCGTGCCGCTGGCGTCGACGCGGACCATCACTTTGCCGTCGCAGATCAACTCCAGGTTGCGGCCCGTATAGCGGCCTACGACGTCGTGCCAGGCAGTCGGGTCGACGTGCGAGAGGGGGAAGGCCACGCGATATGTCCGCCGGCCGGTGTCGATCTCGAATGCGATATCCGGGCCCGGCGTGCTGGGGAGGTCTGCGCTAAAGAGTCTGAAATTCAGGGCGTCGTCGCTCCCTTTGCAGAACAGCGGCTGCGTCCAATCACCCTCGGGCATGCGAGCGCGGACGTAGACCGTAACGGCGTCACCCGGCGCATTCCAGGCCGAGCCGGCATCGAAATACGCGCGCTCCAGCCGCGCGGTGGGCGTTGCCGAATCGGCGCCTGGACCTGCGGCCGCCAACTCGGTTTCGATCTTCCCGTACACCGAAAGTGGCGGCTGATGCGCCGACGGTCGTGCGCCCAATCGCCAGTCGAGAGCAGCCGTGGCCAGCAACCGTTGGCGCTGTGACGGCGGCGCATCGGGCACCAGTCGCTTGAGGCGAACGTTGCGAAACTGCGCCTTCATCGGCGGGCCGGTGTGCAATTGCAGGGCCAGCACGCCCAACGTCTCGAACTGCTGCGGGTCGTTGTCGGCACACTCGGCCACCAGCGCGCCGTTGATACGCAACCCCAGGTAGCTTCCGCGGGCCGTCAGATGATACTCGTGCCAGTCGTCGAGGTGAAAGTCCGTCGCTCCGGTTGGAAGCGTAAGCGGCGACACCTGCTTGCGGCCGTCCGCGTCGAACGCCGTCCGCTGACCCTCAAGCGCCAGATCGTGCCGGCCGAACTCGTCGTACAGGCGCACTTTCCAGGGCTGGCCGAAATTGTTGTCGACCTGATATCCGGCAACGTCGCCATTGGGCAAGCGCCGACTGCGAAATTGAAACCCGCCGTTGGTGTTCGGCGTGGTCGATCCGGTAATGCGCGACTCGAGCTTCAACTCGAAATCGTCGATCAGTTCCGCCTGCCACACCAGATACTGGTTCATCGTCGGCGAGTGCTCCGGCGAGATCGTGCCCGTGATGGCGCCGTCCTCGACGGTCCAGAAGCTCATGTCCTGGCCGATCCAGCCGGCAAGCGTACGCCCGTCGAAGATGGCTTCGAAGCCGGGTTCATCCGCCGCCTGCGCACTCGTCGCCACGGCCAAGAACGGGACAACCCACCCCATGAACATCGTGAACTTGCGATCGCTCACGTCCAATCCCCCACAAAGTTTGGCCAGCGAATGCAACTACCGCTTGGGCGCTTCCTTGACGCGATCGGCCAGCGCTTCCATCAGATGGGCCGCCGTATCGGGGCCTGCGCTGTTGACTTCGCCGTACTGGGCGCTGGTGCGGCCATAGCAGAATGGCGCAGCGACGTCCCATTGTCGCTTGGGAATGATGTAGCCCACTTCGTCGTTGGCCAAACCCAAGACCATGATCTTCTTGCCGGTGAGACTCTGACTGATCGGCGTTTCCAACTGGGCCTCGGGAAAGTCTGCGCCCGGATCGACCGGTTCCTGGTACTTGCCGTACACGAGTTCCGGATAGAGCTCGCCGGGGATAGTGGCCACTTCCAACTCTCCCAGGCGCAGGTAGGCCACTTCGGTCTCCAGGGCTTCGTTGGGATCGGATTGGCCGGCGGGGATCGGCTCGCCGCGCGTTTCGCGATTGCCTGTCCAGGCGTAGGCCGAGCGATCGAGGATGCCCGCGGCCCGCGCCGCGCGAAAGCCTTCGTTGGCTAAGGGGAGCATGATCGGCTTTGCGTAAACCTCCAGCGGCACAAGCGTGATCGGCTCGGCCGTCGTCAGCGCCCGATCGGCCAGGCCGGCGACGGCTTCGCCAGCGACCTGAATCATCTCAAAGGCGTTTTCAATCGGCTTGCCCTCGGCGGTGGTGGTGAACCTGGCGTCGGGTGTGCCCATCAGGCCGCCGATTGCGCCCTGGAAGTAGATGGCCGGGCAGTGATGGCGCTTTTCGAGCGTGTCGACGACCACGCCCATGAAGTCGCGCGTCACCTTGTGATTGGCGCGGGGCTCAACCCCGTGGCTGTTCCACTGCACGACGATGCCCAGCGGGCTGTTGTCGCTGGCGCGGCTGATGCGCAACAAGCGCATCACGCCGTCGTATACCTTGGGCAGACGAAAATCGCCCAGCAAGCTCTCGTCCTCGACCGTGGCATACTCGGCCTTGGCCGGCGCTGCCGCGGCATCGGCCTTACGCACGGCCTGGACGATGCCATGCTCGACTTGACGCAGGTATTCCGCGTTCACGCCGGACACGCCCGGCGACGGTCCCCAGATGCCGATCACGTCGGGGCTGGCGTGCGAATGCGTGCTGGCTACGAGCACATAGGTGAAACCGCTCAGTTCGGCGCGCGCCCGCACGACGGCCGGGCGCTGCAGGCCGATCGAGTCGACCGACACCAGCGCCACCTTGTGCGCGCCGTCGCGCAATACCACCGCACGGGCGAACAGCGGATCGTGGATCTCCTTGGCGGCACGATTGTTTTCCAACCCTGCCAGCCAGATTGGCTCACCGTCGAGGCGCGGCGTAATGTCGACCACGCCAAAGCCGGCCTCCAGCACGTCGGCTGCCAGCGTCGATAAGGGAGCAAAGACGACCAGCGAGGCCCAAACGGCAGGCACTTGCCAAACGAGGTGACGCAGCATCGTAGCAAGCTCCACGGGGCAAGGGCTCGGGGCCCGGCCAAGGCGCACTAGCAGCCCGTCGAATTCTTCAACCGGCTGCTAGCGCTACTTGGCCAGCAGCCCCGAGCTTCGCCTCAATCACTCCGCGTGTCAACTAGCCGCCGCGTTCGGCAGACGATCCTACCGTCGCCTTCCTCCCGCGTTGACAGCCAGCGACACATTGAGCACGTCGACATTGACGACTGTAACCAGCTTGTCTGTCCAGCGAGACGAGCCAAAGCCGCCGTCGCTGGCCACGGCATAGGTGCCCGCCGGCACGTCCAGGAACGTGAATCGCCCGGCGGAGTTGGTTCGCACGGTTTGCAAGGGCGCATTGGCGCCGGGGATGAACAAGTGCACCATCACGTTCGAAAGTGCGCGGCCACGGTTGTCTTGCAATGTGCCCGCGATGTCCCAAGCCTGCACGACGGGCGCGGGTGCCGGTGCAGGCGTCGGATCGGGTGCCGGTGCGGCTGTGGGCGTTGGTGTAGGCGTTGGCGTCGGTGCCGGAGCTTGCCCGACGAACGGTGGCGCGGGCTCGACGAACCGTGTGCCGCCGCCGCCGACGTTGTTTGGTCCATTGTTGGTCACCACGCGCAGCTCGCGGACCAACGCCGCCAGGTGTGACATCGACGGCAAGCCGCTGCTGCCCGGCTCGGCGTAGAAGACCACGTTGCCGCCGGCCGTGTCGGTCACATACGCGCCGTAGTTTTGCAAAGCGCGGCCCACGGCCTTAGCCGCATCACTGATCGGCAGCCCGTCGATGTTCACGCTGCGCGGGATCGCCACCAGCGAGCCCATGTAGAGATTGCCGTCGGTGCCGTAGCTGTTGCCAGTGCCGCCGTCGGCCGAACTAGCCGGCCAGACATACGGGTTGCCGCCCGGTGCGAGTCGGTTGAGGCTCGACGTGCTGACCGCGATGGCCAGCGCGTGCGGGATCTCACCGGACGACAGTTCGTGCGAGCGGATCAAGCCGGCAATGGCCGAACCGCCGTAGGCCCGCGCGCCGTGATAGCCGGAGTACACGCCCGCGTCGGTCAGGTCGTTGACGACCGCGACGCCCGTGTCGATGCGCGTGCTCGACGTGCGGCGGGTGTTCCACATTTCCAGCACGGTCAGCCCGTTGGGCGACACAATATGCAGGTGATGGTCGGCTTGCGGGTCGGGCTGCGCGTTGGTCGGCACGCGGAAGTCGCCGATCTTGCTGTTGCCCCAGTAGACGGCCACCAACGGATCGGAGTTGCTGGCCCGGTAGATCGGGTGCGACCAGCTATTGCTGTTGAGGCTGGCACTGGCGCTGCTGCCGGTGTTCACCCCACCGGTGATCGTGGCGTACTGCGCGCCGGAGCCGATGCCGGTGTTCCAGGGGCTAGTGGCGGCGAAGGGCCACAAGGCCGGATCACGCGACTGCGTTTCGGCCAGTGCGACGAGTGCCGACGCGTGGTCCTGCGGGGCAACGGGATGCCAGGCCATCGCCGCCATGAGGTGTCTGCCTTCCAAGGATTCCATACTCAAGCGTCTCATATCGTTGTTCCTCAATGTAAAGTCCCTGCCCGTAGTTCCGTTTCTCAATGTTCCCTGAGATCGTCAAATTCGCGTCGAGGCGCGGGCTCCATCCCGCGCTTCGACGCACGTTGCGCGATTGCCATAGGGAGAGGCTCGGCAACCGCTACCGATTCAACCGGTACTGTCGCAATGGCTCGACGGCGCAGTCGCGGCGCCTGCGGGCGATCGCTTGCCGCGCGACGTTGCGCGCGAAATCAGATGGGCAGATTTTGGTGCGGAATGCGCGCAGCAAGCTCATGGTGGTGCCTCTTCGAGTAAGAAGTGTGAGCTTCGGCGCGCAGTGTTCCGACCGCGGAGCGCGGCACTAGCGCGACGAAGGAACGATTAGAAAACGCAATTCCCTGCGTATCTTGGCGGAGCTTGCCTTGCGCTCTTGCTTGGCTGAAAGGATGCTTGCCGGCGACGAGCGACACTCCGCTGTGGCGCCGTTCACTATAGCGGAACCGCCACGAAAGGCAATGCGCTGCGCAACGAGTACCTCGCTTTTTCTCGACGATTATTGGGGGGCTTCGTGCATCCCACGACGCGCGTCCCAGAGGGCTCGCACGGCTCAGCGGGGCTCCATTCGACGGGTTTCACATGCACCCATCGCGGTGGGATGTCATCGCTGGCAAACGCGTGCGACAACGAATGGTTCGCGAGCGATTAGCGGCACAAGAAGCACGCACGCAACGGGTGAGTTGCCAGTGCCGCCGCGGGGAAGTGGTCGCGTCCAGAATGAAACGCAGCCGAAAGGAGGGTATCGAGGAGGGACTTGTCGTAAAACTCGCGACTGCGCATGCACCACTCTAAAGAGCTAGTGCGGGCCGAAAATCCGCGCGCAACGGTGCGATGGCGCGCAAGCTCAGCGCGCAGTGCCGCTACGACGTGCGGCAACGCGTCGGCGAATCACCACACAACCGCACAGCGCGCCACCCATCAGCGCGATCGCGATGCTGGACGGTTCGGGTACGACTTCGGTGCCGGTGACGCAGATGTTGTCGATCTTGCCAA
>JBGSYQ010000390.1:0-24265 GCA_041750795.1 Pirellulales bacterium | reverse complement strand
GCGACGGCCGAGGGGCGCTGGCCCGCGGGCGCTTCGGCTACGACGGCGCCGTCCTCCAAGCGCACCAGCGACACAGTGCCGGACGTTTGATTGGCCGTGACCAGCCAATCCCCATTCGGCGTGAGCGCCAAGTCGACCGGCGAGCGGTCCGGTTGGATGGCGTTGGGGGGCACGCGTGCTGTGGTCTGGGGCGGCTGGGCCGTCGTGCGCCAAATGCACGACAGCAGAACGATAGCGACCGCGATTGCCGCGACGCACTGGGCGCTGCGCTGCTGCATGAGTTGGGCTCCCGACCACTGGCCATTGCTCGACGCAGGGTCGATTATGCCCAGTTCCTCCGGCCGAGGCAATCGCTCTGCCGCGGCGTGCAACCAGGGTTGGCCTGTTCACCGCGGGCGCGATCGGCCTGTTGCAACGTGCCATCGTGGCATGCTTCAACGAGCACGGGCTGCTATGCCAGCATCAACTCGGTCACCCAGTCTTCGTCGTCTTCGAGCGCGGCGTCGGTGGCGCTGGTTTCGCCGTCTGACGAACTGTCCTCCGCAATGGCCGGCGCGCTGGCCAGCGGCTGCACTTCGGGCGTTGCCTCCGGCTCCTGCGGATCGCCGTCGCTTGGCGGTGTTTCCGCAGGTTCGGCGGCGGGCGTGACCAGCGGTCCGCCCGACCCGAAGAAGAACAAGCCGCCCAGGCTGGTGGCGTCGTCGTTGAGGATGGTGCCCACTCCGGCGGACACTCCCACCTGGATGTTCGTCGCGGCGGACAATTGCAGCGAGAACGTTTCGTCGGGCTCGTCCGTGGTATCGCCGTTGACGAGCACGGTGATCAGCTTGGAGACTTCGCCGGGCATGAAGGTGAGCGTGCCGCTGGTGGCCACATAGTCGCCGGACGCGGCCGTGGCGGTGCCGTCGACCGTGTTGTAGGCCACCGTGACGGCTTGCGACTGCGCCGCCGACAGCATGGCGGTGAACACCATGTTGGTGGTGCCGCTGTCGCCTTCGAACTGCGTAACGTTATTGATCGACATTGTATCGACAATCTGCAGCGAGACGTCCTGGTTGGTGCCGGAAAGCTTCAGGAAGTAGGCCGGGCCCGGCACGCCCAAGTAGGTCATTTGGCTGCCGGTGGGAGTCGCCGACGAGACGGCCACCAATTGCATCGCATTGTTGTAGAGGTACATGGTCGCGCTGCCCTGGCTGGCGTCGAACAATGCCTGCAGGGTGCGTGTCCCTTGCCATCCGCCATCGATCGACACCCAGGCGTCGCCGCGAGTCAGATCGATATTGTTTGGCGTGTAGATGGCGCCGTTGGGCGGATTGTTGATCGACGACGACAAGAAAGCGCGCCGATTGAGGAAGGCGGTCACGAATTCGTGCCGCAGCGTGCCTTCGCCAAAGAGGTAACCGCTTGCGTTGCCGCTCGGATTGAGCACGACGTCGACGAATTGATCGTTGTGAGCGCTGTCGATGCCGAACAGGGTGTCGCGGCCGTCGAGGAAGAAGCCGGGATGGACCTCGCGAATCGTATAGGTGCCCGGCTGCAGCCCGACCAGCGAATAGGAACCGTCGGCGGCCGTGATGGTCGTTTGCACGATCACTCCGTCGCGGATGGCCTGGATCGTGACGCCTTGAATGCCGACTTCGCTGCCTTCTTTGAGTCCGTTGTTGTTGGCGTCGACGTAGACAAAGCCCGAGATTGCCGCCGGAGGAACGTCGAGGATCGTGCCGGTGGCGGTCGCGCCAGTCAGGGTGGTATTGGTCGGGTCGCTCAGCACGACGAGAAATACTTCGTTGTCGTCGACGATCAGGTCGCCCAACAGCGGCACGGTGATCGTTTGCTGCGTGACGCCGGGAGCGAAGGTCAGCGTGCCGGCGACGGGCGTGTAGTCGAGGCCTGGGGTGGCCAGGTTGCCGCTGGGCGCGTCGGCCGTGGTGTAGGCCACGGTTATTGTCTTGCCGCTGACCTGCGACAAGCTGACCGTGAACAACAGGTCTTCGCCCTCATTGCCGACGGCGTCGGCGATCGCCATGCCGGAAGGACTATCGTCATTGAGGATCGTGCCCACGCCGGGCGATTCCGTGGCAACCGCGCCGACTGCATCGCTCAGGCTGACGAAGAACGCTTCGTCGTCTTCGTCGATCGTGTCGCCGATGACCGCGACGGTCACCGATTTGCTGGTGTCGCCGGGCAGGAACGTCAAGGCTCCGGAAGTCGCCAGATAGTCCAAGCCGGCCGTGGCGGTGCCGTCGCTGGTGGAGTAGACGACCGTGGCGGTCTGGCCGTTGGACAGGAAACGCGTGACGGTGAAGACGAAGTCCGTGGTGCCTGAGTTGCCTTCGACCTGGGCCACGCTGTCGACTGTGAAGACGTTGGCGCCGATGTTGATCGAGTCGTTGACGAAGTTGACCGCGGCCGACGGAATCGGCAAGTCGGAGGTGAACTCGAGCACGTCATGGCCGGCCAGGTCGGCCGGATCGGCGGTGAAGTTGGCCACGCCCACGTCGATGGCACGCAGCGTGATGGAGAAGAGCAATTGCGCCTCGCCGGGATTGGCCGGCGGCGAGGATTGGAACGCGCCGACTTCGTCGATCAGCCCTGGCGTCGCCGTGCTGCCGGATTGCACGTCGCTGAACGTCGAGCCATAGATGATTGGCCCGGTGACGAGCACCAGGTTCGAATCGTACAGCACGTCCAAGTAGGCGGCGGCAATGCCGTTGGGTTCGGCTTGAATATCCTGTACGTAGACGTGCAGTCGAAAGTCGTCGTTGACGTCCAGCGTTTCACCGCCGCTGAATTCCACGCCACTGGCGTCGGCCAGGCGCAGTTCGATCAGCGCTTTCTGGCCGTCGTCGTTGAGGATCGTTCCGATCCCCGTTTCCTTGAAGATGGCCGTGCCGATGGCGTTCGACAGATTGACCGAGAACGTTTCGTTGGGCTCGACGGTCGTATCTCCGACGATGGCGACCGTAACGGTCTTTGCCGTTTCGCCTGGCGCGAAGGTCACGGTTCCGCTGGTGGGGACGTAATCAGCGCCGGCCACGGTGGCGGTGCCGTCGGCCGTGCTGTATTGCACGGTCACCACCTCCTGCTGCGCCTGCGTGAGCGCGATGGTGAACACCGCGTCGGTCGTTCCGGAGTTGCCCTCCAGGACGCTGACGTCCGCGATGGTCAATCCCTGCCGCACGATCGTGCCCAAGGCCTGCGCATCGCCGATCTCCGCGCCGCCGGTGGCGCTCGACAAATTGACGAAAAACGTTTCGTCGGCCTGGGCCACCGCGCTGGGCAGCACGGGCACTGTGATCGTCTGCGTTAGCGAGCCACCGGGCGTGAACGTCACAATGCCCGATTGTGGCAGATAATCCACGTTGGCCTCCGCGCTGCCATCGGCGGTCGCATAGCTGACCGTCACTTGCGAAGTGATCGCCACCGACAGAGTGACCGTGAAGACGGCGTCGACGATACTCGTCGGGCTGCCGGTGACGGTGGCATTGTCGATTACGATGGTGGGCGTGCCGTCGTCGTTGTTGATCGTGCCCGTGGCCTGGGACTGAAACGTGCCCAATGTGCCGGAGACCGGCGTCAGGTTGACCGTGAACGTCTCGGTGTCTTCGAGCGTCGTATCGCCGATGATGGGCACGGTGATCAGCTTCACCGACTCACCCGGCGCGAAGGTGAGCGTGCCGCTGGTGGCCACGTAGTCGTCGTCGGCGACGGTGGCGGTGCCGTCGGCGGTGGCATAGGCCACCAGAATCTGTTCACCGGCGGGTGTCGACAGGCTGACGGTGAACACCATGTCCGTCGTGCCGACGTTGCCTTCGTTGACCGCGGCGTTGGAAATCGCCAGGTTCGGAATCGCGACGGCCGGCAGGATCGTGCCTTGAGCCTGGCTGTCGGTGATCAGGGCGTTGGCCGAAGGATTCGTCAGGTTGATGAAGAACGTTTCGGTGGTGTCGGGTAACGGATCGCCGATGACGGGCACGGTAATCGTTCGCGTCGTTACGCCGGCAGCAAACGTGAGCGTGCCGCTGGTGGAGGTATAGTCGACGCCGGCCAGTGCGGTGCCGTTGGCGGTGGCGAATTGGACCGTGGCCGTGCTGGCGGCTGCCGGGCTGAGCGTCACGGTGAAGACCGCGTTGGTGGTGCCGGCGGTGACGTTCTGTACGGTTACGTCGCCGATGGTCAAATTCGACAGCGCATCGTCGTTCAAGATGGTGCCGATGCCGGTGCTTGCTGTGCCGAGGGTGGCGTTGGTCGGATTGGACAACACCAGGTGGAAGACTTCATCGCTCTCGACGGCCAGGTCGCCATTGACCAGCACCGTGACGGCCCGCAGCGTGGTGCCGGGCGCAAACGTCAGCGTGCCGGAAGTGGCCGTGTAGTCGACACCGGGGGTGGCGATGTTGCCGCTGGGCGGATTTGCGGTGGCATACTGGACGGTTACCGGCTGGTTATGCACGTTGGACAGGCTGACGTTGAACACGAAGGGAGTCGTGCCGGAGTTGCCTTCGTTGAGCGTCACGTTGTTGACGGTGATCGAAGGCTCTGCCGTGATGGTCAGCGTGGTGCCGACGAAATCGATGGCGTTGCTGGGGACGTCCTCATCCAAGCTGTAAAGTAGCACCCCATGACCTAGCGTCGAATCAAAGCTGGGAGTGAACGACACAACTCCTGCGGCAGACGCTGTCACGAGCACGCTCCACAATGGCTGTGGCGCAGTACCCGGAGGCGAGCCAGAAGTGCTCGACGCTCCGGCGCCGCTGATTAACCCCGGCGTGCCGGTATCGAACGTTTGCACAGCACTGAAGAACGGATCGAATTCGAACTGCGCCCCCACGGTTGGGATGGTCGCCAGCGACGAATCGTAACTAACGTTCAGATAGGCCGCGAACACGCCCCCGAACTGGGCGGGTGGAGTGCGGACGTCCTGGACGATGGCGCGCAACTGGAATTGGCTGCCGACGGGGGTCTCCGTGATCTGCGTGCCAAACAAATCGGTGGCGACGACTTTGATCTGCGCCTGATCGTCGACCGCCAGCGCGTTGACGATGCGCAGCGCGTCGAGCGGCGTCACGATGTTGTCGCCGGTGACGTCGACGTACTTGACCGGCGCCGCGGCGCCGCCGCCGTTCGTCAGCGGCGCCACTTCGTCCAGGGGGACGGGACGCATGCCGTAGCGCAGCAAGTCGTTGAAGACGATCAGCGCATCGAGCGGCGTGACGCGGTTGTCGCCGTTGACGTCCAGCGGATTGTTCGCGTTGTGCCAGGGGGTGCTCACGCCCGTGTCGGCGGCCAATAACTCGCGCCGCTCCAGCATCTCCAAGCTGCGCGTCCAGCGGTTACGACCCGCCAAACGCCGTTTGCCTTGCCGCCGAGTCCGGGCCGCGTTGGGCCGTCGATTCATGCTCATGGTCAGTTTCTCTAGGTAATCGCCGTAGGCCCCGCGTCGGCCGGGCCGCTGCTACGTGGATCTCTTGGTCGCAAGCAGGAGCGGGCTAGCGTTCCTCGCGCCGCCGGACCACGTGGACCGGCAGCGCTCGGAGAGTCCTATTGTTGTCAGGATGTCAAGCCAATGCCGCATCTTTCTGGAGGTTTTCAGACAAATCCGCCGCAATGTCGTCCCACGCATCGTCATCCGCGTGCCATTCTTCCGAGCCCCAGACGTCGGCCTCAATCGCCGCCGCATGCGAGCCGGACGCGGTCGCCGGCAGAACCGCCAACGCGTCGCTGCCGTCGGTCGAGTTGAACGAAGCCCCAGCCGGGCTCTCATGGTCGAGGAGCGACGTTTCCATCGACAGGCTGAAGGCAATCGCGTCGGCCGATGACGTGTCGGTCACGAACGCTGCCGAGGGAACCGTAAGTGCGTCGTCCTCGGTATGGGTGACCGTGGCGGCCAGCGCGTCGGCGGTCGGCTCTTCGTCCGCGGTGCTTGCCGCCGGCGTGGCAGCCAAGGAAGCGGCCTGCTGTTGGTTCAAAAAGTTGATCACCTGCAACACGTCGAGCGGGGAGAGAATGCCGTCGCCCGACACGTCGATGTAAGGCGGCACGACGGGCGTCGGAGGCAACACCCCGCCGAGTCCGGCCAGCAGCCGGTTGATGACGATCAAGGCGTCCAAGGCGTGGACGAATCCGTCGTTGTTGACGTCGTACTTGTTGACGGGGTTTTGCCACGAGCTGACGACCGTGTCGGTAAGTTCAACCGTGAATTTGGTGGCAGGCGGCTGATTGGCTTGCAACAGATTGCCGGCCAGGTCTTTGATGGGCGCAACGCTGTTGTCCAGCGTGATCTCATAGATGCCATTGATCCACACGCCGTCCGCGGGGATCAGCCGTGCGATCTTGTTGTTCGTATCGAAGGCCAACGTGTAATCGACGTCCGGCGTCAAGAGTACTGTCGTAGTTCCGATGGTCCTTTGGATTGCGAACTTCGTCACGTCCACGGTCGAGTCATCGATACCCACGCCGAAACCGTCCAGCAACTGAATCCTGAAGTCGGTGAGTTGAGCGTTGAGCAAGGTCACGTAGTTGACTTGCTGGTTGCGGTCGACACCACCGGAGTCGTTGTCGAGCGGATTCACCAGCGCCGCCGTGGGGCCGATGAAGTCGGTGCGCTCCAGGGCGCCGCGGTCCTTGAAGACGTTGCTTCCCAAGCCCGGCGGCGAGGGGACCGAGGGATCGTCGACGCGCAACTGACCCAACAAGTCGGTCTCTGGCGCCTGGATGGGCGAGAGCGCAAAGCCGATCGGCTGCAGAATTGCCGCCAGGTTGCTCCGTTCCTCGATCGAGTTGCGAGAGCTGTCGATCGCCAGCGAACCCGCGGCCAGATAGAAATTCCGGTTCGCGGCGTCGACAAATAACGGGTCCAAGGCATCCAGGACAATCGATTGTGAGTCTGTGACTCCCAGTGCATTGGTAACGTTGTTCTGGTAGAGATTGGCCCCGACCACCGTTCCATTGCTTGACGAGGCAGTATCCGCGATGATCGCGGCGCCCGGAGTTCGGATGGTCGGACCGGTTGCCACTCCCGAGTTGGCCACGATGTTGTTGATGATCGTGGGGCTGGATGCATTCGATGACGCGATGCCATTGCGGGTATCGTAGACGGTGTTGTTCACCACTCGCACGAAGGGCACGAACAGCTTGACTTCTCTTGGGAAGCGGAAACGAGTGTCGGCAAACTCATCGTTCGCTTGCGAGTAGGTAAACGGAGCGTTGGGATCGCCGCCGATTTGAATGCCGGTCCGTCCGATGGACGTGACGAGGTTGTTCTTGACAGTAACGCCTGGCACCCATCCGCGCGTATTGTTGATCGGCAGTTTTCCGACTGCGCCGGTATTTCCGGGCGCTCCCACGTCGTAAATGCTAAGCACCGTGAAGGCAATGGCCGTCTCGCGGATTTGGCCGATCACCGGAATCACCTGGATGCCGACTTGCCGCGTGTCGCGAACGATGGTGTTGTGAATCACGGTTTGGCCGGGGGCGGCGACGTTGATGATGTCGCCCAATCCGCTCCGCGTCACTCCGGACGAGGTGCCGAACAGCAACACGCCCAAGGAGCTGGGAGTGTCGAACAAGACGTCGAAGGCGCCAAACAGGTCGACGCGATTGCCGGTCGATCCGGCCGCCGAGACCGCCGTGCTGGCACGCACCTTGAACCCGCGGCTGGCGACGGCGCCGTTGATCGCATCGCGAATGGAACTGGCGACTTGAGCCGACGTGGCGCCGCTCACCACGTTCACTTGCACGTGCGCCGCGTTGCTCAACTGCCCATTGGTGTCGAACTCGAACACCAAGTGCATCGATCCGTCGTCGATCGTGAACGTCTGGCCGTCGTAGATCTGCGAACCCGCCGGCGCCACCAGCGTAAAGCCCGTGGCAAAGCGGTCGTTGACGTCGAACGACCTTGTCAAGAGGATGTGCCCGTCGTCGTCTTGCAACCCGAATGCGTAGCTGTCGGTGGGAGAAATCTGCAGTTGGTAGTCGCCGAACAGCACTCGGGTGGGCGCATTGGGAATGGCGGGAATCGTGGCGAAGGAGGTATCTCCCGCCAACGCGCCGGTTACCATTTCGCCACGCGACGCGAATCCGACGATAATGTCGTCGATGTAGACTCCCTCGAACGTCCCCAGGTGACGGTCGCGCGTCGAGCTGATGAAGTTTCCATAGTCGTCGCCCGGCAGGATGCCGCTGAACGAGGGCAGCGGCCCCGACGAAAAGATCGAGTGACCATATATGTGCAAAATGTCGCCATCCAATTTGGACGACGTGAAGATATTCGGATCGTCCACTCCGGTGGTCAGCGCGGCGTCGATCGAGACGGCCATCTCCCGGGCGACTTGCGTGGACGTCATGAAGCCATCGATTACCACGTCCGTCGCGGCCGGTATCGCCGGCAGCGCCGAGCCTTGCACGACGATTGCGGGCGATGCGCTCTGCGAGATCGCAGCGGCACTGGGCATTTCAATGCGGGCGCCCAGCAACTTTGTGGGCAATGCGCCCGGCGACGGCAGTACGGCCACGATCGCCTGAGCGACCTGTTCGGCCGATTGCTGGTCGGTGATGTTGATCGGCGTGTTCAGTCCCGACACGCCGCCCGACTTGTTGAACTCGTAGGTGATGCCGTCGATCGTGAGCGTCTCACCGTCGGCAATTACGGCGCCGCCGCCGGTGGGCACGTTCAGGCTGAAACCGGAGCGGAACGTGAACTCGGTGCCGCCGATATTGAACGATTGCCCATCGCGCAACTCGGCACCGGGCAGCGCCCTGATGGTGCTGCCAGTACCCCGCATGGAATTGCCCGATCCCATGCTGCCGGCGGTGCTGAATTGGAACCGCAGTTGCAAATTCGACCGGCCGGCGAAATCGCCCAAATCGACCCGCGCTTGCCGCCAGACCGGATCGCCCGACGCGTCCGATTCGAACAGGCCCTGGATGCGCTGTTTTTCCGGCAGACCTCGATACACGCCGCCTTGCGGCGTGAGCACTCGTGGGTTCTCCGCGTTGCCGCTGTTCAACACCACGTTGCTGGTGGCCAGGGGCTGCCAATTCACGCCATCGGCAGAAATCATCACGCGCATGACGTCCTCGGCGCGTATCGACCCTGACAAGTCGCGGTCGTTGTCGTTGGTGTCCAGAAAGTAGTTGAAGTACAGCGTCGGCAAATCGAACGACGTGTAACCCTCGAGGCTGAAGGAGTTCGAAGTGATCGAACCATAAGCTCCGCCCGGCAGTCCGTAGGTGTTCAGCAAGTCTGGGTTGTCGCTTGCATAAATCGCCGCGCCGGGCTGTGCCACGGTGCCGAGAGGATTCGCGGCGGGCACTCCTTCGAGCCCGAAATAGAAGCTGCCGCCGCCAATCAGCAGTTGCGAAGCAGTGGCGGCGGTGGTGCGCAGGCGATTGTTGTTGAACGATTCGTTGATGCCGTGCCCGTCATCCGTAGCGCGCGTCACGGTGGTGTGCCACAGATTGTAGTCGAGCGTCGAGAAGGCCAGCCCTTCGGGATTGGGAACGCCGGTGGCGATGCTGGATTGACCGTGGAGAAACACGGGTGCGGCCGAGCCGTCGGTATGGATCGCACGCAGCACGCCGCTGGAGTCAATGGCGAACAGCACGTTGCCGTACGCGCCTCCTTCGACGTTGGCCGGACCCACGGTTAATCCGCGGAAATTCACGCCGACGTGCTGCGCCCCCAACTGGCTGAGGCTGATGTCGTTCTCGTCGTCGAAATCGGTGACGCTGTAGACGAATCCGTCGTCGGTGACGAGATACAGCACGTTGTTGAGGAAGGCCATGCCCGTCACGTTGCCGGAGAGGTTCGAGAACGTGGCGATCGGCCTGGCGTCCGTGGCCGTTCTCACGTCGGCAACTTTATTGACCTGTTCATTGAACACCTCCCCCTCAAATTCGCCGCGAATCACCTCGCCCGTCTCGGGATTGAATTCGAACATCAGGTTGTTGATTTCGGTGAGCTCGCCTTCGCCGCCCGCGCCGTTGTCTCGATTGCCGATGGCAAACAATCTGCGCGTCACGCGGCCGCCGCTTGCCGGGATATTCAAGAAGGCCAGCGCCTCGAACTGGACCCCCAGACCGTTGTCCTCCAGCGTGAATTCGTCCGGATCGGCGGGGTCGTCGGCGATTTCGGTGTTGTCGCCGAAGCGGAAAGTGCTCAGCCCGTCGTCCAACCGGATATCCGTGTTGACGGCCGCGCCGGTGGCGGTGTTGAACTCGGTGTAATTCCCCGAGCCGTTGTCGTTGTCGCCTTGCGAAAAGGCGAACAACCGGCCGTCATTGCGCATGGCGATGTCAAAGTAGCCAATGGCGCTGCCGGTCGTGACCTGGAGCGAGGGCGCATTGAGGGTCGTGTTGAGCAGTGCGCCGGTAAGCGGATTCACCATGCGCAAGTGGCGCGAGGTGTCCGTTTGGGTGTTGACGAACAACACCACGTCGCCAAACTGGTATGGATCGGCAAAGCCATCCAACTGCGTGCCGTTGCTGCCCGGGAACAACTGTGCCGGAGTTTGGGCCGTGGAGAAGCCGCCAAAGCCGATGCGGTCCTCGGAGATTCGCTTGATACCGTCGACCGGTTCCAGGCGAACCAAGGGGTTGCTGGAGCCGGCGGCGGTGAACGTGGCGCTGAGCGCGGCCGGCAACTGTGCCGCTGACGAAACGGCCACGTAATACGTCACGCGGCCTTCGCCGTTCGTTCCAACCGGGTTGCCGCGCGGGAGTTGCACCGGCCCGAGCGTGGGATCCATGACCCCAAACGATCCATGCGCCAGATTCGCCATGTCCGATCCGGTATTCGGACGCGGCAGCGCATCGACGACCTGCGAATCCTGGGCGATCAGCACGAGCGTGCCGCTCGAGTCGTACAGCGAAATGGTCGTGTCCGGTCGGACCAGGCCGTCGGCATAGTGGATCCGCAGCGTTGCTGCAAAGGTGTTGAGGAAGTCGTTGAACCCGCCAATCGATTGAATGTGCTCGGCGTTCAAATCGAATTTGTACCAGTCGACCTGGGCGGAGTTGGCCAGATTGCCCCCCACGGTCAGCGCAGCCTGGTCCGACTCGAGCAGATTGCCAAGATCGGTGGCCGCGGCGGTGGAGCCGGGGACAGGCACTCCCGAAATCGGCAGGCCGAAAAAGTTATTGGGGGTGTTGAATTCGACGGTATCGGAAACCAGCGGCGTACGGTCGGGCTTGCCGATCACTTCGATCCCGTTGTTGGCGTAGCGAATGTCGGCATAGCGCACCGTCGAGCCGGGGAACTCGTCCACTTCCTGCAAGCGCAACTGCAGAGCATACGCGCCCTTGGTGACACCGCCGGCCAGGTCCGCGAGGTTTCCGCTGCTGGAGCGAACGCGCACGAAATACGTGTTGACCGTGCCGGCCGTGCCGGGCAGCACGACGCGCATGCCGGCGTCTTTCGGATTGCTCGAATAAAAATCGCGCGTCGACAACGGGCTGATCGTCGTAGGCACTGAACCGACCTGCAACGGCTGGGCGCTGCCGACCAGCAACGACCGGTCGAAAGTTTCCTGGACCGAGTTGTCGCTGCGCGCGATCACGGCGCCGTTGGCATCGACCAACTCGACCACGGAATCCAAAGAAGGCGAAGTGCGATCGATGTCCAGCCATACCCAATAGCCGGCGGTACCGCGGAAGCTGTAAACGTCAACGTCGGCACGGCCGGGGCTGTCGACGGCCTGGCTGATCGCGCCGTGGATCTCAAAGCCCAGCCGCACGTTGTCGTCGCCGCTGAAATGATCCTTGGCCAATTCGCCCAGGAACTGTGCCGTGGCGGGTGTTCCGTTGGGATCGGTGGCCGAAACGAATCCCTGTTCCAGTTCGTTGATGACCTCCACGTTGCGATCGTTGGCCAGTACGTCGAGCCGGATGGTTCCCCAGTCGGCGGGAGAGACGACGTCGCGGGGCGCGCCGATGCCCGGACCGCCGGCCGCCAGTCCGAGCATGGCGATCTCGCCCGTGACAGGGTCGACGGCCCACGGTTCCAGTCGATTGAAGTTGGTGGAACCCACGAAGGCGGCGCGGTAAGGCGTGCCGATGT
The DNA here is from genome assembly GCA_041750795.1 of Pirellulales bacterium. Lineage (GTDB taxonomy): Bacteria > Planctomycetota > Planctomycetia > Pirellulales > PALSA-1355 > JTS-RE94. The sequence continues at coordinate 12,207 of JBGSYQ010000390.1, read as the reverse complement.
TCAACGCGTTGTCGTCGTTGATATCGAATTCCGTACCCCAATTGGCGGGCGCCAGCGCTGTGGCGGTCATGACGTTGCCGCCGCTCTTGCGGAGGATGAACGGATCGGGCTCTGCCAGGAAGGCGTATGGCGCGGGACTGATCGCGGTATCCTGTGGCAGCACCAGCAAGCCACCACCCTGGTTGTTGACGTAGTTGAGCAGATCGTTCTTGCGAGCCGTGTTCAAGATGTCGAGTTGGAAATCGGCGATGCCGCCCCACCACTGGCGGTCGAGATAGGGAAGGTCGCGGAGGTCAGGCAACGGATAGCCGGAGTGCGACGGTATGTAAACCATCTTGTAGTTGGCAAAATTGGCACCCAAGATTTGGGACCCAGTCTCGGCGAAATCCACCGTCAGGTTGAGTGCCGCTGCCACCCACTCGATGGCATCGCGCCAGTACGGTTGCCCAAGGACTTGGCTGGCGGCCTGGCCGATGGCCAGGATCGTTCTCTCGTTGCCCGCCGGGACTTGGATGGTCGACGTGGAAACCAGGTAATTCACCTCGCGCGCCACGGTATCCCAGCCATCCAACCCTCCAAAGCTCGAGCCGTGAACGTCGCGCGCGGCGGCATCGAGAATGATTGGTCCCTGGGTCGCCAACAATGGCGGGGCGGGGTCGACCACACCCTTGGTATTGCGCGTGTCTTGCTGCGGCGTGCCTTGGGGCGTCAAGCCGGCGCCCACGGTGTCGTCCTTGAGTGAAGTGAGCACGACCGGGAAATTGGGGGCGCCGACGATTTGCAATGAGCCGCCCAGCCGATCGGTCACGTCGAAGGGCATTCCCGAAGCCACGATGTCGACGTTGGTGCCCAATAGCTTGACGACCAGGCTCTCGGTCGGGCTGCTTTGCAGCCGCAGCGTTCCGGTGAGCGACTGCTGGTTCGCCGTCCGAATGGAGTTGAAGACGATGTGGACGATGTCGGTATCGTCCCAGATGGAGTTGGTCGTGATCGTGCCGCCGCGCACGATCATGCCGTTGAGGTCATTGTTGCCGATCAGGTTGTTGCGGATCAGCGGGCCGGTACTGGTGATGTACGACCCTGCCAGGCCGAGCAAACCGCGGCTGCGGCCCCAGTCGTTGACGCGATCGGAGTTGAGCGCGTTGACGTTCACGCTGACGGCGGCGCCGTTGCTGTTTTGAATCGTATTGTTCAGCAAAACGGGTTGAGAGCCGCGAATGAAAATGACCGCGGCGTTCGACTGAGAACGGCCGTTGCGATCGCCACCGCCGGTTGCGGCATGCTCGTCGAAGAGGCTGTTGGTGATGCGTACTTTGGCCTGGTTCATTTCGACGACGTCGAAGTTGTCGAAGCCGCCCTCGATGGCGCTGACGCCGCCGCCATAGGCAATGAAGGCGTTGTCGATGCTGCCGATCGAGGTCGGTCCGAAGAAGAACCCGCCCCAATTCCCCTTCGCCGGCGCCGACGTAGTGCCGTCGTTGGTCGTATCGGATGAGCCGCTGCGCCCCCAGCGGTCGTCCAGCGTGGACGTGAAGATGATCGGTCGATTCACCGTGCCTTCGGCGATAAACTGTGCGCCGATTTCGGTTTCGATCCGCGCGCCGCCCAACTTCATGACGATGCCCGGATCGATGGCCAACCGCGCGTTCGGGCGGGACTTCAGCATTCCGCTGCTATCGAGGAACATTCCCCCGGGGTCGCCGTTGATCAGCAACACTTCGTGCAGCACGTGCACCATGTCGGTGTTCACGAACCGCGCATTGACGGTGAGCGGATCGAGTGGCGAGCCGTTGAGCGTGCGAATCCGAACGAACAGGCCGTTGATCGAGTTGCCCGCCAGCATATTTCCGTAGACGCGCGGACCGACGCGCGCGTATTCGGCGTGAAACTGGGGACCGAAGAACTCGCTTTCCTCAAAACTGTTGGGATTTCCGGAAATGGCCGAGTCGGCGCTGTTGGTGATCGTGTTGTAGGTGATCGTCGGTCGCGCGGTCTCCAGGTGAATCGGCGCATAGGCGGACAGCACGGAATTGACTGAGACCTGACCGCCACCGTAGCTGATTCGGGCCTGATTCACATAGTTCACGAAGATGCCGGCCGACTCCAGGTCGGAATCGTCGCGGAAGACCAGGCCGCCCCAGTTGCCTTTGGCCAAAACGCCCTTGGCCGTGCCTGGGTCGGTGCCGATCGAGGAATCGTAGTACGAGGTGAAGTAGACGCTGCCGACGTCCCGTCCCAGCGCGTCTCTGGCGGGCGTGCCCAAGACTTGCAGCGCGCCGTTGCTGCGATCGATGCCCTGCGCCGATGAACCGACGTCGATATTGGTGCCGCGCAGTTTGATGATTGCCCCCGCGTCAACCATCACGGTGACGTTCTTCGGGATTTCGAGCTTCGAGCCGTCAGAGAGCGCTTGGTTGAGGCTGTTGAAGCCGATGTTGTAGGACAGGTTGTCTTCGATGGTGGCCAGGTCGCCGTCGGCGCCGCCGTTGCCCACGATGCGCACGATCGAGCCTGCGGAGATGGCGGCCATGGCGCCGGAGATTGTCTTGTAGGGATTGGTAAGCGAACCGAGCGGGCCGGCACCACCGGGCGCCGCCTTGTCCACGAAAATCGTTTTCGACGCATCCAACTTGAACCAGAAGTTGTGGACGCCGCCTTCGAGTCCGTCGGCGTCGCCGTCCAAGCGCCTGCCGGTTTGGTCGCGGATGCTATCGGCGGCGCTGACATTCGGCGTGAACGTCATGCGCAGCGTGTAGTCTCCCTGCGAGGTGCCGCCAAAACCGGAATTGGGGACCCGCGGATCGAAGTCGGTGTTGCCGGTGCTGGTGATCGCCACGAAATACGAGCCAGCGCCGAGCTGCAGTTGAATGAACGCGTCCTTGCCGAAGTAGTTGTCATTGCGCGCGATGATATTTCCGGCCGCATCGAACAGCGTGATGACCGAGTCGAGTTGGCTGGGCACGGATGCCAGCCCGGACGAGCGCAGACGTTCGGCAATGGTTTCCAGATTCAATCGCCCCGCTTGTGCCAGGCTGAAACGGTAAACGTCGATGTCGTTGCCCAGCGCTGGCCAGAGGTACTTCCCATAGATGAGGTCCAAATCGCCGGGAAAAACGGGCTCGCCAGCGGTCAACGAAGCGCCCAGCGCGGATTCGGCGCTATTGCCTTGCACGGTCACCGCGGGGGCCGCGTAGTTGTGGCCCAAGCCCAGCAAGTGACCGATTTCGTGCATGGCCGTGGTGAAGTAGGAACCGCCGGGCTCGCTGGCGCCCCAGTCGACCTGCGAATTCATGATCGCCTTGCCGCCACCGGCGATGCCACCAATGCCGGTGGGTGGACCATCGGGGGCCAACACGCGGACGTCGCCGGTCGCGATGATGAAGCCCGAGCTGGGTGTCTCGACGAACTGCACTCCCATGTAGTGCGAGTAGTAGCTGAGCACCTCGCGAACGCGCGATTTTTGCGCCTCGCTGATCAGATTGAACGACGGTTGGCCCAAGACCGTGCCCAATTGGGACTGAAAGTTGTAAGGTTGGATCAGTATTGGACCATTGTTGCTACCGCCGGACAGTCGCGTCTCAATGCTTGGATCGCGCTCGCCCGGCTCGATGGGTGATCCGGGGAAGATGACCGGAGTGGGAACGTTGGTGATCGTGCCGGAGACCTGGACCGTCTGAGTACCCAGGGGCTGCGTAAACGGCTGGCCGCCGGCGCCCAGCGGGGCAGCCGTGGTGAATGTGTCTCCCGGAGTCGCCGATAGCATCACTGGTGCCAGCGCCAGCGGCTCGCGATTGCCGATTCTCAGGCGATAGGCTCCGGCGACGGTCAACGTGCCGACGGGGAACGTCAGCACCGCTTTGCCGGTGGACTGGTCGTATGCGATCGACTCTGGATTGATGACAACGTCGTCGGTCGTATTCGCCGTTCCTGCGGTACGAATCAATTGGTAGAAGGCGGTGGTCTGTGCCGAGCTGACGTTCAGCGGATCGTTGACGTTGAAATAGACGTCGATCTGCCGCGTGGCCTGCGAGAGCACGCCGGTCGACGGATTGCGGGTGATCGGCTGGGGTACGACCCCTACTACCAGGGCGCCCAAGTCGAGCGTGAACGTTCGCGTCAAGTCCGCCCCGTCGTTAAAGGCGTCGCCACTGACGTTGCGCAGCGGGTTGCCGCCGGCGCCGACGATGCGGATATGGTACAGGTCGTCGGGCAGCAGACTGTCGAATCGCAAAATGACGTCGTCGGACCGCGTGCCGAGCGCAATGTGCGGCACGTTGACCGTGACGTCGTTACCGTTACCCAGGATATGATCGCCACCGCGCGTGATCTGAATATTCGGCACGCCGTCGACTACCAACGTGCTGGCGTCGATCGCGCTGGTGAATCGAAAGCGCAGTTCGTTCGGGGCGACCTGAATAATCTGGTTGTCGGTCAATGGGTCGACGGTATCGCGAACGATTGACACCAACTGCGGACCAACCGCCAGCAAGTGCCGCTCCTCAAACCGCTCGATGCGCAACGATCGCGGGCCGGGGCGTCCGGGCCGGGATTTGCGGAAGAGGGATTCTCGTTTGCCAATACGCGCTGCCGAGCTGTGCCGATTCGCCATAACCGTGGGCTTTCTCAAGAGATCTCTCACGCGCGCCCGATGCGTGCGGAGCCAGACACTGCCGGGGCGAGGTTTTCTCTTGAAAACGACACCTGGGCCATGGTCCCTGCCGCGACGGGCACGTCGTGCTGTTCCTGCTACTCCCTAGCCGTCAAAACCCCTTTGGGGGCATAAGTTGCGAGTATGCTTATGACACGCGCAAAAAACAATTCCCAGAATACCCAAACAACGCATTTTATCATCCAGTGCCGTTCGATAACGCCGAAATGCGCAGCGCGAACCTGGAATTTTGCCGTGGGCAAACGTGCGTGGTGTGCAACAGCCGCGCTGGTTCCAGCAGCGTGGCCGAGAGACGATCTTTCCATATAGGCACAGCCGCGCACCGCATTCAAGTACCGCCTCGATAAAAAAGCTGGAAAGTTGCGAGGATTGTGCGCCAGCCGTGGGACAGGTCGGGAGTGAAGAACGAGCGGATTTCCGACTTGGATGCGGGCTGCCGGCCCGAGCCCCGTTCCAAGGGTCCGGTCAGGCTGAGGATTTCCCTGCACGCCTCGTTGTCGTGCCGACTGCCGTGCCATCGCGGCGTTCTCTGTTCGTCACGCGATTCTGATGCCGGGGCATCGCCTACAGATTCGCTTGTCCGGACGACAGTTATTCCCGTTCAATCTTCCTTGACCGAAAAAACGAGCCGGCCCCGCGGGGGGCACGCGCACGGGCAGCACGCCATTCCCATCGCTGGTTGAATGGGCCGAGAGCAAGTGCGACACAGCCCGTGATCGGCGGATCAACGCGCTGGGACGTCGCCTGGCGACAGGGCGATGAAGAATCCCTGGCGGCTCCACCGTGCAAACCATTCGGCCAGATCCGCGGTTTGCATTTCGCCCGCAGGTGCGCCGATGGAAAGGGCCGCGCCGATCGCCTCGCTCAGCGATGCTCCGGCCGTCAGGCCGCCGAGCAAGGCGTATTGCGCCTCTGAAAGCGGGTGCCGCTCGATATGATAGTGGCGGCGATTGATGGCCAACCGGGTGGGTTTCGGTTGCGGTGCCGCCGGCGTCATTTCCTCACGAAACGCTTGCCAAAATTCGTGTACGGGGTGCGCGGCGCGATAGAGCCGCAGGCACGGCGCCACGCTCAGCCGCAGCGCCGACCATTGTTCGGGCGCCAACCGTGCCAGTTCCTCGGCGTTGAGCAGTCCGCCCTGTTCGGTGCCCTCGGCGTCGAAAACCTCGCGCTGCACGCGCTCGAAGGCCGCCAGCTCGACGACAAAGTCGGGCCAGCCCGGCGGCACGCCCTCGGGCAAATCGCGGGCGTGCAGCCGCGAGTCGTCCAGATACGTTGCAAAGTGCAGACCCAGGTTGCCCAGCGTGTAGCTGCGGGAAGGATACTGCTGCAAATAGCCGAACGCCAGCGCGTCGAACAGCTCGTCTCCCACGGCGTATTGCGTGCCGCAAAACTCACTGCGCAGGCACTCCAGCAGCCGCTCGTAATACGCGTCGACGTAAATCTCCAGCCGCGTTTGGCTGTCCAAGGCGCGCGACGGCAGCACGACGCTCTCGAGTTCTACCAGCGGCACGTCCAAGTGCTGCCGCGTGGCATCCGCCGCGACTCCTTCGGCCACGCTGCCGGGGTGCATGATCACGCTTTGCATCCAGCGCTGGATCTGTTCGAGGTGGGCCGGCTTGGGTTTCATGCGATTTCGGGCAGGATGTAGGCAATCGGGTTGGATACCCCTGCGTGCTCTCGCGGTTCGGCCAACGCCGGCTCTGCCTGCGCCGGCGGTTCGTGGTCCAACTCGCCCATGAACTGTCGCGCCTTGAGCACTTCGGCGTGCAGCACCGGGAACTCGGGGATCTTGGCGTCCCATTCCAACAGCGTCGAAACGCCGCCGGTCCGCGCGTGGGCCAGCCGATACAGTTCCCACACCGGATCGATCACGTGGTCGTCGTGCGTGTCGATCAGGTGCGTGCGGCAGTTGGTGTGCCCCGCCAGGTGGCACTGCACGATCCGCTCGTGCGGCACGTTTTCCAGGTACTCGCGCGGGTCGAAATCGTGGTTGATGCTCGACACGTACACGTTGTTCACGTCCAGCAGTAATCCGCAATCGGCCTCTTCCGCCAGCCGCGACAGAAACTCCCACTCGCTCATCGACGATTGGGCAAACGTGACATAGGTGCTGGGATTCTCCAGCACCAGCGGCCGTTCCAGGTAGTCCTGCACGGTGCGCACGCGCCGGGCCACGTGCCGCAGCGTCTCCTCGTTGAGCGGAATGGGCAGCAGATCGTGCGCGTTGAGGCCCAGGACGCCGGTCCAGCACAAATGGTCGGAGATCCACCGCGGCCTGGTCTGGCGGGCCAACCGCTTGAGCTTGGCCAGATACTCGAAATCCAAGGGATCGGTGCTGCCGATCGACAGCGACACGCCGTGCATTACCGTGGGATAGTGCTCGGCGATCTGGTCGAGCACGTAGCGGGGCCGGCCCGCCGAGTCCATGAAGTTCTCGGAAATGATCTCGAACCAATCGACCGCCGGCCAATGATGCAGAATGTAGTTGAAGTGAACCGTGCGCAGGCCGACACCCAAGCCCAGCAAGTCGTGGCCCAAACGCGGCTCGCTCATGGAAAACCAACTTTCGAATCCAGCGCAACCGACGACGTGCCGCGGGTGGCGAAGACCACCTGTGAGTCCCACGTCGCCACCATGCACGGGTGGCGTTGCCACCCGTGGCACCATAGGAACGACACAAAAACTACTTCGGTGCTTGTTCGTGCCACTGGTGGCGCACGCCACCAGTGCGATCCAACAACGGGCCTTGCGGGCAACGGCGCCCGACGACACTGGTGGCTGGCGCCACCCGTGGCACCTGTGCGACGTGCCGCGGGTGGCGAAGTCCGCCCGTTCGCCCCACAGTCGCGCGACGAGGGCCCACCGAATTTCGCCGCTCGCCGCGTTGTGCTGTCAGATCGGGCCGTGGCACTACGACTTCTTCGCGGGCGCGGGGCCGACTTTCTTGCCTTCCTTGGCCATCAGTTCTTCGAAGCGGGCACGTGCTTTTTTCCAGGCGCGGGTGCCCATGGGCACGCCGCACTCGCCCTTGCCCTTGCACTCGTTTTCGCCGGGCTTGGCTCCGCAGCCGCCCTGGCCGCGACACTCGTTTTCATAGTGGCACGTGTGGGCCTTGGCCGTGGCGCACGCGCCTTGGCCGGCACAGGCATTGTCCTTGCTGGCGCCCAGCCCCTTGCACATGTTGATGCCGCGGCAGACGTGCGGTTCGCCCAGCATGGGGTTCTTCTTGGGATCCTTGGCGGGCGGCTTGGGATCATCGGCGCCCAGCGCCTGGTTGACGAGGCCGCTGCCGGCCAACAGTCCACCGACGGCCGCGGCCGTCAGACGTTCGAAATCTCGACGATTCAACTTGCTGTTTTCCATTGCGCGCTTCCTATAGCTGGCTAGTGGTTCCGAATGTCGAGCCCGGCGACCGCTGGCGAAGTTGCCGGGGCACTTTGGATATCCTATGCCGAAAACGGCCCGAGTGCCAATGCGGGTGCCTTTCCATGTGGTAGCATGGCGGGCGCCGGCGGAATTCCGCAGCTTGCCCCTGCAGCGCGTCGGAAAACGGCAACGGAACGGACGGAGGAAGCGCCATGGCCGACGATATTTCCACGCGCGCTCCGCGCGGGCGCTGGCTTCGGTACAGCCTGCGCACGTTGCTGGTGCTGGTGACGGGGCTGGCGATGGTTTTGGCATACTCCGTCAGCCGCTTTGCCAACGAACGGGCTGCCGTGGAGCGACTGCTCGCGCGGCGTGCAACCATCGTGTATTTCGACCAATCTTACGGGCGAGTGCATCCCGGACGAACCCTCGGCGCATGGCTGCGAGAATTCGCCGGCTTGCGTTGGCCCGGTGAGGTCTATTTGGAGGGGAAAGAAATCGACGATGCCATCTTGCGCGACGATGTGCTCCCGCTCCGGACGCTCGCCCGAGTTGGTTTGACCGGCGTGAGGGTGACGGACGAGGGACTTGGCCAACTTTCATCGCTCGAGTCGCTGGTCGGGGTGACCTGCATACGCGACAGCCGCAACGAAAAGGTGATGCGAGAATTAGATCAAGCGACGATGATCGAAGTGGTCAACACGCCATTGCAAGATTGCGTTGAGTATCTGATTGACCTGCACGACATTCCGATCGAAATCGACAAAGGTGCGGTGTCGGCGCCGCAATGGGACTCCCGCAGCCAATTGACCGCGACAGTGAAAGGCAAGCCGCTTTGCGATGCGTTGATGAATTGCTGGCGCCGCACGACCTCGGCTGGATCATGAGAAATGGCAAAGTGATGATTACTACCAGAGCCACCCAGACGGCATGTCAAGGCGAGCGCAAGTCGAGTGTCGCAAAAATGCGCGCAACGCTGCCGCAAGTGAAGGAGTTGATCATCGACTGACCGTCCGATTGTACAGCGGTGTTTCGAGATACAACAAGTGGTTCGACACTTCGGATGCCGGTCGGCCAGAATGCTGGACTCCAACCTTGCCTACACGAGCCCGTCGAGGCGGCCGGTGCGGTCGGGGGCGGTCGCCCGCAGCTTGCCCCTGCACCGCGTCGTCGAGCGGCAACGGAACGGACGGAGGAATCGCCATGGCCGACGATATTTCCACGCGCGCCCCGCGCGGGCGCTGGCTTCGGTACAGCCTGCGCACGTTGCTGGTGCTGGTGACGGTATTTGCGGTTACCATCGCACTGCGCGCCTCGCGCGTTGCGCAGCAGCGCCGGGCTGTCACGGCGCTCACAACGGCAGGAGCGTTGGTGCTGTATTTCGACGAGGGCTGGGGGTCGATACGCGGATATGGGCGAGTGAGTTCCGATGACTCGGCGACTGGTTGGATGCGAGAATTTCTCGGTCTGCGCCGTCCTGGTGAGGCCTATTTGGCGGGCAGTGAGATCACCGATGAACTCTTGCGCGATCGAGTGCTGCCGCTGCGAACGCTCGGGGTGCTTGGGCTGACGGAAACGGCGGTTACTCGCGCAGGGCTCGCACAATTGGCGCCGCTTGCGGACCTGAGGATCGTTACCCTTCGCAGCGACGCGCGCCACCATGCGATCACCGCAGCGCTCCACGAAACGACGATCATCGAGTTTCACGAAGTGCCGCTGCACGACGCCATCGAATATCTGGTCGATCTGCACCAGATTCCCATTGAAGTCGATCGAACGGTCATCGCGCCCGAGCATTTCGACGACCGGCACCCGTTGACCGGGACGTTCAAAAACAAGCCACTCTATGATGCGCTGACGGAATTGCTGGCGCCCTGTGATCTTGGATGGGCTGTCCGTGGTGGAAAACTGATGATCACCACGCGTGCGATCCAAGACGAGCACGATGCGATGATTCAGAAAGTGCGCGCAACGCTGCCGCAAGTGAAGGAGTTGATCATCGACTGACCGTCCGACTTATGCGTCGGCGTTTCGAGGTGGAACTAGCGGTCCGACGCGTCGGATGCCGGTCGGCCTGAAAGCTGGACTTCGACCTTGCCTACACCAGCCCGTCGAGGCGGCCGGTGCTGTCGCCGAGTTGGTCGACGGAGGATTCCATGCGGTCGAGCATCGCCAGGTAGAGATTGTTGAGCGGCGTTTCCTGGCCGAGTTTCATGTGGCGTCCCGGTCGAATCGTGTCGCCGCCGCGGCCGGCCATCAAGATCGGCAGATCGTCGTGATTGTGGCGATTGCCGTCGCCGATGCCGCTGCCGTAGAGGATCATCGAGTTGTCCAACAGCGTCCGCTCGCCTTCCTGAATGCTGTTGAGCTTTTCCAGGAAATAGGCCAGGTGCGTGACGTGGAAGCGGTTGATCTCGCGGATCTTTTCCTGCTTCTGGGCGTCGCCGCCGTGGTGCGAAAGATCGTGATGCCCGTCGGGCACGCCGATGAACGGGTAAGCCCGGTTGCTCCCCTCGTTGGCCACGACGAACGTCGAAACGCGCGTCAGGTCGCCCTGGAAGGCCAGCACCAACAGGTCGTACATCAGGCGGATGTGCTCGGCGTAGTCGCTCGGTATGCCCGCCGGACGCGGATAGTCGGGCACCGGCTCGTCGCCGCGGCGCCCCGCCACGTCGATGCGCATTTCCAGTTCGCGCACCGACGTGAGATACTCGTCGAGCTTGCGCTGGTCCTTGTGGCCGAGCTTGGCGCGCAGGTCGTGGGCATCCTCGAGCACGAAGTCCAGCACGCTTTTTTTGTGTCGCTCTCGCCTGCTGCGCTCGTCGCCGGCGTCGCCCAGCGAGAACATGCGTTCGAAGGCCAGCCGCGGATCGACTTCCTTGGACGAAGGGGTCGACTCGCTGCGCCAGGAGATGTTGGTCGAGTACGAGCAGCTATAGCCGGAGTCGCAATTGCCGGCCTGCATGCCGGCATCGCAGCCCAGTTCGAGCGAGGGAAACTTGGTTTTTCGGCCGACCAGACCGGCGGCCACCTGGTCGACCGACTTGCCGGCGCGGATGTCGGCGCCGTGCGTCTTGCGCACTTGCACGCCGGTCAGAAAACTGCCCAGCGCCCGGGCATGATCGCCGGCGCCGTCGCCGTTGGCCCGGGCCTTGGTTTGCGCCAGGCCGCTGATGACCAGTAAGCGGTCTTTCACGTTGGCCAGCGGTTCCATGATATAGGGCAGCTCGAATGCTTCGCCGTCGGCCGCGGGCGTCCAATCCGGCATGTGCTTGCCGTTGGGCACGTAGATGAAGGCCATTCGCAGCGGCAACTTCGCCTTCGGTGTCGTTAAACCGGCCACCGCCAAACGTGGGGCCATGGCATCCAGTATCGGCAGTGCGACGGCCGTTCCGATCCCACGCAATAATGTTCGCCGGGAAATGGTTTGATTCAGCAACATCAACGACTCCCTGGGACACACATTCGCTTCAGAAACGGCTCCGACTGCACGATCGCCAACACCAAAGCTCCAAATCGGTCCTGGCCTGCCGCGGTCTTCTTACCGATATCATCCAGAGCGCAGCGGTCTTTGTAGTCCAAGCCCCGACCCAAAGCGTACGTCATTAGTTTATCGGCCAAACAACGACGAAATGCTTCAGGCTTTGAGTTCAGGATACCGCGCAAATCATTGGCGTCCTTGAATTTTCGGCCATCGAGCAAGGTTCCAGAGGCATCCACGGCATGTTGACCGTCCTTTTCCCGCCAGGCTCCGATCCCATCGAAATGTTCATAGGCCAGGCCAAGCGGGTCCATTCGATCGTGGCAGGACGCACAATTGGGATTAAGCCGATGTTGTTCCAGCCGCTGTCGAAGAGTTCCCTGAAGTTCGTGACCTTCATCCAGATCGGGCACATCCGGTGGCGGCGGCGGAATCGTCGCCCCGAGAAAACTCTCAATGATGAACTTGCCGCGTTTGACCGGAGAAGTGCGAGTGGGATTGGACGTTACCGTCAAAATGCTTGCGTGAGTTAGAACACCGGCACGTTGGGTATCACGGAGTTGGATTTTGCGAAAGGCCGGCCCTTTTACGTTGGTAATGCCGTAGTGCTTGGCTAACTGTTCGTTGACGAACGTATACCGGCCATCGAGTAGTTCACCGATCGGCCGATCTTCGCGGACAACATAAT
>JBGSYQ010000389.1:0-6125 GCA_041750795.1 Pirellulales bacterium | reverse complement strand
GCTGGCCGACCGGACCGGCGAGCTGGCCGACACACTGCAGAGTCGTTACCAGGAGTTGCGCAAAAAGTATTCCATGCGGTTGCCCACGGTGGGCGATAGCGTGGGCGAGCGGTTTACGCGGCCGCTGGCGGTCGACCGCGTGCGGGCACTGGTCAAGCCGGCGATGGACGAAGCGCGCGGCAACGCATGCGCACCTGGCAAAGCCGCTGCTGCGTTCGAGCTGTTGGAACAGGAGACCGAAGATCTGGCGCAGGAGCCGACGGGCGTGGGACTGGACGTGCCGGCCTGGTTGATGGCCTTGGAGCAGGAGGTCGACCAGGTGCGCCGCAGCCAGGCGCGCCTCGATCCGCCCGCGCCCTGGCGCGTTTCTTTGCGGCAAGCGCCGCTATCGGTCGACGAGGTGCAACAGCAACTCACCGGCTGGGAGCAGCATCCGCACTGATAGACGATCAGATTGGTTTTGGCGGTCGCCGCCTCAGCAGGATCCTCCGTCAGTACTGCCGGCACGGGTGGGCTTTGCCACACGTGGCACCAGAAAGGACTGCGGTGACACTCCACGCGTGCGTTTGCCGCGGTGCCTTGCCATCGATTACCCGTAGCGCCCCTCGATGTACATTTCGGTTTCTTTGCGTTGCGGGTGCAGGAAGATGTCCTGCGTGCGTCCGTGCTCGATCACCTCGCCCAAGAGCATGTAGATGCACTCTTCGCTGGCCCGGGCGGCCTGCCCCATGTTGTGCGTGACGATCACGATCGTATAGCGCTGGCGCAGGGTTTCGATCAGGGTCTCGATGGCCTGGGTCCCCTCGGCGTCCAAGGCCGAACAGGGTTCGTCCATCAGGATCACGCGTGGCTTGAGCGGCAGCAGCCGCGCGATGCACAATTTCTGTTGCTGTTCGAGCGTCAGTAGCGTGGCCTTGCTGTGCAGTCGGTCCTTGACATCGTTCCACAGGAACACCTCGCTGAGGGCTTGCTCGACCATGGCGTCGCGCTGCGCTCGGCCGAACGTCTCGCGGCGCGTATGCACGCGCAGCCCGAACACCACGTTTTCGTAGATCGAGATCGGCAGCGGATTGGGCCGCTGGAACACCATGCCCACGGTTTTGCGCAGCTCCGAGAGCGACACGTCGGGGTCGTAGACGTTCTTGTCCAGGATCGATATTTCGCCGCTGGTGGTGACGTTGCCATAGCGCTCGTTGATGCGGTTAAAGCAGCGCAGCAGGCTGGTCTTGCCGCAGCCCGATGGGCCGATCAGCGACGTGACACACGACTGGCGGATGTTGACGTCGATGCTCTTGAGCGCGTGGAAATCGCCGTACCAGAGATTCAATCCCCGCGTGCGGATGCTATAGACAGGAGCTTCGTCGCTGGCCATCAACCGATGTTCCCCGTCACATAGTCATAGGTCATCTGCTGCGCGGGCTTGGTGAAGATTTGCTTCGTCTCGCCCACTTCGACCAGGCAAGAGCCGTTCAGGAAGGCGGTCCACCGGGCCAGCCGCCGCGCCTGCTGCACCAGGTTGGTCACCAGCACGATCGTCATCTGCGAGCGCAATTCGAGCAGTACCTCCTCGATCTTCATCGTGGTGACCGGATCGATGGCGATCGAGAACTCGTCGAGGCACAAGACGTCGGGTCGCAGCGACAAGGCGCGTGCCAGCGTGAGCCGCTGCTGCTGCCCGCCCGAGAGCTTGGTGCCCAGCATTTCCAGCCGGTCCTTGACCTCGTCCCACAGGGCCGCCTGGCGGAGGCATTTTTCCACCAGCGCGTCGAGCTCGCCGCGGTGCCGCATGCCGGCCATCCGCGGACCGTAGGCGACGTTGTCGTAGATCGACAGCGGCAGCCCCACCGGCAGCGGAAACACCATGCCGATGCGCCGCCGCAGTTGGTAAACGTTGGCCACTTGGCGCACGTCCTGGCCGCCGACGGCTACGCGCCCCTCGACCCTGGCCGAGGCAATGAAGTCGATCGTGCGGTTGATGCACTTGAGCAAGGTGGTTTTGCCCGAGTTGGCCGGGCCGATGATGCCGAAGATCTCGTTGGGCGGGATCGACAGCGACACGTCGCGCAGCGCCGCCCGGCCGGCGTAGTCCACCGACAAGTGTTCGATCTCGATGCCGACGGCGCCGGTGCTCACCATTTCTTGTGCGACCGCAGATAGACGCGCAGGCCGATCGAAACGCTGTTCACCGCCAGCACCAGGCCGATCAACACCACGGCGGTGCCGTATTGCAGATGTTCCAGCGGCAAGCCCGTGCCGTCGGCTATTTGTTCGGGCGTGGCGCCTTTCACCTGGGTGAGCATGACGTGCAGGTGATACGACAGCGCCATGCAGCTTCGATCGAGCGCATAGGGGAAGAAGTAGCCGAGGCCCTTGTTCGGCACGCTGACGTAGAAGGCTGCGCCAGTGAACAGGATCGGCGCGGTTTCTCCGGCGGCGCGCGACACTTGCAGGATCACGCCGGTGAGAATGCCGCTGAGCGAATTGGGCAACACGATCGTGCGGATGGTCTGCCAGCGGCTGGCGCCCATGTTCCAACAGGCCTCGCGAAACGACATCGGCACGCTGGCCAGCGCCTCCTTGGTGCTGGTGATGATGACCGGCAACGTCATCACGGCCAGCGTGCATGAGGCGGCCAGCACGCTCTCGCCCATGCCGGCAAACAGCACGAACGCCCCCACGCCGAACAACGCGTGTACGATGCTGGGCACTCCGGCCAGGTTGACTACCGCCATGTTCACGATGCGCGTGAACCAGTTGTCGCGCGCATACTCGTTGAGATACACGCCGGCCAGCACGCCGATGGGCGCCGCGGCCAGTAGCGAGAAGAACACCAGGTAGAACGTGCCGACCAGCGGCGCCCAGATGCCGCCGGCCGTCATGTTGTTGCGCGGGTTCTCGAAGACGAACGCCGTGGTCAGCACCGGCCAGGCCTTGTTCAGCAGGTGGGCCAGGATCAAGACCAGCGGCACCACCAGCGAGATCGTCATCAGCAAGAAGATGCTCTTGGCGATGCGCTCGACGCGCTGCTTGCGAAGATCGACCGGCGTGGCCGAAAACACCTCGCGCACGGTCAGCCGCAAGTGCTCTCCGCGCGCCAGCGACAAGGCGCCGCTGGTGTCGAGCCGCGCCACGCCGGCCAGCGCGGTCGACAAGTCGGGCCAGGGCGCAATCGCGCTGCCCGTCGAGCGTTCGTCGCTGGCGCCCAGTGGATCGACAAAGAACTCGTAGCGGGGCTTCTGATTCGGCGGCGGTTCGTCGCTGGGACGGGCGACCGAACAGATCTCAATGCGATCGTAGCCGCAGAGTTTCTTGACGGCCGGCGACGCGCCGCCGTGCCGGTGCTCGATGTCGCGGAGCACCGCGTCCAGCGACGACCACGGATGTTCGAGCGTGCCGTCTCCCTCCGAGCCGTTCGTGCTGGTGGAGACGTAGTACCGGTATCGCGCTGCGCCGGCGGCAGCGTCACGGTGAGGAACGATGCGAGCCAGTGGCACGCTTCCGCGCCGCGGTGGCGCCGCTGGCGAGGTTTTCAGCCCGCTATCAGACATTCTGTTTCCCTCGAATGCCTTTGACGACCAGGTCGGCGGTCAGATTCACGGCAAACGCGATCACGAACAGCAGGATGCCGATCACGAACAATACGCGATAGTGGTCGCCACCCTGATTGGTCTCGCCCAATTCGGCGGCGATGGTGGCGGTCAGCGTTTGCACCGGCGCCAGCACCGAGTGGGGGATCTGGTTGGCGTGGCCGCTGGCCATTAGCACGGCCATGGTTTCGCCGATGGCGCGCCCCACGCCCAATAGCACAGCGGCCAACAGCCCGTTCCTGGCCGCGGGAAACAGCACGCGATAGACGATCTCCCAGCGGCTGGCGCCCAGCGCCAACGCGGCCTCGCGATACGAGTCGGGCACGGCTTTCAATGCGTCCTCGCCCACCGAAACGATCACCGGCACGCTCATCAGCGCCAGGATGATCCCCGCGTTGAGCACGTTCAGGCCGATTGGCGCGTCGGTCAGTTGGATGATCAGGGGATTGAGCGTCATGTAGGCGATAAAGCCCCACACGATCGACGGAATGGCCGCCAGCATTTCGATGGTGATCTTCAGGGTCTCTTTGATGCGCGGCGAAGAGAACTCCGAGACATAGATCGCCGCGCCCAACCCCAGCGGCACCGCGATGGACATCGACAGCAGCGTGACCGACAGCGTGCCGCTCAGCAGGGCCAGAATGCCGTAGTGCGGCGGTTTGCTCACCGGATTCCAGTTCGTGCTGGTGAAAAACTCGCCGAGCCCCAATTCGCCCATGAGCATGGGCGCTCCCTCTCGAAACACGAAGAAAAAAATCGCGAACACGAAGAAGATCGCGCTATAGCCGCACAGCCGAATTACCAGCTCGATCGCCATCTCCGGCAGCCGGCCGGCGCGGGCAAGCAGTCGGCCCACGGCGGTGGTCGGGTGCGGTGGTGGAGCGTCGTTGGCGGTGGTGACGGACATGGATTGAATAGGTGAGGCTATTTTCCGGTGGCCGGCTCGGCCGTGCCCGCTGTGATGGGGATGTACCCTTGCAGCTCGACGATTCGCTGGCCTTCGTCGGCCAGAATCCATTGGATGAATTCTTGCACGGCGCCGGCCGGCTCGCCGAGCGTGTACAAGTACAGCGGCCGTGCGATCGGATAACTGCCGTCCTGCGTCGTAGTGACGGTGGGCTCGACGGCCGGCTCTCCTTTGGCCTTTGCCACGCGGAGCACCTTGACGGTTTCATTGCGGTAGCCGACGCCGCTATAGCCGATGGCGCAGGGCGTCTTGCTGATCAGGGCCACCAGGTCGGACGAACCACTCTGGGCCGTGTAACCCTGCTTGTAATCGCGCTTGTCGCCGAGCACGGCTTCCTTGAAATAGGCGTACGTGCCCGAGCTATTCTGCCGGCTGATGCGCACGATCTGTCCACTGGGGCAGGCGGCGTTGTCGACGTCCAATTGCTCCCAGCGCGTGATGGTTCCGCCCTCGCCGTAGATCTCGGCCAGTTGATCGATGGAGATCGAGTCCATGGGGTTTTTCAGGTTGACGTAGATGGCCAGCGCGTCGCGCCCCACGATGAGTTGTTGGGGAACCTTACCAGTGTTCTTTTGGGCCAGCTCGATTTCGTCGGGCTCCATGGCACGGCTGGCAGTGGCGATCTGAATCTTGCCGGCACACAGGTCGGCAATGCCGACGCCCGAGCCGCCTCCTTTGACCGGAATGGAAATGGCCGGATGGTCCTTGGCGAACTCCTCGGCCCAGGCCTGCGCCAGGTTAACCATCGTATCCGAGCCGGTGACGCGCACGGTGTCGTAGCTGTCATCGACGCCGCCGCGCGGCGTGCAGCCCAGCACCAGCGGCAACACCGCGATGCTCCAGCCAGCAACTACTCGGCGAAATGACACCATGACAAACGACCTGGTTTTCACTTCCTTCAGTTCAGCAAGCGCCGGATGGCTGTCCCGAACAGAGGATGCCCGTGCTGTGGACGAACCTCATTGCCATGGCCGCGGCGTCTCATGCCCGTTGGCGTTGTGAGCCGCTCGGCCCTTCGCGACAACTCCAGCGGACCGATTGTCCGGACTCGCTTTGGCGCGCGGCTTCTGGGTCGCCGGCCATGAGGCCCCGTGATCGCGCGAACCGAACCGCAACCGGAAGAGATCGCCGCCAGCACACTTCGATACACCATCGCCCGTTGATGATACGGGCAGATTGTTAGCGGAATGTTAGGGATTGGGTACTTCGCCGCGTGCAATGATCTTGGTCGATCGATAACTGGCCAAGCTCACAGTTCTTGCGCAAAGGGTGCCATGTGCAACAATGCGTTGGCATCGCTGCCAATCGAGCGGCTCATTACCCACGCTGCTTGGTTGTCCCAAGTCCATGCGACCGCTAGACTTGATTGCTATCGGGTCGTCGTCCAATTCTGGGGATTTCTTGTCGGGAGCTCGAACATCGTGGCGCGGGTGGTGTTGGCGATGTCGGGGGGCGTGGATAGCAGCGTGGCGGCGCATCTGCTGCGCCGTGAGGGGCACGACGTCATTGGGCTGTTCATGCGACACGGCGAGCAGGCGGTGTCGGCCTGCGCGACCGATGCCAAGCCCGCG
>JBGSYQ010000388.1:0-21425 GCA_041750795.1 Pirellulales bacterium | reverse complement strand
GGGCGTGCTGCGCCCGGGGCCGGACGTGCGCCCGCAGCCGACGGCGCCGTTGCCGATGTCGCGCGCCGAGATGCTGGCGCGCGGCTGGGACGAAGTGGATATCGTGTTCGTCACGGGCGACGCCTACGTCGATCATCCCAGCTTTGCCATGGCGCTTTTGGGCCGACTGCTCGAAAGCGAAGGCTTTCGCGTGGCGATCCTCAGCCAGCCCGACTGGCACAACTGCCACGCCTGGCGCGCCTTTGGCCGCCCGCGGCTGTTCTTTGCCGTCAGCGCCGGCAACATGGACTCGATGATTAACCACTACACGGCCAACCGCAAAGTGCGCAACGACGATGCGTACAGTCCGGGCGGAGCGATCGGCCGGCGACCGGATCGAGCCACGCTGGCGTACTGCCAGCGTGCGCGCGAGGCGTATCGCGGCGTGCCGGTGATTGCCGGCGGCGTCGAGGCCAGCCTGCGCCGCCTGGCCCACTACGACTATTGGAGCGAAAAAGTCCGTCGCTCGATCATCATGGACTGCAAGGCCGATCTGCTGGTCTATGGCATGGGCGAGCGCGGCATCGTCGAGTTGGCCCATCGCCTGGCCGGCGGACAATCGGTGCGCGATCTGCGCGATATGCGCGGCGTGGTTTATCGCTTGGGCGCCAGCGAGACTCCGCCCGAATCGAAGCACGACACGATCACGCTGCCCAGCTATGAGGAAGTGGCCAAGGACAACTGGGCGTTTGCCGAGATGACCAAAATCTCGCACAACGAAACCAATCCGCACAACGCGCGGCGGCTGGTGCAGTTTCACGATCGCGAGTGCATAGTGGCCAACCCGCCGGCACTGCCGCTGGCGCAATCCGAAATGGATCGCGTTTACGGGCTGCCCTACACGCGCAAGGTGCACCCGAGCTATGGCAAGGCAGCCATTCCGGCCTATGAAGTGGTGAAAGACTCGGTGCAGATCATGCGCGGCTGCTTCGGCGGCTGTACGTTCTGCTCGATCACGGCCCACGAAGGCCGCATCATCCAAAGCCGCAGTCAGCAGTCGATCCTCGGCGAAATCCGCCAGATGACCGCCGATCCGCAGTTCAAGGGCGTGGTCAGCGACATTGGCGGACCCACGGCCAATATGTACGAAATGCGCTGCACTCGGCCGGAAGTCGAAGCCAAGTGCCGCCGGCTGAGTTGCGTGCATCCGACCGTCTGCAAACTGCTGGGGACCGACCACGGGCCGCTCGTGCAGTTGATGAAGGCGGCCCGTGAGGAGACGGGCGTCAAGAAAGTGCTGGTCGCCTCGGGCATCCGCATGGACCTGGCGCGCCGCAGCCCCGAGTACATGCGCGAGCTGGCCACGCATCACGTGGGCGGACACCTGAAAGTCGCCCCCGAGCACACCGATCCGCACGTGCTGGCGCTGATGAAGAAACCCAGCGTCGACGACTTCCAGAAGTTCGACATCGAATTCCAGAAGGCTTCCAAGCGTGCCGGCAAAAAGCAATTCCTGGTCCCCTATTTCATCGCCAGCCATCCTGGCAGCACGCTCGATTCGATGATCGACTTGGCGCTGTTTCTCAAGCGCAATCACTATCAGCCCGACCAGGTGCAAGACTTTATTCCCAGTCCATTCGACATTGCGGCCTGCATGTACCACACCGGCCTCGACCCGTTCACCAAGAAGCCGGTGCAGATCGCTCGCCATCTGAGCGACCGCAAGCTGCAACGGGCCTTGATGCAGTTTTTCAAGCCCGAGAACTATTTCGAGGTGCGCAAGGCCTTAGAGCAAGCCGGACGTCAGGACCTGATCGGCAGCGGTTGCGATTGCCTGATTCCGGCGCGCCCGCCCAGAGAGGCGCTCGACCGGCGGCGCCGCCGATCGAACGAGGCCGTGCGCGAGCAAACCTCGGGCGATCACATTCGCTCGCGCCCGTCAACGGGATATCGTCCCGAACGCAAGACAGCACGCAAACGCGAGAGGGACCGCCGCCAGGCGTAAGCGCGGATGTTCGCCAGCGATGCCTATCAACTGCTCGACTTTGGCTCCGGAAGGAAACTGGAGCGATTTGGAGCGTACGTCATCGACCGGCCATCACCTGCCGCCGTCCACGTGCGACCGCACGGCAGCGAGCTTTGGGAACAAGCCGACGCGCACTTCCAGCGCGAAGCCGGCCAACGCGGCCGCTGGACGTTTCGGCGGCCGTTGTCGGCGGCCTGGCCCATTCAATTCGGACCGATGACCCTGGGGCTCAAGTTTTCCGATGTCGGACAGGTGGGGCTGTTTCCCGAGCAGGCGGCAAACTGGAACTGGATTGCCGACGAGGTCTGCGCAACCGGCGCACCGCTGAAAGTGCTCAACTTGTTCGGCTATACGGGCGGCAGCACGCTGGCGGCCGCGGCCGTCGGCGCCGAAGTGGCGCACGTCGATTCGGCCCACAACGTCGTCGCCTGGGCCCGCCGCAACGTGGCGACCTCTCATATGGAAAGCGCGCCCATCCGCTGGATCACCGAAGACTCGCTCACATTCATGCGCCGCGAGCTGAAAAGGGGCCGGCAATACGACGCGGTAATCCTCGATCCGCCCGCCTACGGCCATGGCCCCAAGGGACAGCGCTGGAAGCTCGACGAACAGTTGGGAGAGCTGCTCGAACTGTGCTGGGAGCTCACCGAGCACAACCGGCGTTTCGTGCTGTTGACCTGCCACTCGGGAGAGCTCGCTACGGCCGAGGGACTGTTGAAGGCTGCGATCACCTCCGCCCCGCAACTGCGCGCCAGCGGCAGGGTTTCTGCGAGCGACATGTTCCTGACGTCCATCAACGGCGCGCGGCTGCACGCCGGCGCCGCGGTCCGCTGGAGTAAGGCCGACGATCGCGCAGCACGTGTCGCGCCGCCGCGCTACGGGCGATCCCATCGAGCGGTGCGCGATCGATGAACCGCCGCACGATCACAAGTTCGCACAATCCGCGCGTTAAAGAGGCCGTCCGTTTGCGCGCCTCTCGGCATCGCAAGAAGCAACAGCATGTCCTGGTCGACGGCGTGCGCGAGATCAGCCGTGCGCTCGACGGGCACGCGCGTCCGGTCGACGTCTTCGTTTGCGAGCCGTTGTGCCGTAGCGAGCAGAGTCGCGGCCTGTTGGAGCGGCTCGACACGCTCGACGCCGCCGTCTGGCACGTCACGCCCGAAGTGTTCGAGAAGCTGGCCTATGGCCACCGGGCCGAAGGCATCGTGGCGGTTGCCGAGGCGCCAGCGCGTACGCTCAACGCGCTGCGCGTGGCGGACGGCGAATTGGTAGCGGTCGTTTGCGGCCTGGAAAAGCCCGGCAATGTGGGCGCAATTCTGCGCAGCGCGGATGGCGCCGGCGTGGCCGCGGTGATCGTGGCCGATGCCGGCACCGATCTGTTCAACCCCAACTGCATTCGCGCCAGCCTGGGCACGGTGTTCACGCAGCAAATCGCCACCGCCACCACCGCCGAATCACTGGCCTGGCTACGAGAGCACGATTACAAAATGTTCGCCGCGCGGTTGGACGCGACGAACGATTACACTGCGGTCAACTATCGCGGCAACACGGCCATCCTGCTCGGCAGCGAAGCCGAGGGATTGGACGCCGCCTGGCAGGCCGACGACGTCACCCCGATCAAGCTGCCCATGCGCGGCGCGGCCGACAGCCTGAACGTCTCAGCCACGGCGGCCGTGTTGTTCTACGAAGCGCTGCGCCAGCGGTCGCTAGCGAGCAACGTCGAGTCGTGGGCCGATTAATTGTTTTGCAGCCGCGCCGCCGCCAGCGTATTGACCAACAGCATGGTGACGGTCAAGGGCCCCACGCCACCGGGCACCGGCGTGATGGCCGCGGCCACCTGACTGACGGCGTCGAAATCGACGTCGCCGACCAAACGTCCGTCCTGCCGATGAATGCCAACGTCGATCACCACCGCGGCGGGCTTGACCATCTCGGCCTTGATGAACTGTGGCCGACCGATGGCGACGATCAGGATGTCGGCTTGGCGGGTGACTTCGCCCAGGTTGGGCGTTTTGCTGTGGCAGACCGTCACCGTTGCGTCGCCCCCTTTGCCACGCTGCATGAGCATCAGGGCCATCGGCTTGCCCACCGTTTCGCTGCGCCCCACGACCACCACGCGCCGGCCCTCCGTTTCGATCTGATTGCGCAATAGAAGTTGTTGGATGCCGTAGGGCGTGCAGGGAAGAAACCGCGGATTCCCCTGTACCATGCGGCCGACGTTTTCGGGATGAAAACCGTCGACGTCCTTCAGCGGGCTGACCGCGTTGAGCACGCGCGTTGCATCGACGTGCGGCGGTAGAGGCAGTTGCACCAGGATGCCGTGGATCGGCTCCTCCACGGCCTTGTTCAACTTGGCCACCAGCGTGAGCAACTCTTCGGTCGAGGTCTCCGACGGCAAGCGATACTGCTTGCTCTGCATGCCCACCTGTTCACAGCCAGTAACCTTATTGCGCACGTAGACCTGGCTGGCCGGATCGTCGCCCACCAGCACAGCCGCCAAAGTGGGCACCTCGGCATTGTTCTCGATAAACTCGACCACCTCGTCGCGCAGCTCCTCGCGAATCTGGGCCGACAGTTTCTTGCCGTCGAGGAGGGTGGCCGTCACGGTCGAGCTTTCGGTGAGTTGCACTTCTGGCAGGAAAAGGCCGCATTCTAGAGCAACCCGGCCCCCGCGACTATCGGCCATCCGCGGAGATTGGCACACCCAGTTCGACGCGAGTGCCGGCAAAACCAGGGGCAAACCGGCGTAGTGGACCGCCCGCAATGCGGCTATAGTCTGTTGACAATGGGACCGTCGATCCGATATATATTACAATGATGCTAATCATTGTTATGATTAGATTGTTTCGCTCACCAAACACGCCCTAGCAGCCCGTTGAAGTATTCGACGGGCTGCGTGATCGCATGGATGCGATCTCAAAATGACGACGCAAGTCGTTGTTTTGCGAGCCGTGCGGAGCTTTGCTCCGCACTTGGCGAGGTTGAAATAAGCCACGATGGCTTGTTTCAACGGACTGCTAGCCCCACTATTTCGCCAACTGCACGAACCGTTATGCCCGACGAACCCAAACTCAGTCCCGTCGAAGTCATCAAGCAGCAGAGCCACGGACTGCGCGGCCCGATTCCCGCCGAGCTGCGCGATGGCAATGACTTCTTCGGCAAGGACAGCATCCAACTGCTGAAGCATCACGGCACTTACCAGCAGGACGACCGCGACGCGCGGGCGGCCGGCCGCGTCGAAGGTCACGTCGGCAAGTCGCCCAAGGCCTATTCCTTCATGGTCCGCACGAAAATACCCGGCGGCAAGCTCACCAGCGATCAACTGCTGGCCGAGATCGACCTGAGCGACGAAGTGGGCAACGCCACGCTGCGCATCACCTCGCGCCAGGGGCTGCAACTGCACGGCGTGCTAAAGCACGATCTGTGGAAGACCATCCACCGCATCAACGAAGTTCAGCTCTCGACGCTGGCCGCCTGCGGCGACGTCGAGCGAAACATTATGTGCTGCCCTGCGCCGCTGATGGGCAACGTCCACAGCCAGTTGCAGGCGCTGGCCGACCAGTTGGCCGTGCATCTCTGCCCGCGGACCAGGGCCTATCACGAAATCTGGCTCACCGACCTGGAGACGGGCGAAGAAACGTTGGCCGGCGGCGGAGCGCCCGAAGTGGTCGACGAGCCGATCTATGGCCCGACCTACTTGCCGCGCAAATTCAAGACGGCCATTGGTCTGCCCGACGACAATTGCGTCGATCTGTATGCCAACGACCTGGGGCTGATGGCCATCGTCGAAAACGGCGAGATCATCGGCTACAACGTGCTGGTGGGGGGCGGCATGGGCGTCACACCCAGCGCCGAAAAGACGTTTCCGGCCGTGGCCCAGCGTATGGCGTTCATCAAGCCGGAAGAGGCAGTCGACGTCGCTACGGCGATCATCCTGGTGCAGCGCGATTTCGGCAACCGTGCGGATCGCAAGGTGGCGCGGCTCAAGTACCTGATTCACAATTGGGGTTTGCCGGCCTTCAAAGCCAAAGTCGAAGAGTACTACGGCAAGCCGCTGGCCGATCCGCATCCCGACGACGTGCGCGAGTTCGACGATCACATCGGCTGGCACGAGCAGGGAGACGGTCGCCTGTTTTACGGCCTGAACGTGGAGAACGGCCGCATTAGGGACGAAGGCGATTTTCGTTTGAAGACGGCCCTGCGCGTGATCTGCACCACGCTCCAGCCCGGCATACGGCTCACGCCGCACCAGAGCATCCTGTTTACCGATCTCGATGCGGCGGATCGCGACCGGTTGGAATGCATTATACATGAGCACGGCGTGAAGCTGCACGACGAAATCTCCAACCTGCGCCGCTGGTCGATGGCTTGCGTGGCCTGGCCCACCTGCGGCCTGGCCATCACCGAAAGCGAGCGAGCGCTGCCCGGCATCGTCGACGAACTGGAAGTGGAGTTGGCCAAGCTGGGGCTGGCGGGCGAACGCTTCACGCTCCGCATGACCGGCTGCCCCAACGGATGCGCCCGGCCGTATAACTGCGACATCGGACTGGTCGGCAAAGCCAAGGACAAGTACACGATCTTTGTCGGTGGGCGGCTGCTCGGCGACCGGCTCAATTTCAACTACAAGGACATGGTGCCGGCCGAGGACCTCGTGCCGGCAATCGTGCCGCTGTTCGTCTATTACAAGGAAGCTCGCGAGGACGGCGAAACGCTGGGCGACTTCTTGCATCGCAAGGGGCGCGACGAACTGTTGGCATGGAGCGAACAATACGCGGCCCAATCGGCCGGCTGAGCCAATCGCTCGCTCGGCCGGTGCCAAACGAATACTCCCCTGCCCCGTTCACTTGTGGAAAAGGAAGTCCACATCATGGAACCACTCAAGCCTTGGATGCGCCGGCTGTTGTATTTCGTGGGTTGCTATAACCTGCTGGCCGGGCTGACGATGTTGGTGTTCTATCACGAGTGCTTCAAGTTCATCGGCGTGCCCAAGCCCCATCTAATGCTGCCTGTGCAACTGGTGGGGATGCTGGTCGGTTTGTTCGGCGTCGGCTATATCATGGTGGCGCGCAACCCGGTCGAAAACCGCAATCTGCTGGTGCTGGGTTTCTGGAGCAAGGCGCTGGGCTCCAGCCTGGGCGTGGGCTACGTCATGCTGGGCAAGCTGCCGCCGGTGTTTCTGGTGATTTTGTTCTTCGCCGATATCATGTACCTGCCGCCCTTCTGGGTCGTTATGCACCGGCTGAGGGCGCTGGCTGCCGGCAAGAGCGTTTCCAGCGACAGCGGCGCGACGCGCGTCACTGCCGGCGTGCCGCGCAGCGTGAGCAAGCTGCCCGTTGCATGAATTGCCGGTTACTTCGCCAACGAGAGCTTGACCGGCAGCGCTTTGAGCCCGCGCAATACCAACCCCGGTCGCCAGCGCAATTCGTCCGCCGGCACGGCCAGCGTCACCTCGCTCGTGCGGGCCAATAGCGCACCGATGGCGATCTGGCCCTCCATGCGCGCCAGCGAGGCGCCCAGGCAGAAGTGAATTCCCATGCCGAACGCCAGATGCTTGTTCGGCTCGCGCGCGATGTCCAGATCGTCGGGATGGTCGAACTGAGACTCGTCGCGGTTGGCCGAAGCAATCGCCGCCAGCACCAGGCTCCCCTTGGGAATCGTTACGCCTGAGATCGTCACGTCCTCTCGCGTAAATCGTTCGGTGGCTGTTTCCACCGGCGCCGTGAAACGCAACAACTCCTCCACGGCCGGCTTGATCAACTCCGGATTGTCGCGCAGCTTCTGCATTTGCGCGGGATGCTGCAACAGCGCCAGCATCCCGCTGGCGATCAGGTTCACCGTCGTTTCGTGGCCCGCGATGATCAGCAGAAAGATCATCGAAACCAGCTCATCGTCACTCAGCCGGTCCGCCGACGCGTGGGCTTGCACTAACGCGGTGACCAGGTCGTCCAGCGGCCTGGTGCGGCGAGAGGCGATCAGCTTTCTCAAGTAGCGAAGAAAAAAGAACACGTTCGGAATCGCCAACCAGTTTCCGCGCGGCGACGACGTCGACGACAGGATGGAGCTCGACCAACGGTGAAACTTGTGCCGGTCGCGAGCATCCACGCCCAGCATCTCGGCGATGACCGTGGTGGGAATCGGCAGGGCATACTCGTGCAGCAGATCGATGTGCTGCGGCCGGCGAAACTTGTCGATTAACTCGTGCGCCAAGGCCTCGATGCGCGGCCGCACCTGCTCGACGGCGCGCGGCGAAAAGGCCAATTGCACCAGCGCCCGCAAGCGGGTGTGATCCGGCGGATCGACGTCCAGCATGTTGCGCGACAGCGGCTTGAACATCGCCGGCATCCACGGCTGGCTTGCCAGTTCCTGGGCAATAAAGATGCGCAATCGATCTTTGGCGAAACGTTCGTCGCGCAGCACGGCCGCCACGTCGTCATAACGCGTCACCAGCCAGGCGGTCTGCTTGTCAGGCAGCGTGACGGGATGCACGGGCGAGTTGGCCCGCAGATAGGCATAAAACGGAAACGGATCCGCCTTGAACTCAGGGCTCCAGATATCGAGCTTCAAGTCCGTCTTCATGAGCGCGATCCCTTTTGACCGCCAGCGGCACACTGGCGCAACCACTTGCGCAGCACAGAAGCCAGCGCGCAAGATACCGCCGCAAAGTCGGCGGAGCAAGCAATTGGGGCTGTTTAGTTCCCGGCCGGATCCAGATCGAGCTGGCGTGCTGCGGCCGCCAGGGCGTCGATCACGAATTGGATGTGTTCGTCCAGCTCAACGCCCAGATCGGCGGCGCCGCGGACGATGTCGTCGCGATTGACGGCTGCGGCGAACGATTTTTGCTTCAGCTTCTTCTTTACGCTGGAGGCCCGCATGCCGTGAATGCCCTCGGGACGGACCTTGGCCACTGCCACCACGAAACCGGCCAATTCATCGCACGCGTACAGCGTCTTATCCAACGGCGAGATACGGGGGCAATCGGTCAGATAGTCGGCGTGCGATTTGATAGCGTAAACCACGTGCTGCGGATAGCCTCGCTCGGCCAGAATGGCCGCACCTTGCAGTGGATGATCCGGCGCATTGGGCCACCGTTCATAGTCAAAATCGTGCAAGAGGCCGACGATGCCCCACTCGTTCTCGTCGGCGCCGGCGCGGCGTGCATAAGCTCGCATGGCGGCTTCCACGGCCAACATATGCTGGCGCAGGCTGTCGCTGGCGGTATATTCGCAAACGAGTTGCCAGGCGGAATCCCGATCCAACGCCCTATCTCCCGCCCTTGGAGCGGGCCGTCTCGTTCTTCGAGGGTTGGGAGCCGTCGCCCAGCTCGGCCGGGCCCGCGGCCAGATCGGGTGGTATCTCCTCGCGCCAGGGCTTTTTGGCTTCATAGCTCTGCAGCTCTTTGCGCAAATGATCTTTGAGCTCGTCGGCCCCCAGCTCCACGGACTTCGTCGACCACTCGACGGCCTTGTCGAAATCGCCCGCTTCGGCGTAAGCGGCCGCCAGCGTGCTCAGGATATGTGCCTGCTTGTATTCGGTCACTTCACAGGCCTTTGTGGCCAGCTCGATCGCACGCTGGCCGTTGCGCACGTTGTCTTGCGGCGAAGTGGCCAGCACCCAAGCCAGGTTGTTGAGCACGCCACTGTTTTCCGGATCGTGCTCCAACGCTTTGTCATAGTCGGCCACGGCTTCGGCCTGTTTGCCCAGGCTCAGATAGGTATCGGCACGCCCGCGATAGCCGCTGACGTTGACTGGATCGGACTCCAACAGCGTGCCGTAGGTTTCGATCGCTTTGTCCGCCTGCTTGGAAGCCTGGTAGAGCGCGGCGATCTGCAGCAGCAACTCCGGGTCGTTGGGCATCGCAGTGCGCAACAGGTTCAAGTCCTTGAGCGCCTTCTCGAACTTGCCGGTGCTGCCCAACAGCGTCGCGTGCAATTGCAATGCTTGTATTGAGCCCGGCTGAAGTTCCAACGCCTGCTCGACATCTTTGAGCGCCGCCGGCGTATCCCCCTTGATCGCGCGCACGCGGGCGCGGTGTGTGTGCGCCGTGGCGCTATCGGGCGACAACTCGATGGCTTTGTTGAAGCTCTCCATCGCGTCGTCGTACTTCTGCAGCACGCTTTGAGCCAGCCCGCGTGCTTCGTGCGTATCGCTGTCATTCGGGGAGAGCTCGAGTGCGGCGTCGAAATCGGCCAGCGCCTGCTCGGCGCGATTGTCGGCCAGGTGATACATGCCTCGATTGCGGAACACGTCGGGATCGTGGGGCGTCAGCGCGACGGCTTTGTCGAAGTCGGCGGTGCGCTGGTCCGGGTCGTCGCGCAGGTTCGCGCGCACCAGCAGGGCCTGCGATTGCGTGGCAGGATCTTGGGCGGACAACCGCACGGCCTCATCGAGCGCCGCCAGCGCCTTGTCTTTTTCGCCCAGGTGAGCGTACAGCCGGCCGATCAGATACTGCGGCAGTGCCTGCTTCGGATCGATGGCCAGCGTCTCCTGCAGATCGACCATGGCCATTTCGACCAGGCGCCGGGCGCGGCTGGGGCGCAGGGGTTGCTCGAAGAGCTCCATGCAGATCAGATCGGCGCGCTGCGTGAGCGTGCTGCTCAACAGGTCGTTTGCAAAGCTCTTGTTGGCCTCGTCCAACCCCTCTTGAATCGCCTCGCGGCACAGCGTGATGACGTCGTTCAGATCGCCGGCCGTTTCGGCGGAAATTTTGATCTCCGTGGCTTGATCCAGCTTCTCTTGCCCGGCATTTTCCTGCTCGTCGGCGCGCAGCGAGCCGGCAGCGACGATCGCGACGAGAAACAAAAGGCATGGCAGGAACTTGCGATGAACCATAGCTGGCTCCTTGGTATGACCGGCGAGGCGCGCGTGCGAATCCATCCGCCCGGCGCGCCGCATTATGGCCGCAAATGGCCCGCGATGCTACGGGAATCTGGACTGCTTCGCTCGGGCCTGGCCCGCTGGTGCGGGGGTGAGCGGCGAGCGCTCCATCGGGTCATAGCGGTGCAGGCGGGTCACAGCGGCGCAGGCAGGTCGCGGCGGACAAACACCATACCGGCGATGAGGTAGCAGATGAGTCCCAGGCCCACCAGCACGCTGTCATAGCCCATTCCGCCCAGTTCGAAGACGCCCGGAGCCGTTTCCACGCGCATCGCCCAGGCCCGTGCCGTATCGCCGACCAGCAGTTGCGGCTCGAACGGCGTGAAGAACGAAGTATACGCCAGCCACTCCCAGCCGGGCGCCATGCGGCTGACGATCTTGACGACCATCGATACGGCATAGAATCCGCCCACGATGCCGATCGTGCGCGCCCGATAGTTGGTGCCGGCCGAAACCATGGTGCTCAACCCGGCCAGAAAAGCGCCCAAGGCAAACAGGTTCAAGGCGGCCGGCAGAAACACGCGCGGATCGATCTTCGTCTCCAGCGTCACCGTGGCCAGACCCGTGCAAGTGCCCAGCCAAGCCGCCAATGCCAGTACGGCGGCGCCCGAGAGCGTGACGATTCCTTGCGTCGCCACGACGCTGGTGCGAGTGACCGGCTGCGCTAGCACCATTTCCATGGTGCCGCGATTCAATTCGCCGCTCACCGTGTCCGAGCCGCGCGAGATGGCCCACACCGTCATCAGCAACAGCACCACCGGGTCGTCATACTCCGCGGCGATCTGGCCGGCAGTGGTCGCCATTTGTGTATACGAGACCGGCAGCAGTTGCTCAATCGGCGCCGGCAGCAGGCTGAGCATGGTTTCCAGATCGCGCATCGAAAAGAAGCTGCTGATCCACACGCGCAGCCAATGCACGCCGAACATGAACACCACGCACGCCAGCAATAGCCAGCGGCATTCGATCAGCGACTTCTTCCACAAGGCAACGTTGGTCATGCGACGATACCGGCGGAATCACTCGCCGCTGTGATATTGATCGTAAAGGGCCTGCAACCCTACCGACTCGATCTGCACTTCGGCCAATGGCAGCGTCGCCAGCCAGCCCAACAAGCCGGAAAGCTCGCCCGGCGTCTCGATCGTCAGATGGCCGTTGTGCCCGTGCGACACGGCCACGTGACCGTTGAACGAGTCGGGCATGGGGGGGAAATCGCCGGTTAGTTGTGCGCGAATGCGATGTTTGCGGCGCAGCTCGGCGATCGTCTGCGTGTGTACCAGCGTGCCCGCACGCAAGATGAGCACGCGGTCGCAAACCTGCTCCACTTCCGAAATCACGTGGGACGAAAAAATGACGGTGCGGCCTGCTGCTCTGGCTTCGGCTACCAGGGCGCCCACGTCGGCACGGACCGTGGGATCGAGATTTGAAGTCGGCTCGTCCAGGATTACCAGCGCCGTATCCACGGCCAGTGTCACGGCCAACGCCAGCTTCTGTCGCATGCCGGTGGACATGGCCGCCACGGGCCGCGACAGATCGAGCCCGAACCGCTCGGCGGCCAGCGCTTCGGCACGCCGCCGGCTGCCGTCGCGGCGCACCCTGGTGAAAAAGTCGATGACCTCGCGGCAGCGCATTGTGCGAAACAACCTCGCTTCGCCCGGCAGATACGACACGCGGCGATGCACCGCCAGCGACTGCCGGTAACAGTCGAGCCCGTCGATGCTGGCCGATCCACTGGTGGGCCGCAAATAGCCCAGCAGCATTCGCAAGAGGGTGGTCTTGCCCGCACCGTTGGGCCCCAGCAGGCCGACGACTTCGCCGCGATTCACATGAAACGAGAAATCCGCCAGCGCGGTAAACGAGCCGTAGCGCTTGGTCAACGAGTGAGTTTCGACGTACACGAGACGCAGCCTGTCGAGCGACGGTTCCGTTGGCGGGCGATGCTCTCATTGTCGGAGTGCGCCGGCATCTCTGCAAGCGGACCGACAACCATCCGCGCACGTCGATGGGTGCCGTACGCACATGCACGGCAATCGCGCGAGCAATACCCCTACGAAAAAAGGACCGAACGGCATGCTCACGCGGCGCGTGACCTTGGCACCCGATTCAATTGCCACACTACCGATTGAACAAGAACGCCGGGCTGTTGATCAGTGCCCAGGCCAGATCTTGGGCGCCGGTCAGTCGGTGGTTCTTTTGCTGAAGGGCGGCGGCGGCCACTGCTTGCTGCAAACGGTTCCACTCGGCGTCCTGGCTGCGATAGTAGTTGGCCAGTTCGCTGCGCTGCGCGTCGTTGCGCTGCTCGGCTGGAATCGCCGCGATGGCCAGGATGTTTTCCGGCGCCTTCGGGGCATTGAGCGGCAGCGGCGCCTGCGTGATCGAAACGCGGAACTTGCCGATCGTGTGGCGATCGTCGAATTGATGGTCGAGCGTGAGCACCAGAGTCGTACCGCCGGCAAACTTCACTTCCTCCAGCACTTCGAACACGGCGGCGTGATCCTTGCCAGTTTCTGGCGCGATGGCCCAACCGGTGTTCGGCCTGCCGTCGATGGCGTAGCTGACCGGATATCCGGACTGCTCGAAATCAGACGAGCCGCGACCCAGCGCCAGTTTCACCGGCTCAATCGGCGCGGTCTTCGACGTGGCCGTGGCCGATAGCTCGCTGAGCACCAGGTTGCCGTTGGGAGCGCGCCCCGGACCGCGCGACGGCAGCTTGTCGTCGGCCAGCACTTCCAGCCGCAGCGCGGTAAAGCCTTCCGAATCCGTGTCGAGCGTCACGGTAACCGTGCCCTTGCCGTTGGCCCCCTCGACCAGCACCGAGCCATCGGACTGTCGGGCAAACGTGGCGCCGAAGCTCGATTGCATCTCGGTTGGCTCCAGCACGATCCAGGAGGGCGGAATCAGGGTGGGTTCCCAGACCTTCTGCTGCTCGGCGAGTTGGGCTTCGTGCGCGGCAAACTCGGCTTGCAACGTCGCCAGTTCGTCGCCGCCGGCGTGCAGCGCCGCCACGCCGGCTTCGATCTCCGACGGTATGGCCGGACGCGAGAGCAAGCGCAGGAACAATTCCTTCACCACGGCCGCGTCATCCGACTCGCTGGCCACCAGCTTCGTAATGGCGTTGTCCGGATCGGCGATCGCTTCGGCGATCGTGGGGCCATTGACCAGCGTCATCACCGGTCCGAGCATCATGCCGCTGGAGCGCTCGCATTCACAGGCACTCTCGCGGGCCGGCCGGCCAAACACCTCGAAGAAGCCGCTGGGCAGCGTCAGGCCCACGTCGGGTAATTGGGTGGCGCGATAGCCCTCGGGCACGCCCGGCAAACGGCTCACGGCGCCGGTGCCGCGCTGGATCGTGTCGTACAACACTTCGGCCGGCAGGCGTCGCGCCGCCGCGTGCGAAAAGTTGATCTCGTCATCCTCGTTCCACTGGTTGGGCACGATCGACAACTGGTACGTCCGCGATTTGCAGATTCGCCGCATGATCGCTTGCGTGTCGAAACCGCTGTCGATGAATTCTTTCGTCAATTGCTCCAACAACTCGGGATTCGTGGGGGGGTTGCCCGCGCGAATGTCGTCGATCGGCTCGATGATGCCGCGTCCGAACAGATAGCCCCACAGCCGGTTGACGAAGCTCTTGGCGAAGTACTGGTTCTGCTCCGAGGCGATCCAGCGGGCCAATTGCTCGCGGCGTGAAGCGCTCTTGTCGGCGAGGTCTTCGTGCAGATAGGGGAAGCTGGGTGCCGCGGTCTGGCCGGTGCCGCCGTCGGTCACTTCGCCACTGCCGGCGTCATAGATGGTCTCGATCAGCGGCTTGCCCCCTTCGACGGCCGTGCCACCGAGCATCTTCCCCTCCGCGGCCGGATCGGGCTTGCGCCCCACTTGTGCAAAGAACGCCGCCATGTGCCAGTACTGCCCTTGCGTCCAACGCTCGAACGGATGATCGTGGCAGTGATTGCAATTGAACCGCACGCCCAGGAACAACTGCGTGGTGTTCTCCATCGTTTCTTCAGGAGTGCGCAGTACCTTGTAATATGCGGCCGGCGGATTCTCGATCGTGGAGCCGCTGGCGGTCAGAATCGTGTACACGAACTCGTCGTACGGCATATTGCTGGCCACGGCCTGCTTGATCCAGCCGCGCAGCGCAAACGCGCCCTGCTCGCCCAGGAACTTGCTGTTCACTTGCAGCAGGTCGCTCCACTTGTTGGTCCACAGCTCGACGTAATCGGCGCTGCCCACCAGTCGGTCGACCAACTCGTCGCGCTTCACTTTCGTGTCGCGCTGGTCGGCCAGGAATTCGCGCACAGCTTCGGGCGTGGGCGGCAGACCGGTCAGGTCGAGCGACACGCGTCGAATGAATTCGGCGTCGGTACACAACTCGCTGGGCAACGCCTTGACGCGCTGGAGCTTCTGATAGACCAACTCGTCGACATAGTTGTTGGCCGGCGTCTCTTTCCATTCGTAGCCCGAGCGATCGCCCATCACGGTGATGGTGGTCGCGGTGTAGGCGCCTTCATAGCGCGCCAGTGCCGCCGCTTCTCCGCGGCGAATGACGGAAATCATGCCGCTTTTGTCCGGCACGGCCACTTCCGTGTTGCTGCTCTCGATAAACGCCTCGAGCGTCACGTCGCGCACCGAGCCGTCGGTATACGTAGCCAGCAGCCGCATCTGTTGCGACATGTCGGGCCGCGGAACCACCGGGTTCTTGGGGAAGATCTCGATGCTGGCCACACGCGGACTGTCGAGATCGAGCTTGACTCCACCCAGCACCCACGTGCGGATCACCTCGTAGTACGGCTCGCCCGGCTGCGTCAGCACGCCGCCGACGTGCGGAATCACGCCGGCCGGCTTGAGCAGCATCAGGCTCTGGTCCGGTGCGGCCCGATTGATCCGCCGTCCTTCGATGTCGTCGGTCAAGGCGCGGTGATCGTAAAGCGCGTCATAACCGCGCAGCGAGAGCTTGAAACCGTTTTTGCCGTTGAGCGAACCGTGGCACGTGCCCGCGTTGCAGCCCATCTTGGACATGACCGGCATCACGTCGCGCACGAAGCTGACCGGATAAGCGTCCTGTTGGCCGGAGACCGTCAGCGGCACGCTGACGGAATGTCCTGCCACGGCGAAGCTGATGGTGCCCTGGCCGTCCGTCTTGGGACGGACGATGCCATGCGCCGAGACCTCGGCCAGGTCGTCGCTGAGCGTGGCTTGCGCCAACCGCGTGACATCCACCAGGTCGCCATTGGCCAACTCGGCCGTCAGCAACACTTGCGTGTATGCGTAGTGGTTTTCCAGCGTGATCTCGGCCGGCAGAGCTTCCAGCTTGACGATCTGCGCATCCGCGGGCAGTTGCTCGTCGGCAATCGCCGGCGCTGCCGCGCCGAGCAAAACCGCGCTCAGCACGGAGGTTGCGATGGTCGTAAAACAGCCGACCGCGAGGAACTTGCGCTTCATGACGGATTCCTGTCGGGATGCCTGAGGCATTGCTTGGATACGTGATATCTGTGAATCTGGACGATCGATCGCTTAATTGCCCGCCGCGGCCACCTCGGTGGCGCCCTCGGGCACGGGCGAGAACTCTTTGATAAGCTTGCCGGTTTCCACGTCGTTCAAACGCACCAGCCCGTCGAAGCCGGCCGAAGCCACCACGTTGCCGGCCGGGTTAAAGCCCACGCAATAGACGGCCCCCTGTTGACCGTCGAGCTTGCGCAGCAGCTTGTCGTTGCCCGTCTCGTAGACGCGCACTTCGCCGGTGCCGTCGGAACTGCTGGCCACGGCGAAGCGGCTGCCGTCGGCATTGAAGTCCACGTCGTAGATGCGCCCCGGCGCGGCTTCATAGGCCTTGATCAGGTTGTAGTCGTCACCAATCTTGCGATCCTGCGTGCGCAGCATCTGATAGACCTTGGGCACGCCGTCGGCGCCGCCAATGAGCAGTTCGTCCTTCTGCGGATGCCGGTCGACGGCCGCCAGCCCTCCCTTGAGCGCTCCGGGCGTGATGCTGGTGATGTTGTCGACAAACCGCTGCGTGGCCACTTCGACCAGCTTCATCGAACGGTCGCGGCTGACGGAAATCAAATATGTGCCGTCCGTCGAGAACACGGTGTCGAGCACCCAATCGTTGTGAGCGCCTTGATAGAGCACTTGCTTACCGTCGGCGGCGTCGATCGCGCGCAGGGTATTGTCGGCGCAACCGAAGGCGATCTTCGTGCCGTCGCGCGACCAACTCACGCCATAGACCGTGTCGTGCGTCACCGGCACCGAAAGCTTGAGCTGGCGTGTGGCCACGTCCCACACCTGCACTTCGCCCAAGCGCCCCGGCGAACCACCAGCAACGGCCAGCAGCTTGCCATCGGGCGAAAACGCCACGGCTTCAATTCGCTCCGACTCACCGACCAATCGCGCCACCAGCACCGAACCGTCGCCTTGAAAGAGCAACGTCTCGTGATAGCCGCTCACGGCCAACAGCGCGCCGTCCGGCGAGAACTCCAGTGCCGTCACGATCGGCGCGCCCTCGTACTTGGGCGGATGGGCCGCGTCGACCACACGGCTAACCGAAGCGGGAGTGTCGTCGTGGGCGCCCTCGCTGATCCATTGGCGGATCTTGGCAACCTGGTCTGCGGTGAGCGGGTCTTTGTCCTTGGGCATCTCGGCCTTGCCGTCGGCCGGCGTAATCTGGTCGACGAGATAGCTCTCGTCCGGCTCGCCCGGCACGATGGCCGGCAGCGTGCTCTCGCCTCCTTTCACCAGCGCGTCGAAGGCGGTCATCACAAACTCGCCCAGCGGCTTGGCCGGCTGATGGCAACCCTGGCAATGAGCCTGGAAAATGGGCCGCACGTCGCGGAAGTAGCTGACGCCCTCGGAGGCAGGTGTCGACACCTCGTCGGCCGCCCGCGCCGTGGCAACCAACGCGAGCAACGTCACGACCCACAGTCCCATTCCGCGTGCAGTGGCAATCATCGGCGGCGCATCCTCGGAAACTGATTCGAAATCTCCCGCCGGCGCATGCCGCCAGCAGGTCGTTTGTGGGCGATAAAGTCAATCGTCGTCAGGCAGGCCGCCGGTCGGGCAACTCGTCGTCAGTCCGCGACCGGACGGGTAGGGGAGGCGTGCAAAACGCGGGGTAAGCGACTGGCGAAAAACACACACCAGGCCAGCCCTCCGCCAACCCCCGAATATACACGCCGCGAGGGGGCAATAGCAAGGAATATTCGGGGGCCAACCACATTCGCTGGTGCCAAAACGGCGACCTCAAAGAGGAAAGGCCGAGCTGCCAACGTCCGCTACCGGCCGCCAGCAATCGATTACCCATGGGTGGCGTCGGATGGTTCAGAACAGCCTGCCCACGAACGTGGCGACGGCGCAAACATCCCGAACGATTGAACTATGTACGAAACAACGTCGGGTAGTCCCTGCTGCCATCGATGATTCGCATGACTTCGATGCCGTCGTCGATCGGACGATAGATGACGATCCAGCGCTTGAAAGCAAAGATACGATACTCCTTGCCGAGTTCCGGCGCGGCCGTACCCAGGAGCGGATTCTGCGCATAAGTGTCGCACTTGGCGATCAACTCGTCGATGTTGCGGTCCGCGGTGAACGGCCGCCCATCCTCTACGGCGATGTGGTACGCGATATCGCAAAGATCCGCTTCGGCCGCCGGCGTGCGGAAAACGCGAGACGTGGCTAATCCGCGATGCCTTGCTGCGCGAGACGCTCGCGAACCGCTCGCTTGGTTGCCTCGGCATCGAATGGACCGGATTGACCCTGCTGGCTCTGTTCCTCGGCAACGCGAAGCGTCTCCTTGAGATCGCTCAATTCTCGCTGGTACGCGCGGTAGCTATCGAGAGCTTGCAGCGCGTCACGAATGACATCGTCTGCAGATTCGTACAACCCAGTTGCAAGCTGCGCCTTGATCCGCTCTTCGACATCGGGCGGGAATTGATGAGCCATTGGAATCACCTCCTCTTACCCAAGATACCACCATAGTGACTGATTATCGAAACGAAGCTTCCATCGAGTTCAAAAACTGCCCTATCAGCCTGTTGAAAAATGCCGTCGTGGCATTTTTCAACAATCGCCAAGTGCGAAGCAAAGCTCCGCACGGCTCGCAGAATAACGACTTACGTCGCTATTCTGTCATCGCATCCCTGCGATGTCGCGGCCTGTTGAATTCTTCAACAGGCCGCTATCCGCTCCTACAACTTGCACGCGTTCAGCTTCTCGTCCGGGATCCGCAAGTCCTCGATCACGCGTCCCCCAATGACGGTCTCTTCGATGATTCGCACGACGTCCTGGGGCGTCACGCCGCCGTACCAGATGGCCTGCGGGTAGATCACCACCGTGGGGCCCAACTCGCACTGATCCAAGCAGCCGGCCTGGTTGGCGCGGACCAGCGGGCCCAGTCCGCGGCGTTTCAACTCCTGCTTGAAGCAATCGCGCAAGTGGCCTTGCCCCTCGGCGTCGCAACAGCCCCGGCTGTGGCCAGGCTGGCGTTGATTGCAGCAGACGAAGATGTGGCTGGTGAAGTGCGGCATGAACTCTGACTGCGAGGCTATTTCGAGGCAGGCGCTGCTGGTTGCACGGAAGTTGGCGCCGCGGCATTTGTATTGCCGGCGGTTGCGGCGGGCGGCAGGAGAAAGGCGCCTCGGGCGCGCATCGACTCCAACACCTCGCGCTGGCGCGTGGCGGCGTGCTGCTGGCGGATGCAAATGGCCAGCAACAGCGCAAACCACATGGTGCCCCACAACAGCGTGCCCAGGCGAAACTGGACGCGCGTTCCCTTTTGCTTGCTCGGCATACCGTCAATGATACCAACTTACCCAGGCATTCACGCAAGCTTATCCCCCCCTGCGCACGGAATTCGAACATGCCCTCCCTGCCCATGACGGCCCCCGCATCCGCAACGGGGGCGCCCAGGATCCTGGCGTTTGCCGGCAGCGTTCGCAAGGAATCCTACAACAAAAAACTAGTGCAAATTGCCGCCGCCGGCGCCCGCGCAGCCGGCGCGGAAGTGACGTACGTCGACCTGCGGGATTACTCATTGTCGCTGTTCGACCAGGACCAGGAGGCCGAGACGGGACTGCCCGAAAACGCGGCCAGGCTCAAGGCGCTGATGCTGTCGCATCACGGCTTCTTGATCTCCGCGCCGGAGTACAATAGCTCGATCACGCCGCTGTTGAAGAACACGATCGATTGGGCGTCGCGCCCCGTGGCCGGCGAGCCGCCACTGGCCTGCTTCACCGGCAAGGCCGCCGTGATTATGAGCGCATCGCCCGGAGCGCTGGGCGGCATGCGCGGGCTGGTCCACCTGCGGGCTATTCTGGGCAATATCGGCACGCACGTACTGCCAGCCACCCATTCGCTGGCCAAGGCCGCCGACGCGTTCGCCCCTGACGGTTCGCTTGTGGATCGCGGCCGCCAGGAAACGATCGAGCAGTTGGGAAGCCAGCTCTCCGCATTCTTGAAGAAGCTGCTGACATAGCAAACCAGAGCGAACGCGCTTGGCCGGCACACCCCCTCGGGTGGACCACACGCAAATGGCGCGGCGAGCCATCGGCGGTGTACTTCTGTCGCTGGCTGCTTGCTTCGACGGCCCGTACTGGCAAAAATGGCGGGTGAACCGGCCGCCTGGCAGTGCCGGTGGCGCGGCCGACGGGGGTTTCCACGAAATGGACGAGCGGGCGACTGAGTCGGACGCCATTCTCCTGCAGCGCGTGCAGGCAGGCGATAGCGAGTGCTTTGCCGAACTGGTGCGGCGCTATCAACCGGCGCTGGCGCGCGTGGCGCGCAGCCGGCTGGGACGCAACGACTGGGCCGAAGACGTGGTGCAGGAAACGTTCCTGGCTGTCTTCAAATCGTGCGACAACTACGATCCGCGTTACAACTTCCGGACGTGGCTGTGGACGATACTGTTGAATCAGTGCCGCGCGCACTATCAACGGCGGATGCGCCGCGTGCCCGTCGAGCCGTTGGACGCCGAGCGCACCGAATCGCTCGCGCCGCCGGCCGACGAACAACAAGCCGCTTCGCCCTTGGCCGCGCTGCTGGCCAAAGAGCGCGCCGCGGCGCTCGAGGCGCTGTTGGGAAAGCTGAGCACCGTGCAGGCCGATGCTCTGCGATTGCGCTTCTTTGCGGGATTGAAATTTCACGAGATCGCCGAGGCGATGCCGTGCAGTCTGAATACGGCCAAGGCTCGCGTACGCACCGGGCTGGAGCGAATGGCCGCCCTGATCGAATCCGCCGGAAACCAAGGGGCGTCGTACGGCGATGCGCGCGAGGAGCATTGAAGCATGAATTGCGATCAAGTCTTTGACGTGTTGACCCGCGGCCCGTTCCCCACCGGAACGGCATGCGATACTCCGGTCGAGGCGCATCTGCGGGTGTGCCCCGAGTGCCGCCGGCTGGCCGAAGCTTTGCGCCCGGCGCTGGAGTTGTTTCAAGAGGCGATCAGCCCCGAGGAAAGCCGCGACCTGCCCGGTTATTGGTGCGCCGTGGGCGCGGAGCGCAGCCAGCCGCTGGTGTCGTACGCACGCGAGTTGGAGCCGCCGCGCGCGGCGCCGCG
>JBGSYQ010000387.1:0-6141 GCA_041750795.1 Pirellulales bacterium | reverse complement strand
GCGCGCAGCCGCTCGACCGTCAGCGCTGCCAGGCACGACTCGTCGCGACCTTCCGCAGCACCCGCCGCCACATTCTCGAACAAGCCGCGCGAGGTCGCCGGATCGGCCACCAGGTCGACGCTTTGCACTTTCAGGATGGCTTCCACAACCGTCTGGCTGCCGCTCTGCGAGGTGCGCGCTTCGACGTTGTGCGAAAAGCCGACGTTCTCCGGCGCGTGCGTCGCGTCCCACAGCAGTTGCTCGGCCAGCGCGTGCTTGGGATTGAAGTGCAAATCGCCGAACAGCCCCTCTCCTGCCCGCACCACCACGCCGCGAATCGCTCCCAGGCGGTCCTGATAGTCGCGCGCCGCCAGCGGATTGCCCTTGGGATGATTGACGTTGACTTTGGCGCCCTCGTACAGGCCGGCGGCCTGCGCCAGCGCGGCGGGCAGATAGCGGCGGCCGTTGCGAGACGAAAGTCCCAGCAGCTTGACGCCGCGAATCACACTGGCGCCAACGTCGACACGCATGTCGACGCCGCGCGAATTGACGTACTCTTGCAGCAATTGGTCCATGGTTTGTTGATCCTCCCCCAACAAAAAAAGGGGGCCCATTCACCGACCCCGCAGGATCGATCAATGGGCGCCCAATGATACCTGCGGCAAAATGCGCAGGCCCCTCGTGATACCCGAGCGCGTCGGACGCGCCATGTGTTGTACGAACTAACGCACGCGAACTACGAACGAACTATTTGTCGACGCGCTCCACGCAACGCGTGACGCGACAAATCGTGCCGTCGGAAATCTGCAGCTCGACGGAAGCTCGGCCGTGAAAGCCTCGCTTCAGCACGTCGTCGAGAATCGCCTGCCAGGCGTCGTCGACGCGTCCTCGCCAGTTCAGATTCGCCGGCTCTTGAATCGTGTTCTTCATGGTTTTGATGTTAGCAACTCGCGCGGCTGATTTCAATTTGAGTTTTCAGGCCACTTGATTTTTTTCCGCCGCGCTGGCTTGCGCCGCGCCCACGCGCGCCGCGTGCTCGGCAAAGTTGGCTTGCTCTTGATCGTAGTCGAGCCCGCGGCGCTGGCTCCAGGTTTGCGGAGAAAGTACGCCGCTCTCCAACTCGATGCGCGCGGCTTGCGCCTCGGCCAGCGCGTCGCGCACCGCCAGCGTGGGCGGTCCAACCTGAATCTCGATGTCGTCTTCGACGCCGCGCGGCAACCGCCCGCCCGCCGCGGCGTTGTCGAGCACGCGCCACATTACTTGCAAGTCGTCGCTCACCAGCGCCGCCTGCAGCCGCGCAAACATGCGAATCGCCGGCCCCTCGGCCACCATCGTCGAGGCGTAGTTGGCGTTCGACGCGTCCGACGTGAGCATGAACTCCGGCATGACCAGCCGGCTGGCGATGGCGCGCAGCTCGGCCTGCAACACGGTGACGTAGTTGGCCGCGTCGAGCCCCGCGATCGGAAAGTCGTATTCCATGCCGCCGTAGCTGTCGAGGATCGTGCCCGGTCCGAAGCGGCGGAAGTTGGTCGTTTGGCCGGTGGCCGACGACGAGATGCTGGCGTCGACCTGGCCGGCAACAAACTGCTGCACGCCCGATTTGGTGGCGCCGCGATGCTTGCGAATCAAGGCAATGGCCGACTGAATCTCGGCCACGACGCTCATGTTGCGCAGCAGCTTTTCGGCGCGCCGCAGATTCTTGCGCACCGGATAGAACAGCGGCAGCCCGCGTTTCACGTTGGCGTCGACGTTGGCCTTGCGATGCTGGACGTCGGCCGCATCGACCGCAATTCCGTCGACGTAGTAGGCCAGCGGCGTCTCGACGTCGTCCGGCTCGGTCAGGATGCCGAACGAAGCAGCCGGATCGGCCAGCGCGCCGGAAGGCGTGGCCACTTGTCCGGGCTCGACGAAACGAACCCGCGTTTGCCCGTCGGCAGAGACGAAGAACCGCAGGAACACTTCGCCGTCGCGGTCCCAGCGGCGCACGATTTCCTGTTGCCGGGCGTGCCAGGCGTTCTCATAGATGAACTCGTCGAGCACGTGTTGCGTTTGCGCGGCGAGCTCGGCCGGCACGTCGCGCCCCTTTTTCACCGCCGCTCGATAGGTGTGCCCGGCGCCCACCAGGTAGTTGATGCGGTTCTCGTGCGCATTGACGGCGAATTCGTTGCCCACCGCCAGCAAGCGGCACTGTTCGCGAATGTCGCGCAGTTGCGCCTCGTTGACCAGTGGACTCTGCGCCGTCGACGCTCCCGCCGACGCTGCGCCCAACGGGGTCCACTCGACGCCGTCGTCCCACAGCGATTCGCGCGGATCGACGAAGTTGTCCCACAGGCTTTGCCAGGCTTCGGACAATTGCCGCTGGAGTTGCTCGCCGATCGAAACGTGGTTTCGCTGGTTGGCGTCAGTTCGCGTGGCGTTCATGCTCGTTGTCTCCCTTGGGTTAGTGCAATTTCAACAGTTGGCGTGCGACAGGCCGTCCAACGGCAATCGGTCGCCCAACCCGTCGTCGGCTCCGCGTTGTCCCAGCAACTCTCCGGCCAGGCGAATGGCCATCTCCAGCGCATCCGGACCGTCGTCGTGATCGCCGGCGGGAAACTCGCGCAACTGCTCTATCAATAACTGCGTCCCAGGCGAGTTGACTTTGAAACGCAGGCGGCGTCCGACCAGATACGGCCCCAGGCGGCGAATGCGCACCTGCTTGTTCACGCGGTTGTCGATGCTCCACGGTTGCACGTCCACGAGGCCCTGTCGCTGGAACTCTTCCTCGAACTGGCCGGCCAGCAATTGCTGGAACTGATTGGTTTCGACGCCGAATGCGTCGGGGTGAAACGTGCGGCAAATCTCCGTGCCCGCGGCCACGGTGTCACGCGTGGCGCGGCGCGCCAGGTCGGCTTCGACAAACAGCACTCCATGCCGATCCACGCACAGCGACACGAACGCCGAGTAGTCGGATCGCCGCGCATCGCGCCCCTGGCTGGGGTCGAGCGCCACCACGCGCACCTGGTATTCCGCGGGCCACTGGTCAAACCACGCGTCGTCGCCGAAGCACGCCTCCGGCCATTCGCACAGCTCCGGATTGAGCGGCGTGCCCTGCTTCTCGCGCTCGAACGCCGTGCGGCCCCCTTCCACGCGCATCCGCATCAGCGCGTACAGATCCTCCTCGTCCGGCCACAGCACCTGGGCGCCGGCCTCCATTTGCTCGCGATGCCGCTCGAAGAACGTCCTCGCCTCGACCAGTGGCGAAGCGCTGGTGGCGTCGCAATAGATCGCTTCCCACTCGTGCCACAGGTTCATGCGGTCGGGCCAGCGCTCGATGGCCGCGAACACGCGCGAGGACCAACCCGGCGTGCGATCGAGCTGCAAGGCCAGCGCGTCGCGGTGCAAAGCGGTTGCCAGGTTGACGATGTTGGTGTGCTTGGCGCCGGCCTTGAGCAGCGTGCCTTGGAACCACTCTCGCGATTGCTCGCGCAGCGCCGACGAATGGCGATGGCCGTCGTTTTCCAGATCGTCGCAGACGATCAGCGTGGGCCGGTGCGCTTGATATCGCCGGCCTCGCAAGCGCTGGCCCGATCCAAACGCCTCGATGGTGATGCCGTTGCGCAGTTGAATCGACTGGGCGCGCCACACCGGCCCGCGTCCCGCCGCATCGGGATACTCGGTTTTCAACCGCTCGTTCTCCAGCAACTCGGCCTTGACGTTCTCCAAGTGCCGGATGGCCTGCTGCCTCGTGTCCGAGACGATCCAGATATACGGCTCCCAGCCTTCCACGGCCACGCGCAGCACGTGAGCCAGCGTGGCGACGGTCGACTTGGCGGCGCCCCGCGGGCCAATGACGTTGAGCCGCGCGCCGCGCTCGATCGTCATGGCGTCAAGCTGCTCGCCCAGCCAGCGGTGCATGCCCGAGGGCCGGCGGATAAAGTGTCGCGGCAAGTAACGCCGCCCCCAATCCAGCAGCGTGTCGGCGCCGCGCTGCTGCACGCGCATGCGGCGCGCCAAGTCGGCCTTCAGGCGCAACGCCAGATCGGCCCAGCAGTCAGGCGTCAAGCCGCAAGCGTCCCAGCCCGAAGTCGTGCTCATCGGCCGGCTCCCTTCGTCGAGAGCGCGTGCAACTCCTCGGTCAAATCGGCCAGCCGCGCAAACACGCGCTGTTGCACGTCTTCGTCGGCAACCTCCTCCAGAATGACTCCGGCGAACTGCGCGAGCACTTGCGAGAGTTGATCGGAGGTAATGGTGTGCGGGCGGCGCCGCCCGTAGCGGTCCGGGTGCGTGCGCTCCAGCGCCCAGGCCGCGGCACGCCAGTAACGTCCCTCCTTGGCCGCCGCGTTGATGTGCGCCAGGTGTTGAATCTCGTGCTTGGTTTCGGCTTGCTGCAACGCCTGAGCAAAATCCGCATCGCGCCTGGCCGTGTTGCGAATCGTGCTCGGATGACAACCGACGTAGCGCGCCGCGGTGGTGCGCGAGCAACCCACGGCCAGGATCGCGCAGATCTCGCTGCGCTTGACTTCCGTCAGCACGCCTCGCGGGTTGGGTTCCATCCGACGGTCCTCTACCGCTGCCCCAGATACTCGAACGACACCATGCACCGCCCCGTCGAACTGCGATAGTGGCGAAAGTACGTCGCCGCGCGGCCCGATCCCGACTTCATCACGCGCACCGTCCGCCACCGGCTCGAACGCCGACAGTGCGCCAGCAGCGCCGGATGGCTCGCCGTCAGGTGAATGCGATGC
The DNA here is from genome assembly GCA_041750795.1 of Pirellulales bacterium. GTDB lineage: Bacteria > Planctomycetota > Planctomycetia > Pirellulales > PALSA-1355 > JTS-RE94. The sequence goes on along the minus strand of JBGSYQ010000387.1, from coordinate 1,435 downwards.
CCTTGCTGCATGTGTACGTCGCACACCGCCTCGGCCACGCGCGTGCCGATGCCGACGCCCTGATAGTCGGGCAGCGTCACCAACCGCGAGATCCGCCAGGAATGCTTTCGCCCGATCATGGGCAGCGTTGCGCAAAACGACACCGCGTTCCCTTGCCACCAGCCCGCGTAACAGCGCGCCGCGCGATTCAACGAGCCGTTCAAATAATGATGCGGCGCAAAGGAGGCCCACAATCGAGGCCGCACCCGGCGCAGCTCGATGTGAATCTCCGGCCGCCGAAGTCGCCTTCGCGTGCAACTGCGATCGGCCATGTCGACCACCCAGTCGGGCTCGAGCCACTCGGCCACGTCGTAATGGCACGTCACGGCCACAAAACGACAACCAATCGCGCCGCCACGAATCGACCTGGCGATCGCGGCCGAGCCGATCCGCGCCACGTTGCGATCCACAACGCTGCTGAACTCGTCGAACACGACGACCGGCAGCGCGTCGTCCGCAGACTGCCGGGATCGTTGCAGCCCAACGGCCAGCGCCCGGGCCAGGTTGCAGCGAAACTGCTCGCCGCCGCTGAGCACGCGATACGGCTTGATCCACGACGGCGGCGAACCGAAGCCCACGGCGGTAAACAAGCCGGCAATCTGCCGGGTGTCCAAGTCGCCGAAGCAATCGACGACCGCGCGGTCGGCCGGCCAGTCCACGGCGCCGGCCAGATGGTCGGCAAACGCGCGCCGCGCGATGGTCGACTTGCCGCTGCCCGAAGGACCGACGATCAAACCCATCGTCCACGGCTCGTCCATCGATGGCACGTCGGCTTCGAACGACGCGCGTGCCCGCTCGGCGATGGGCACGTCGAACATGCCGCCCACCTGCTGCACTCGAAACGAGTCAACCACCGGACAGTCCACCTCCGCCCGCACCATCACCATCACGTGTCCCCTTCGTTCCTACCGCCTGCCGCCTACCACCGACCGCCTGACTCCTCACAACACCATGACGCGACACTGGAAGCCCTCGGCTCTCAGGCGCTCGAAAATGCCGCGCTGCTCGTGCTCGTCCTGGCATTGGACGACCACTTGAAACAGCGTGGGAACGATGGCATCGCCCGGCGCGGCGGTCGGATCCGCTGCGAGCGGTGCGTGCTCGACCAGCAGTTGGTCGAGCATCGCTTGCACGGCCCGGTTGTCGGTGGCGACGTCGCCCACCAGCGCCGCCAGCAGGTCCGCGTCGGCGGCAGACTCCAACCAATGACGAAGGAAAGTCGCTCGTCATACGACGTACGCGGCAAGCGTTTCATAGCGTCGTCAGGGAGTCAGCGTGAAGCGATACTTGTAAAACGGACTGCGCGCCAGATCGGCCGGCAGCGTCATGCCATCGGCCAGGTGCGACACCGGGTCGACGCCGCCTCCCAGCCGATCGCTCATCGCGCACGCCTGGC
>JBGSYQ010000386.1:0-13443 GCA_041750795.1 Pirellulales bacterium | reverse complement strand
GCCGAAGCGGCGGCGGCCGAACTGGCTGCGGCTCAAGCCGTGGTCGCCGAGAAGACCAAGGCGGCCCAAGCTGCCGCCGATGCCGCCGCGGCAGCCAAAGCGAGCCTCGATGGCGTGGTGGCAGAAAAAGCCGCCTTCGAGCAGCAACAATCGGCGCAGGCCGCCGTCGCGCCCTGACGCGCCCGCGAATTCCCACTCGTAGTCGGCGGCCGGCTGGCAGCGCATGGAAAACGCATCGCGCCTCACCAGGAAGCGCGATGCGTTGGTGGTTGATGTTGTCCGTCGCCGGACGAGCGGTCTTACTCGCGTGGACGAACGGCCCCGGTCAGGCCGCTGTAGTCGGGCCGATCCTCGGGGTGCCACAACGGCTCTCCGCGCAAGACGCGCTCGGCCAGCACGTCGAGCTTTTCCCTGGACCCGGCCGGAGCCTCGGTCGGGAAAAAGTCACTGTCGGCCGACGGGGCGAAATCCTCGTCGTGGCCGTACTTCAAAATTGCCTCAAAAACGTTCCGCATCTGCCGCATCGAATTACTTCCTCCAACCTTAGAAACTTGACCCTTTGCTTGCACGGCGACCTTTCCGTGGCGAGTTTCGCTCGCCTCGGTTTTGGGCCGCGTGGCCTTTCGATCGCGGCTCGGCCTGGCCTGGCCGCTCTTCGTTTGACTCATCGTATCAATACCTCAACTCAAGAGTGCGATCCCACGCAGACCGTCGCCTGGGGGGCGTTGTGAAAAGTTCTCAACTGCGGCATTCCATCCTGGCCGACGCGAGCGAGAGCGAAATGCTCGGATGCGGTGGGTTGTTGGCGATCCGATTCAGGTGGGGGAACGTAAGGTCGCGTCCGTGTTAAACATTGCATTATCGCGGGTTGGCGACAGATGTCAAGCCAGTGCTAGCATTTTGTTTCCGCATGGTTAGAAACTCAGAAAGGGGCGGCTTTCGCCAATTCCTTGGTCCCCGCCGGGCGGAACGGCCGCCACGGTCACGCTGGCCCCGCCGTCCGGTTCGCGGCAGGCCTTGCCGCTCGCGTATCGGCAACTTGTGCTACGCTGGAGTCCATCGGCTTGCCCGGGCGAGCCGCCCGGCGCCAGCCCGTTGCCCTCGGTGCGACGCGATCGATGACCTGGTATCAACACACGCTGCAACTGCCGCCCCTGCCGCGCGGCTTCCACCTGATCACTTCGCACGTCGTCGAGGCGCTGCCTGCTCTGGCGCGGTTGAAAGTCGGCATGCTGCACGTCTTCATCCAGCACACTTCCGCATCGCTGGTGATCAACGAGAACGCCGACCCCGACGTGCCGGTCGACCTTGAATCCGCTTTCAACGCCATCGCCCCGGAAGACTTCGACTACACGCACACGATCGAAGGTCCGGATGACATGCCGGCCCACGTCAAGTCCGCCATGCTGGGCAGCTCGGTAACGATCCCGATTCGGGCCGGCAGGTTGCTGTTGGGCACCTGGCAGGGAATCTATCTGTGCGAGCATCGAAACCGTGCCGGCGGGCGACGCCTGGTATTGACGCTGCAAGGCGAGTCAGAGAATTAGCGATTCCCATCCGCGAAGAACAAGCGGCGCGGCGAACTCGTTGCGTCGCAAGCTATTCGACGCCGCCGGCCACTGGCTGCCCGGTTTGCACGATCTGCGCCAGGTCGTCCAGCCAGCATTCCAAGAGCGCCGCCTGGTGCGCGTTGCGATCGATGTGCGCCAGCGCCGCGAGCGTTCGCTCGGTACACGCCGCGATCGATTCACTGTTGATGGCTGGCGTGCGCGGCGCGCGCTCGATGGCCTTCGCCAAGTCGGCATCGGCCCTCACTTCCAGACCCGCCAGGGCCCGCAACCACTGGCGGTAGAATTCGGCGGCAAAGCCGATCGTCTGTCGCATCCGCGCGCGGCGCGGTGGCGCCTCTTTGCCGGCGGCCTCGACAAATGCCACCATGGATTGAGCAAGCTTCACGCTCTCCAGCGGTGTCCGAGCCAGCATATCGAGCAATTCGCGGCGAAAGCTCCACAGGTCGTCGTCGGCCAGCTCCACGGCCCGCTGGATGCTCCCGTCGGCAAACTCGGCCAGCCGTGCGGCCTGCTGCGCATCGGCCACCAAGCCACGCGATTGCAGAATGCCCCCCACGACCGCGGGCTGCAACGGGCGAAAGCGGACCAGTTGGCACCGCGAACGAATCGTCGGCAACTGCCGATCGGCGCTCGTGCCGATCAGGATCAACACCGACCGCGGCGGCGGCTCTTCCAGGGTTTTCAACAATGCGTTGGCCCCCTCCTCGTTCAAATCGTCGGCATCGTCGATGATGGCCACCTTCCGCCCGCCCATGAACGGCTTGAGCGCAATGTCGTGGCACAGCCCCTCGCGCATCCGGCGTTCCTTCTCGCCCACCAGTGCATCGAGCGGAATAAAGCTCTTGTCGCGCGGCTTCTCCACGATCATCAGGTCGGGGTGCGTGCGCGAGGCAACTTGCACGCACGCATCGCAGGCGCCGCACGGGGCCAGCGCCGCTTCGGGCGACTGCTGGCACAATAGCGCCTGCGCCAGCTTCTCGGCGAACAGGCGCTTGCCCACGCCCGCGGTGCCGACGAACAAGAACGTACTTGCCATTCGCCCGCGCGCCAGCGCCCGGCGAAACTGCTCGACCACCGCGTCGTGTCCTTCGATGCCTTGCCAGCTCATCGGTGATGATGGGATTGACCGTGGGAAAGTGCCCGTGGGAACGACTCAAAAATAACTTCGGTGCCTGGTCGTGTGCCACTGGTGGCGCACGCCACCAGTGCGATTCAACAACGGGTCTCGCGGGCAACGGAGCCCGACGACACTGGTGGCTGCCGCCACCAGTGGCACCTGTGAGGGTTTACGGAAGTTATTTTTGAGTCGTTCCTTGGCTCGTGCCGCCAGCGAGCATCATACCGGCGCGGCCTCGTCCGCGTAACCTTCCGCGGAGAAGGACCCGCTCAACGCGCGGCGAAAAACCGCTCGGCGGCGGCGCGGACGTCGCTTTGCACGTCGTCGATGGAGCGGGCCGCGTTGATCACGACAATTTGCTGCGGGTTGAGCTCGGCTTCGGCCAGAAAGCCCCCGCGCAGCCGCTGGTCGAACGCTGCGCCTTGGCTTTCCATGCGGTCGCGCTGCCGATCGATCCGCCCGGCAGCCGCTTCCGGCGGCATGTCGAGCACAAACACCAAATCGGGCATCAGCCCGCCGGTGGCCGTCCGGCCGATTTGCCACAACGACGCCACGTCGAGTCCGCCGGCATGGCCCTGGTAGACGACGTTGGCCAACAGATAGCGGTCGGAGACCACCGTCTTGCCGGCCGCCAGCGCGGGGCGCAGCACCTGCTCGACCAATTGAGCCCGTGCCGCCATGAACAGCAGCATTTCCGAGGTGCGCGAAATGGGCAACTGGTGGCCCAGCAACAGAGCGCGGATTTGCTCTCCCAGCGGCGTGCTGCCCGGATCCTGGCAGCGTACGACGTCGTGGCCGCGTTCGGCGAGCCAGCCGCAGAACAACTCGATCTGCGTCGACTTGCCAACGCCGTCCAATCCGTCAAACGAAAAGAACATACCGCTTCGATCCATGGGCCACGAGTTCAAGCTGACGCGTCGCCATTATACATTTGCATCATGCGCCCGGCGCGTTGTGCGATCAATTGCCGCAGCCGTTCCGGTTTGAGCACTTCGGCCTGATCGCCATAGCCGAGGATCCACCAGGAGATTTCGTTCAAGCCGGAAACGCGCACCTGGAAGTCGAGCGAGCCGTCGTCGCGGGTCGACACCTTTTGCGTCTTGTGCCACACGACCTCAGCCACGTTGCGGGCCACCATGGGCGAAAAACGGATCAGCACGTCCTGGTCCGGTCCGGACTCGGGAATCAGGTGCCAGGCGTTGCCCAGGTAACGCTCGATCGAAAAGCTCCGCGGCACCTGAAACTGCTCGTCCAGCAACTCGATCGTCTGGATGCGTCCGACGTTGAACGTGCGAGTCTCGCGGTGCAGCGACGATCGGCCGATGACGTACCAACTATGGCGGCTGAACAGCAGGCGATAAGGAGAGAGCTTGATGTTGATGACCTGGCCGTCGCTCAGGCTGTCGTAGACGATGCGTGCAGCGCGCCGCGTGGCAATGCAACCCAACAGTTGCTGGTAAACCGGTAGCTTGTCGTCCAACCGGCTGCCCGGCTGCAAGTTGATGTGCACCGCGTCGGTCGCGTTGCGCAGTCGATCGCGCACGCGGCCTGGCAGGCAGCTTTCCAGCTTGAGCGCGGCGCTGGTGGCCGCTTCGTAGAACGGCAGCCGGCTGCCGCTGCCGAATTCATAGCACAGCACCATGACGGCCAGCGCTTCCTCGGCCGTAAAGTTGGTGGGCGGCAGAAAGTACGTGCCCGGAATGCGATAGATGCCCGACTCGTCATCGAGCAACAGTGGCACGCCGGCTTGCCGCAGCACGTCCAGGTCGCGAAAGATGGTGCGGCGCGTAACGCCGCAGGCCTTGGCCAGCGCGCCGGCGTTATTGCCCTTGCCAGCCTGCAGCAGTCCCAACAACTGAACCAGCCGGCTGATTCTCGACAGATTCATGGTCGGATGTCGATTTCCACTGCTGATGCTTGACGCGTTTCACGGATCCGTCCTGCTCGGACTTGCCGTTCGCCGGCGCCATCAATCTTGATGCCGGCGCGTTGGCAACCGGCAACGGCCTGGCCGCCGCCGAGCCGGCATTCCCCTTCATCTCCTCGGCCAACGACGCCTGCACGGCGCTGGCCACGGCATTCGACGAACGGACGTCCGCTTCGAGACCCAGCGATCCCCAGTCGAAGCCGCTGGGGCTCGCCGCCACGGCCGATGGCGGTGTGGGGCGTGCGTGCTCGGTGACGGCATCGCGCGCCGGAACGCCAGGTTCGGGCGACGGCAATTCTTCGTAGCTCGGTGTCGGCAACTCCTCGGGTGTTGCTTCCGTGGGCACGCCGGTCGCGGGCGTCGCACCAGGTCGCAGCTCTCCCGTGAAACTATGGCCGTTGGTCCCTTGATTGATGGCGCCCTGGCTCATGACGGCCGGCCGCGTGAAGCCGTAGTCGACATACCAGGCGGCGTCGCGTGCCCGAGCCCGTCGGTGAGCATCGAACTTGGCCTTGGCCGGCCAGGGCCCCTCGTTCAGGTAGACGTTATTGTATTCCAGCAGCGAGCCCTTGCGGAAGTGAACCATGATAATCGCGCGCTGATAGTCGAGCAGCGTGCGGAAAAAGCTGGCTTGGGCCTCGGCCCGGCGCCGCTGGGCTTCCAGCAATTGGTCGAGCGTGATCGTTTGCGCGTCGAAGGCGGCTTGGACGGCCTCGACTTGCCGGTTGGCGGCCAGCGTGCGGTTGAAGTTCGTTTGCGTCAACTCGTAGGTCAGCTCCAGGTTGCGAATCGCATCGGCCAATTCGTGCGATAGTTCGAGTTCCAAGTCCTGCAACTTGGCGCGCTCCTTGGCCAATTGGAGCTGGAAATGCCGTACGGTGGTAAGCTCCTTGCGGAAGCCGATGGGCATCGTCATTTGCGCGCCCAGCGTCCATTCCTGAAACTGGCCCGTGGCCAAGGTTTGCAGGGCGCTCGAACCGGTCAGGGACAGCGGATCGTTCTCGTTAAAGGGCGTTCGATTGGCGCCGAACAGCGTGTCGCCCAAGCCTTGGAAACGGTAGGTGCCGGTCAAATCCAACCGCGGCATCAGCAAGTTCTTGGCGGCGATGAGCTCCAACTCGCGACGCTTGATCTGCCATTTTTGGCGTCGCAGCGTCAAATTGCGAGCCAGCGTTTCTTCGGTGATCTCGCACCAGTCGAACTGCACCTTGGCCACCGTCGGCGTGTCGATCGGGCGAATCAAGCGGCCGTCGCTCATGGAGATGCCCATGACCCATCGCAGGCGGTTCTCCGCGGTCAGCAACTCGTTCAGCAGCGATTGCGTAGTGCTCTTGAACTGGAAGTACTGTTCGCGGGCCTGCGCCTCCTGGGCTGCTTCGCCACCCTTGGTGCCGACCGTATACAGCAGGTAAGTCTTCTTCCAGGTTTCGCGGGCGCTGGCCAAGGCGGTGTTTGACGTTTCGAGATTGCGCCACGCGAACGATAGCTCCCAATAGGCCTGCTCGACGTCGCTGATCAGGTTGCGCACGCCGGCCTCGAAATCGGCCAGGCTGATATCCACGTTGATGCGCGCCAAGAGCACGCCGTCGAAACCCGGCGTTTGCTGTGTGGCGCCGGTGAGGTTCTGAAACGGATTGAACGGGCCGGCGATGCGGTTGAACTGGGCGCCTGCCCCGGCCAACAACGGCTGGTTGAACGACAACTCGTAGTTGGCGTTCCAGTCCTTGGCAATCTGTCGCGTGGGATTGTTGTTGAAGTCGTAGATGATGTTGTTGCGAACGGTGAACGTACCACCCTGGGCCGTGGTCTTGCTCAACTGGGTGTTGAACGTGCTGGTGTCCTGCAGGAACACCTGGCGGAAGAAGTCCGTAATCGGGAACGTCGGTTGCACGTTCTGCTGGCGGTCGTTCTTCGAGTAGAACAGGTTGGTGGTCCACTGCGCGTCGAACGCGGCCAGAGCGTATTCCACGCCGGTGAACGGCGTCGTTTCGACGATCGCCGGGTCATAGACCGTGGCAATCCCGTCCGCCTGCCGCGTCAGCAGATCGGGCGCCTGGCCGACCTGGGCACGGTTGTTGAAGGCCTGCGGGATAAAGTTGCCGCCCAGCGAGCGCATCACCTTGGCGTTGGCCAGCGATGTCTTGATGGCCTCTTCCAGCGTCAAGTCCCAATAGTTGTCCAGCTTCAGGTTTTCCACGGTCAGCGGCGGCAACGAGTCGCGGACTTCGTCGAGCGTCGTGGTGCATACGTCCGGATACTCGATCTCGGTGGCCACGTCGATGTAGTGCGACAGGTCGCCGTCTTCATGGAAGTAGAACGGCTGCTGCGGGTGGCATCCCGTACACGCGATCATGGCGGACGTAAGGATCGCCCAGATGCTGTGGACTCGACGGCTCATCAATCGACCTTTTGGGGTTGTTGTCCCAATCGCTTTTCGCGCCGACGCCGGGCGCCCGCAAGCGGGTGCTGGCAACGACAGCGACGAAAACCTGGACGCCCCCCGTCCACACCGAGCGGCTCGTGATCGAGGCATCGCGCAAACGCGCGGAGCCTCGAACGAGGATTTCGGCAGAGCAAGGTATCGACGACGTAACCGTCAAACTTGTGAGATTCTGCGTACGAAGAAAAGTTCACTCAATCAGGAAACCCGATGTATATCTCGCATATTACTCGTACTTCCGATCATGCCAGAATCTGCGTGATCCGCGGCGAATGCGATGAGCAGAGAGGCTGCGGAATTACCGCGCGGCGCCGGAACAGCCGGCATGCTAGCAGACCGTCGAAGAATTCGAGCGTCTGCTACAGGTACATGCCGACATAACCGCCGTGTGCATCGCTTTCAGCTTGCAGCTTGCGAATCCGCTCGACGGTTTGCGCCAAATCGCCGGCTGCGATATAGCGGTCAAACTCCGCTTGCACCGCACGACTGACGGTCTCGGCCAACCAATGCGACGCCGGCTCCGTCAACCAGTCGCACGTCTCGCGCACCAGTTCGACGTGCAAGTCGGCCCCCAGCGCGTGCTGGTCGGTTGGATCCGTCATGACCGTGCCCTCGCACGAGTATTCGATCATGCCGACGTCCGGGTTGTTCGTGAGATGAAACGTGCAGCGGGAATTATAGAGATAGTACGAGTTGTGCGAGCCGTGCTTCTCGAGGGCTTGCTTGATGCGCTCGCAGCGGGCGCGATAGGCGGGCGACGCGTCAATCGGAATATCGAGCCGCCCCACGCTGCGCAACGGCAGGCAGTCGAAGGAAATGTCGACGTACTCGCTCATCGTGCGACCTCCGTCCGCGATTCTCCCCTACGCACGAGCTTAGCAGACTGTTGAAGAATTCAAAAGTCTGCGACATTTCATCGATGCAATGCCAAGATAGCGACGCAGCCTGTACGCTATTTTGTATCGGCGTTGTCCAGCGCTACGCGGTCTTCGACTCGCTCACGCACCGGCTCGCCGCTTTCCAGCCAGGCCGCCGCCAACCATCCACCGCTGCTTTGCAAGAACTTCAAGTCCAGCCGGCCGGCGTTCTTCCAATTGCCGGGGAGCTCCAGCCCGTCGGACTTCATCTCGGGCTCGAACAGCTTGCCGAATCGCTTTTCGAGCAGCGTTTTCAGCGAAACCTGCTGCGTGGACAAGCGGGACCGGCCGGGAACGAAGTTCGGCGGAAGGATTTCCAGATCACCTTGCCGCACCAGTTTCGCACCGTTGCCGTCGATGTCGGCTTTGTAGGTGGCGGTCACGTTCATCGCGCGAAAGTTGCGATCGCCCGACGTGTAGCGCTGGCCGCGGATCGTTACCTTGAAGCCGTCGTCGGCAAAGCGGATGGTCACCGGCCGGCTGGCTGCGAACGTGATCGACCAGGGATCCTGGTTTTCGTCGCTCTTGAGCTTGTCGGGCAGCTCGCCTTGCAAATCGATCACCTTCTGCTGCACCTCCGCTTCGTGCAGCGTCACGCCGGCCAGCAAGGCGGCGGCCATGTTGTTGATCATCGTTTCATGGACGCGCAGCAACAGGTCGTATTGGCCGTCGACTTGAGGCGGCACGCCGGGCGCGCCCAGTTGCATGCGATTGGCCTTCATGCCGGTGACGAACAGCGCATCCTCGGTCGTGCGAAATTTCAACAGTTCGGGAAACTCGCGTCGTCGCAACAGCGGTTTGCGAAACTTATTCTCGAATTCCTGGTGGGCTTTTCCCAACTGGCCGCCGGATTGACTCTCCAACCGATTGCGGACGCGAATGGCCGCATGGTCCGAGGCGATGCGTTCGGCCTGGCCTTTTTGTTCGGAAACTTTGCGGCTGGCGACGCGTTGCACGAGCTTGCCGCCGCCGATGCCCGTGATTGTGGTGCGCGTGTTGGCGGCGCCGGTGGCGCGATAGGTCTTGAAGCCGGATTCGTCGATGATCACGCGCTTGCGGCCGGCGATGGCCACGTTGCCGTTGGTATAAATGGTCGCCGGCCCGTTATAGCCGGTGGTCCGCGTGGCGGTCGTACCCTTGAGCATGATGTCCAGCACGGCGTTGGTTTCGCTGGGCACAAGTTCGACGGTGACGCGCCCCCGGGTGTGGCCCGTTCCCGAAATGTCGGTGCCCAGAATGTAGTCGCGGACGGGGCCGACGTCGTCGACGTCCTGCTCGATTCCGGCGCCCACCAGGCGGGCAGAAGCCTCGACGAAGAGATTGGGTTGCGAGTGCTTCTGGCGCACGGCGCGGACCAGCGCGCCGGCCTGGCGCATTCGTTGCAGCCATCCCAAGCGAGAGCCGATGGCCGTTGCAAGCTCTTCGGATTGGTCGTCAGAGTACTTTGCAAGCTCGTCCGCCAGGCTTTTGAGATGCGTGGCGTACTGCTGCTGAACGTCTTCGCGACTGGCGGCTACGACACTGATGTAGCTGTCAAGCGCAGTCGCCGCGTCGGCAAACACCGGCATGCCGAGTCCCTCGTGGTCCTCCGTGAACTTCTGATACACGCCGGCCAGCACGTCCAATTCCGGACTCTCGGCAGCGAGCTGTTGTTGCAGGTCGTCCCAGCGCAAGTAGTCGCGCCACGCCTTGCCGTTGTCGCCGGACAGGTACTTGTCGAGCCTGGCGACGGCCTCTGACAATTGGGCCTTGGTCGCGGTCGCCTCGGCTGGCGGGAGCGGCACGTACTTCGACTCGGCGGACAGTGCCGCGTCGGACAAGCTGTCGGCGGAGGCAATTGCCAACTCCTCTGACCAGGCGCCTAGCGCCGCGCGCAATTTGCGAAACTTCGGCAACTCAAGTCCAGGGGCCGAGCTATCGAGTTGCTCGACCACCGTGTCGATGATCGCCGGATCGGCGTCGTTGCCCTTGGGCAACTCGGCGCGAAGCGCATCGAGCTTGAGATACTCAGACCAGCCTTTAGCAGTCGGCCCGCTGCCGAGCCATGCGTCCAGGCTTGCCAGTGCGATATTCGCTTCCGCGGCACCAGGTTGGTCGACAGCCCAGGCGCAGTTTGAGCAGGTTAAGAAGATAACCGCCGCGGTTGCGAGTGAGCGAAACTGGGATCGCATGGCAATGCTCCTTGCGAAAAGAACAATCCGTAGAACTGCGCGAGTTTATCTTGATAACACAAAAAGCCTTTATCGGCTACGGCTTTATGTCGCGCCAAGGACAAGTCAACGCAAATCTACAGGCTTTCCAGTATTACCCATAACGCTTCATGGAATCTATCCACCTCATTCTATTGTACGCACAATCTCCACGTGATCGGCAAACTGGCCCCAGCCAGCCCATTGCACATTGTCAGCTAGCATGCCACCATGTTCGGACATTCGTTTCGACGATAATCGCTCGCGCGGCATGAGCCCTTCTTGGGACCGTGCCGCTGGCGGCGCCTTCGGTCGAGGGACGACCGGGCCGCTTCGAGCCGTTGCTGTCGATGCATTTTTTCGAACAGAGGATTTCGTGATGAGTCGACGCGCGTTGATGATGGTCGGTGCCGTACTATGTGGTTGGATGCTAGCAGTGGGAATCGATGCGGGTGCGTTTGGTCTGCTGAGCCCTTCGAGCGAAGCGCCGCCAGTGCGCGGCGCCGCAGCCCAAGCGATTGCGAACGAGCCCACTCGCTCGCGCCCATCGAACTCCGCAGCCGCCCCAAATCGTGAAGCGGCTGCGTCCCAGGAAGCGGCCGCGACAGGCCACGCCAGCCACGAGGTGAAGACGGCCGATGCGCCCATCCTGGTTGCTCAGAAATATACCGATGGTCAAGCAGCGGCGACCGTCGTCCGCTCCGACACGCAGTCGGCCGCCGCAGTTTCCCCAGAAGATCCTGACCCGGTAGTGGCCACGGCCGAGGCGGCGGGCGAGCCGGCGCCAGCAACATTGAACCCCACGGCAGCGGCGCCTCACGAGCCTGTCGCGCAGACCGTCCACACCGACTACAAGCAAGCCGTCAAGGAAGCCGCCGAAGACCGCAAGCTCTTGTTCATCTACTTCCATGAGCCGTGGCCCAACGCGGCTCAGCGAGCGTTTGAGACAAGCACGCTCGCCGACGTCGTGATCAAAGAGCAATTAAAGCGTTACGTGCTGCTGCGACTGCCGCGCGACGCGAGCATCGTCGAGAACGGCAAACGCGTGACGCTGCTGGAGCATCCGGCATTCGCCGAGATGCTGGGCCGCCAGGGCGTCGCGATTTTGGATTTCGCCCACCCACGTGCCAAGTACTACGGCCACGTGGTCAGCACTTTCCCATTCACGCCTGGCAAGTATTACACCAAAGCGGCGCTATCGCTCATTCTCGACCTGCCGCCGGGCACGCTGACCCAACGGACGATGATTTATGCCGTGCGGATTCATCCGGAAAGCCCGGCGAGCACGCAGGGAATCTTTCACAACGCGCTGGCCGATGAGGCCAACGACCACGCCGACCACCAGGCTACGATTCTGGTGCAGGGGCACCATGGCTGGGATTCGCGGTTTCACCGCATCAACGCCAAATTGCCCAGCGGCGTCGTGGCCCAAGAGGTTGTTGCCGAAAGCTGGCCGAACGAAGGCCTGGTCGAAGCCTGCGTCGATTGCGTCCACAGTTGGCGGCAAAGCCCCGGCCATTGGAGCGCCGTGCGCGGCCGCCATCCGCTGTTCGGTTACGACATCAAGCGCGGCCGCAACGGCGTGTGGTACGCCACCGGAATTTTCGGCCTGGGCATCTTCGGCCGCAAATAGCCGTCTGCTCATCCGCGAATTCGAAAACTCATCACGGGGCACTCGACGTCAACGCGCGCCGAGCGCCCTCTTTTTTTTTGCGCTGCCGCGACGCCGCGCTGCTAACCGCTCGACACGATGGCGCGAATCGTGCCGATTGCAGCGGATGCACGTTTCCGGCGATCGGGGCATGTGGCGAAAAATCACCATGTTGCAAAAACCGCATGGTACGTTTTCATGTTGCCCCGTTGTTTGTCTGCGCCCCCGGAATATCGCATCGCATGCCTGCGCGCTCGACGGCCTTGGCTCGCCGTGGCGCCCGCTGGACCGTTCCAGTGTGGTTGGGGCTGGGTTGCGCGCTGGCTTGTGGTTGTGCCCATTGGCAACTTCCGCGGTTAGATCCGACGGGCGAGCGCATCCTGATTCCGGCCGGCGCGCCCGAGCCGGCGTTTCCACCCGGCGCGGCGCCGCTGGCGCCCCCGGTGGGTCCCACCGCCGGTTTGGCCATCAATCCCAGTTCGTTGATTGCACCGGTCGGCAGCGAGGTGGTGCTGGTGGCCAGCGTGATCGGCGGCGAAGGCTACTTGCTCACCAACGAAATCGTGGAATGGACCATCGACAACAACGGCGTCGGTCAGTTTCTCACGGCGGGTCAGCGTCGCCGGCTCGACTTGCTCAATTGGTGGCGCGGCCTGCCGCGCAAGGTCGACAGTCGCTATGCCATCAATGCCACTTTGCGCTATCCGATAACGCTCGACCGCGGCACTCCCATGCCGGGCGACGACTTGATCGTGCAAAGCGGCCAGTCATACGTCACGGTGATCTCGCCCGTCGAGGGCAGGAGCCTGGTCACGGCGTTCGCGCCGGCCATCAGCGGCTGGGAGATGCGGCAGCAGACGGCGACCATCTATTGGGTCGATGCACAGTGGCGCTTCCCCGCGCCGGCCATCAGCCCGCCCGGCGGACGCAACGCGCTGGTTACCACGCTCAACCGGCAGACCGACAATTCGCCGCTGGCCGGTTGGCAGATCCGCTACGAGATCGCCGGCGGCCCGCCAGCTGGATTTGCGCCCGACGGCGCCACCAGCGCCATTGCCATCACCAACGAGGCCGGACAGGCCGCCGTAGAGATCGTGCAATCGCAACCCGCGGCCGGCACCAATCCCATCAATATCTCGGTGATTCGACCCGCGGGGACCGGCGGGCAGAATCAAGAGCTGACCGTTGGCGTCGGCGCTACGGCACAAACGTGGGCCTCGGCAGATGCGCCCCCTGTGGTCGGCATTCCGCAGCCAGTGCCCGGCGGCGCGCCCCCTCCCACGCTGGAACCGGCGCCGGCGCCCGTACCGCCGTCAGCGGCGCAGCCCGCACCCGCAGCGCTGGACGTTGAAATTCTCGGCCCTGCGGCGGCTTCCGTGGGGCAGCGAGTGCTGTTTCGAATCCGCATCACCAATCGCGGCACCAGCACTGCCGGCGGATTGCAAGTGACGGATCGCTTTGATCCCGGACTACAACACGCCGTCGGACAAGACACCATCCAGCAGCCGGTGATCGATTTGCAACCAGGCGGCATTGCGCAATTGACGGTGAACCTTGAAGTGACGCAAGCGGGCGAACTGTGCCAGAACGTGGAAGTCACCAGCAGCGGCGCCGTGGTGGGCTCGGCGCGC
>JBGSYQ010000385.1:0-11377 GCA_041750795.1 Pirellulales bacterium | reverse complement strand
CTTGAATCGCACGCGCACGTCGCCATCGGCGCCGGGCACGGCCTCGCGCAGGCCGCCGACGGTCACGCCGTCGGGAAATACCACGCCGCGCACGGTGCGCTCGCGCCGTCCGGCGCCGGGTTCATCTTCGTAGTCGATGCGCACCATCGGCCCGTCCGACGGATTGCGCGCTTCGCGCAATGTCAGCCGGGCCCAAACCAGGGCGCCGGCGTCGGTCACTTCGCCGATTTTGATGCCGGTGGCTTGAAACGGCCCGGCGGTGTCAGCGGCCTCGACGGTCGGAGCAAGGCAGCAGCCAACGATCGTTGCCAGAACTTGCAGGATGCGAAGCGGGTGTTGGCTCTGGGAAGTATGCACAGTTCTTCACTTATCCTGAGGTCTCGTCATCGGTTGGTAACGATCGGTCGGGCAGTCAATTGGCACGTCCGGCGCGCTTGGCTTTTCTTTGCTGGGCCGTGGCGGCTTCGGGCACGTTCTCGGCGGGGAGCAGGGCCGCCAACTCGGACTTCCGGCCGGCGTGCTGCGGGTCGCCGGCCAGGTTGCTCCATTCGTAGGGGTCGTTGGTCTCGTCGTACAGCTCCTCGCCGCCGTCGGCATAGCGAATGTAGCGCCAGCCCTCGGTGCGCACGGCGTGGTTGTTGCGCCCGTGGGTGGTGATGGCCGGCTGGTCCCAGGCGCTCGTCGGATCGGCCAGCAATGCGCGGACGCTGCGCCCTTGCACGTGCTCGGGCGTGTCGATGCCGCACAAGTCGCACAGCGTCGGATAGATGCTCATGAAGTCGACGGTTCGGTCACAGCGCGTGCCCGGGCTGGTCAAGCCGGGGACGATCCAGATGAACGGCGCCCGCGTGGACTCTTCCCACAGTGCGAACTTTCGCCAGTGATGCTTTTCTCCCAGGTGCCAGCCGTGGTCTCCCCACAGCACGACGATCGTGTGGTCGCGCTCGGGCGATTGTTCCAACGCGTCGAGCAAGCGGCCGACTTGCGCATCGGCGAACGATCCGGCCGCCAGGTAACCTTGGATCGCCTCCTTCCAGCGGCCCGCCGACACGATCTTCTCGTGCTCGTTCGGCCTGGCCATCGCCAATGCGCCCCGCGGCAAGTCATCCAGGTCGTCCTCGCGATAGGGCGGCAGCTCGATCTTGTCGAGCGGGTGCATGTCGTAGTATTTGCGCGGCACGTTCCACGGCATGTGCGGCTTGTGCAGCCCCACGGCCAGGAAGAAAGGCTGCTCGTGCTTCCGCCTAAGCTCGGCGATGCCGTAGTCGACGCTCTTGTAGTCGGACCAATCCGACTCCGGCGCATCGACGGGGCCGAAGGGGCGCAGCGGCGTGTCGGCCACCGGATCGGAGGGCGTGCCCTCTCCTTTCGAATGCTGATAGTCGTCCCACTCGGCGTCGCGTTCGAGCGAGCCGTGATAGATCTTGCCGGCGCCGGTCACACGATAGCCCGCGTTGCGGAAGGTGGTGGGGAGCGTCCGCTCGATGGGAATGGCTTGGCGCCAATCGTGGCTGTTGTGGTAGACGCCGGACGTGCTGGGGCGCAAGCCGCTCATCAGGGCGGCGCGCGACGGATTGCAGGCCGGCGCGGCGCAATGGGCCTGAGTAAAGGTCGTGCCCATTTTGGCCATGCGGTCCAGGTGCGGCGTTTTGCTTTGCCGGTTGCGTCCCAGATGGCCGACCCAATGGTTGAGATCGTCGATGGCGATGAACAGGACGTTGGGGCGGGAGGGCCTGGCGTCGTCGGCGGCTGAGGCAGACAGGGGCCACTGCACGAGCATTGCGAATGCGGCGCAAGCAAAAGTCGCGGCGAAACGGCGTCTGGCCATGGCGAAGTCCGTCGAGGGGCAGCACGTGGCAACTCGGCCCGATTGTAATCCACGTCGTAGGGCGGGGAAAGCTTGCCCTTCGGCACTCAATAGGCCAATAAAAACGGACGCGGACATTGCTGTCCGCGCCCGATCGCGCTTGAGCGGTTGCTCCCAAATCAACCGCCCCCTAGTTACCTGCCCCAATGGCTTGGCTCATGCCTCGGCTTTTTTCTTCGGCGTGACGTTGAATTCCTCGAACGACAGGAAGTTGTCCTTGTTTTTGTCGAGCTTGTTGAAGCGTTTCTCGGCCTTGCTTTTCGCGTCGTCGGTCCGCTTGCCGAGGAACTCTTCCTTGGTCAGCTTCTTGTCGCCATCCTTGTCGAGCTTCGCAAAACGCTCTTCGGCCGATTTCTTGGGTTTGGCAGCCAGGGCAGCCGGCGCACCATAGGTCAAGATCGCCAGCACGAGGGTCCACGTCGTCAACCGTCGCATAAGTGGTTCCTTGATGATTGTCTGACTCCGCGGCGCACGCCCTGGCATCCACCTGCATCAAGTGGAAAACCATGCCGCGGGCGGCGACCGCATTCGATTCCGATCCATTGAACCCCGGGCCGGCTCGCGGGTTTCGCCAGCCAGGGACTGATCCGGCACATCAAAGCATGGGGCGAGCCGAGGGATGGGATACGGGCGTCGCTAACCTTGCGTGCTCGAGCGGTGCATTCGCGGGTGGCCGACGGGGCACCAGCGGGTTGCACAAGTTGCCCAGGAGTGCGGCTGATTTCTTCGGAATCCGCCTGCCAGTCAGCAACACTTGTCGCCCACTCAAGTTGTACTTTTTGGGGGTCGGTCGGCTATAATGCGCGGCAATGGCACTTGTTGGTCGCGCGAGCATGGTGGGCGCTATGCTGCTGAGACGTTCAACCTGTTGTGCGTGTCGTAAGGTCGCATTGGCGTTCGTCTGGGGTGTCGCGTTGCCGAGCGCGGCCTGCTCTGCGCTAGCGGCTGACGCGGCGGCGGATGACGATGTTCGCATGACGGAGCGCGTCGATGCGCTGTTGGCCGAGCGGTGGCTGGCGGCGGGCGTGGAGCCGGCGGCGCTGGCGGATGACGCCAGTTTTCTGCGGCGCTTGCACCTCGATCTGACGGGCGTCATTCCGCCCGTGGCCGACGTGCAGGACTTTCTGGCCGATGAGAATCCTCACAAGCGGCGCGAACTGATCGATCGGTTGCTGGTCTCGCCGGGGCACTACACGCACCTGGCCGACGTGTGGCGCGATTTGATGCTGCCGCGCAGGTTCGATCCGGAGCAGACGGCCGGGCTGATCGGTTTGCAAAACTGGCTGCGGCGTCAGTTTGTCGAAAATCGGCGTTACGACCGGATCGTGGCCGATTTGCTGGTGGCCACCGGCGGCGATGAGGCCGGGCCGGCGCTGTTCTACACGGCGCTGGGGGTGAAGCCCGAGGAGTTGGGCACCGCCACCTCGCGCATCTTCCTGGGCATCCGGCTGGATTGCGCGCAGTGTCACGATCATCCGTTCGATCGGTGGACGCAGCAGGATTTCTGGGGCTATGCCGCGTTCTTCGCCCAACTGCAACAGCGCACCACGAACGCGGCCACCATGCGGCTGGTCGACGTCGAAGCGGGAGATGTCCGCCTTCCCGACACCGACACGGTCGTGTCGGCGCGTTATCCGGGCGGCGCCACGGTCGACGAGGGAGAGCGCGGCACGCGCCGCCAGCAACTGGCCATCTGGATGGTCTCGCGCGAAAATCCGTATCTCGGCCGCGCGGCGGTGAACCTGGTGTGGTCGGAGTTGTTCGGCCGCGGGCTGGTCGAGCCGCTGGACGACTTTGGCGATCACAATCCGCCCAGCCATCCGCAATTGCTGGCGGAACTGTCCGAGTGGTTCGTCGCCAGCGGATACGATCTCGAGCGGCTGTATCGCGTGCTGGCCAACACGCGGGCGTACCAGCTTTCGAGCATCGTGCCGTCGGCAGGCGCCCCGGCGGCCGAGTTGTTCGCGCGGATGACTGTTAAAACGCTGACGGCCGAGCAACTTTACGATTCGCTGGCGCGCGTGGCGCTGCGCCCCGGCAGCGAGGGACAAGAGCGGCTGGCCGATCCGCGCCGGCAGGCGTTCGTCATGAAGCTGCAGTCGCAGACGCGCACGCCGACCGACTTCGAACTGGGCGTGCCGCAAGCATTGACGCTGATGAACGGCGCGGAGCTGATTGCCGTGACCGACGAAGCGCAGAGCGGCTTGCTGCAAGCGCTGGAAGCGCCGTACCTGGACGATGGTCAACGCGTTGACGTGGCGTTTCTGGCCGCGCTGTCGCGCCGGCCGCGCCCGGCGGAGCGCTCGGAGTTTCTCGAATACGTCACGGCGCGGCCGGAAAACGAGCGTCAACAGGCGTTGGGCGACGTGGTGTGGGCGCTGGTCAATAGCGCGGAGTTTATGTTGAATCATTGATCGCTCGACAGTTTGGATGGTCGAGGCCCGACGGGGTTGAGGCTCGACAGTGGCTCGCAGGGGGAGGCAAACATGGCCGGACTCGATCGACGCGAATTGTCAGTATTTTCGCGGCGCGCGCTGCTGCGTGCTTCGGGCTTGGGGCTGGTGGGCGCCAGCTTGAGCGGCTGGTTCCCGGCGCTGGCGCAGGCTCAGGCGGCCGATCCGCGCCGCAAGCGCCATTGCATTCTGCTGTGGATGAGCGGCGGGCCGAGCCAGCTCGACACATTCGATCCCAAGCCCGATCATGCCAACGGCGGCGAGTTCAAACCGATTGCCACCAGCTCGCCGGGGCTGCACATCAGCGAGCACCTGCCGAAACTGGCGGCGCACGGGCAACACCTGGTGCCCATCCGCTCGCTGAGCACCAAGGAAGGAGACCACGGACGCGGCACGTACCTGATGCGCACGGGGCACGTGCCGGGCGGCCCGGTCGAGTATCCAACGCTGGGCTCGCTGATCAGCAAGGAGCTGGACGACGAGGAATCCGAGCTACCCAGTTTCGTCAGCATTTCGCCGTATCAGATTTTCAGCCCGGCGGCGTTCAGTCCCGGTTTTTTGGGGCCGCGGTATGCGCCGGCCACGGTGGGGGCCAGCCAGCCGTCCGCCGATAGCGACACCGGCTACGCGCAGCTCACGCTCGACGACCTGGGTCTGCCCCGCGGTGTCGACGAAGCGCGGGCCGTGCGTCGGATGAAGCTGTGGAACACGCTGGAGCAGGAGTTTCTGGCATCGCGGGCCAGCGAATCGGCCGTGGCGCACGAGCTGATCTATCGCCGCGCCTCGCGCTTGATGCGCAGCAAGGCCGCCGCGGCCTTCGACCTGGAGCAGGAGCCGGCGGAAGTGCGCGACGCGTATGGCCGCGGACGCTTCGGCCAGGGCTGCCTGCTGGCGCGGCGCTTGGTCGAGCGCGGCGTGGCGTTTGTCGAGGTGAGTCTGGGCGCGTTCGAAGCCAACTCCATCGGCTGGGACACGCACCAGAACAACTTTGCCATGGTGCGCAACCTGTCGGGCGAGCTGGACGCCGGCTGGGGCACGCTCTTGAGCGAGCTGGCTGACCGCGGCTTGCTCGAGTCGACCACGATTCTTTGGATGGGCGAGTTCGGGCGCACGCCCCGCATCAACGAGCAGGGAGGGCGCGATCATTTTCCCAACGCCTGGAGCTGCGTGCTGGCCGGCGGAGGATTGCGCGGCGGACAAGCCTACGGCGCCACTTCGGCCGACGGCATGACCGTGGCCGACAAGCAAGTCAGCGCGCCCGACGTGCTGGCAACGCTTTGCGCCGCACTTGGCATCGATCCTGAAACCGAGAACACGGGCGACGTCGGCCGGCCCATCAAGATCGCCGAGGGGCAGCCCATCCGCGAAATCCTGGCCTGATCCGGCCGCGTGGACACCATTATGCCGCGTACGTTTGGCAAGCTCGATGCAACGCGGATGATGGTGCTCGTGTGCGCGGTCGTTCTGCACGGATGCGATCGGGCGGCGCCTCCGGCGGCAGTATCCAAGGCGGTGAGGGAACCTGTGGCTGTGCCGCCGGCGGCGGAAACGGCGAGTGTCAGCGACGGCGCGGCGACCGACGCGCAAGCGCCGGAAGATGAGAGCGAGAACGACGCCATTGCGATCGAACCGGAGCGGTTCGTGCTGCTGACGGCGGGCGGCCCGCTGATCGTCCACGTCGAGGTGACGATTGACGGCCAGCCGCAACGCGCCGCGGCCGACGAGGCGCTGGCGGCAGCGATGAAGGTTGCCGAGGATGGCACTGCGGCCGAGCCCGCATGGTCGTCGCTGGTGGAACATCCGAAGTTCACCTCGGGGGAGTTGGGCAACATGGCGCTGGCCGATGCGACCGCGCGTACCCGGGCGGCGCGCGACTATGACGCCAACAACGACCAGCGCGTCCAGCGTGCGGAATTGGCGGCGTTCCTTTCGCGCGACACTTCGGGAGGGCAGGGCAGCGCGATCCGCTGGATTGCCGACCGCGTGGCGCATGAGAAATGGAGCTCGCCGTTGTTCGTGCTGTTGGATGCGGACGGCGACGGGCGCCTTACGCTCGACGAGTGCGCCGCCGCACCGGTTCGCTTGCGCAGCCGAGACGTCGACGACAACGATGCGGTGACCCTTGCCGACTTCCGGCCACCGGAACTGCCCAGGTCGATGGCCAACTATCGCACGGATCCACCGCCGACGCGCGGATACGCCTTGCAGCAATACGCGCTCGATTCGCTGTACTACACGCTTTCGGAGTTGTACAACGCGAACTATGGGCTGATGGCCGAGCAATTCGAGTTCGCGCCGGATTTGTTCTCGCTGCTCGACGTGGACCAGAGCGGTCGCGTTGAACAGCGCGAGTTGGCCGGCCTGCTGGAGGCGCGGCCCGACTTGCTCGTGCGCGCGTCATTTGCGACGGATGCCCCGCCGAAGCTGTCGCTCGTGAAGCTTGCCGACGCGTTGTCGGGCGCCGGGGCGAACGTCGAGGTGGCGAACGAGCGGTTGCTGATCGGTCTGAACGGTTGCCAGATCGATTTCGTGGCGGTGGATGCGGCCGACAACGCCGGTCGCCTGGCCGAAGCCCAGGGTCGGTTCGCTGCGCTCGACGTCAACGGTGATCTGGCACTCGATGCCGAGGAACTGGCAGCGTCTGATCCACCGGTGGTTGTGGAGTTCGCACGGCTGGATGCCGACGGCGACGGCAAGCTTGCCGTGTCCGAAGCGCTGGGCGCGCTGGCCGATCCTGCGAACTATCGCGACCGGCAGCTTCACGTCCTGCTGGGCGAACAGTCCGACGCACTGTTCGGCTGGCTCGACCAACGGCCGGACGGGCGACTCACTTCGCGCGAGCTGTCGAACGCGGGGCAGCGGCTGGCGCAGCTCGACACCAACGGCGACGGCCTGATCGCGGCCGGCGAGATACCCGAACGCATCTCGTGCGTGATCCAGCTCGGCGGAGCCATCGACAGCCGCGCGACGACGCTGCCGCTGCCTTCGGCAGGGTCGGCAGTGCTGCGGGACGTTCCACGTTGGCTCTCGGCCATGGATCGAAACGGCGACGGAGAAATCAGCCGCCGCGAGTTTCTGGGCTCTGCCGAGCAGTTCGACCGGCTCGACACCAACGCCGACGGCTTTCTCGACGCGGCCGAGGCGTTGGCGGCCGAGCCGCGGGCCGTTGAAAACGCCGCCGATGCGACGCCGTCGAACGCGGGGTCGTAGCCGCGCAGTGCGGTGCCGGGCGCATGGCGGTGTGGGAAGCTCCAACAACCGCGGGCTGAACACTGGCGAGACCCGCTACGGGAGGAGAAATACGCGGCACTTGCGAGGCGGCCTTCGGGCACTGAAAATGGCGACTGGGCTATTCGGGCGCAGGTTCGTTCGCGCCGCACTTCGTTCGTTGCCAGGCGGGGCATTCAGTCATGAAGAAACGCATTCTCAAAATCGTTGGCATCACGGCGGCGATCGTCGCGGTGCTGGTGCTGGGCGCCGGACTATGGATCTATGGCCAGATTCGCGGCAGCCTGCCGCAACTCGACGGCCAGCTTACGGCCCAGGAACTATCGGCTCCGGTGGTGATCGAGCGCGACGCGCTGGGCATCCCCACGCTGCGCGCGGCCAATCGTTTGGACCTGGCATTTGCCACCGGGTTTGTCCATGCGCAGGATCGCTTCTTCCAAATGGATCTGTTGCGGCGAAACTCGGCCGGCGAACTGGCGGAGGTCGTCGGCGGCGCCGTGCTGGACAAGGATCGCGAAGTGCGCGTCCACCGCTTCCGCACGTTGGCCGAGCGCGTGGTGGCCGAGGGGAGTCAAGCGGATCGCGAATTGCTGGAGGCTTATGCCAAGGGCGTCAACGCCGGGCTGGCGTCGCTGTCGACCAAGCCGTTTGAGTATCTGCTGCTGGGCGTCGAACCGGCGCCTTGGAAACCGGAAGACAGCGCGCTGGTCATGCTGTCGATGTTTCTCGATCTGCAAGACCACCAGTTTCGCAACGAACGGCGCTACGGCGCGATCCACGATCTGCTCGGGCCCGAGATGTTCGCATTCTTGTGCCCGCTGGGGACACAGTGGGATGCGCCGATCGAGGGCGATGCCTTCAGCGTGCCTGCCATCCCGGGGCCGGAGCATTTCGACACGCGCACGTTCGACAAGGTGGCGCTGGGGCGGCTGGCGCCGCTGGACGCGTTGCCTTCAACCGAGTCGATCCACGTGGGCAGCAACAACTGGGCCGTTGACGGCACTCAAACCGCCGATGGCCGCGCCCTGGTGGCCGACGACATGCACCTGTCGATCCGCGTGCCGCACGTCTGGTATCGCGCCAGCTTCGTGTGGCCCAAAGGCGATCAGGGGGCCGACAAGCTAGCCGCCGCGTCGGACTCCGACGCGCCCGCCGATGAAGCTGGGCCATCGAAACCGAACGAGCAACGCGTGACCGGCGTCACCTTGCCGGGCACGCCGGCGCTGGTCGTGGGGAGCAACGGCCACGTGGCCTGGGGCTTTACGAACAGCGAAGGCGATTGGGCGGACGCCGTGATCGTCGAGGAAATGCCCGACGACTCGGATTCGTATCGAACGCCCGACGGCCCGCAAAAGTTCGAGCGTCACAAGGAGCTCATCAAGGTCAAAGGCGCGCCGGACGTGACGATGGAGGTGGTTTCCACGATCTGGGGTCCGGTCGTGGCACGCGATCACCAGGACCGACCGCTGGCGCTGCGCTGGGTAGCGCACGACATCGAGGGGGTGAACATGGCGTTGATCGGCATCGAGTCGGCCGAAACCCTGGAGCAGGCCATTGAGCAAGCCAACCGAAGCGGCTCGCCGGCGCAAAACTTCGTGGTGGCCGACGATCGGGGGCGGATTGCGTGGACGATCCTAGGGCGCATGCCCCGCCGGGTCGGCTTCGACGGCCGGCTGCCCACCTCCTGGGCCGATGGTTCTCGTCGCTGGGACGGCTATCGCGAGCCGGACGACTATCCGCGCATCGTCGAACCTGCGGGCGGCAAGATTTGGACGGCCAACGCGCGCGTGGTCGGCGGCGAGATGCTCGACAAGCTGGGTGACGGCGGATACGACCTGGGAGCCCGAGCCTCACAGATTCGCGACGGACTGCTGGCCACAGTGAAAGCCACCGAGGCCGACATGCTGCGCATTCAACTGGACGATCGGGCCGTGTTTCTCGAACCCTGGCGAGCGTTGCTGTTGGACGTGCTCACGCCTGAGGCGTTGGCAGAGAAGGGCGGTCGAGGCGAGCTGCGCGCCGCGGTTGAGCATTGGGGAGGGAGAGCGGCCGTTGACTCGACCGGGTTCCGTGTCGTGCGCGAATTTCGCCGTCGAGTGCTGGCCGAAGTTTCCGATCTGTTGGTCTCGCCCTGCAAGTCGGCCGACCCCAACTTTTCCATCGCCGGACTCGATCGCACCGAAGGGCCCGTCTGGAGCCTGGTGACCGAGCGGCCGGAGCATATGCTCGATCCGCGTTTTCCCACCTGGAGCGCGCTGCTGCTGGCGGCGGCCGATAGTGTGCTCGAGCGGGCGACGCAGGCGAACGGCACGCTGGCCGACTATACCTGGGGCAAACACAACACGACGCGCATCCAACATCCGCTCAGTCAGGCGGTGCCGGCGCTAGCCGGCTGGCTGGACATGCCGGCCCAGCCGCTGGCGGGCGACTCGTCCGACATGCCGCGCATCCAGGCGCCTGCCAGCGGCGCCTCGCAGCGGATGGCCGTCTCGCCGGGGCGCGAGGAAGAAGGCTACATGCACATGCCCTGCGGCCAGTCGGGCCATCCGTTGTCGCCCCACTTTCGCGACGCGCACCAGGCGTGGGCCGAAGGCACGCCAACGCCGTTTCTTCCCGGGCCGGCGGTTCACACGTTGACGCTGGTGCCGCAAGGTTGACTACCGTGACGGGGCGCTGGATATTCGGCCGCAATGTTGTTCAACGCTGAAACCCTCGAGCAGATCGCCAGCGGGCGGGTTACTGTCGCGTTTCGTTGCTGGAGGCGGCCTACCGTCAAAACCGGCGGCACACTGCACACGCCGATAGGATTGCTGGCAATTGACAAGGTCGAATCGATTTCGCGAAGCGACGTGAGATTGCATGACGCGCGCAAGGCAGGCTTCGCTTCGGTCGAAGATGTCTGTCGCGAGTGTGGCAGACGAAGTGGAGCTAGGTTGTACCGAATTAAGTTCCATTTAGTCGGCGACGATCCTCGTATTGCGCTGCGCAAACAATGGCGGCTCTCAGCCGCGGATGCCGATGCGCTCGTGCTCCGGCTGAAGCGACTCGACGCTCGCAGCGCCTGCGGACCGTGGACGCGCGCCGTGTTATTGGCAATTCGCGACCACCCCGATACGCGGTCGGCCCAGTTGGCCCAGCTCACGGGTTTTGAAAAGGAGTGGTTGAAGACCAACGTGCGGAAGTTGAAGAACCTGGGTCTGACCGAGAGTCTCGAAGTCGGCTACCAGATTGCGCCGCGCGGTGAGTCGCTCCTTGCTCGATGGGAAGCCCAATAACCTCGGATCGAAGCAACAAGATCGTCAACCGTGACTACACGTTTAAGTGCGTCGGCGTTGAGAACGTCAATCCTGCCTCGGCGTTGCGCCGCTTCCAATAGCTGCGCACGAAAGCGGGACGCGTGTCGACGGCCGGTTGGCCGAGCACCTCTTCAGTCCAGCGTGCGAGCAGGCGGTCCGCCTCGGCAAAGGCGGCGGCCGTGTCGGGAGGATCGACAAACCAGGCTTGCTCCGTCTCGTCGCGCTCTTGAGCGAAGCGCGCGATCAGCCGCGCGGGATCGCGCAGCGCCGCGCGGTGCAACTGCTCGTGTCGCCACCACAGTGATTCGTCGTCGGCGCGGTCGGTTGGCACCGGTCCGAGATCCAACGGGCGATCGACAGCCACCGGTTTGAACAAGCTGGTGCAGGGCGCCGCCGTGGCAGTGGCCCAGTGGCGCATGTCGCCGGGTTGCAACTGGGCGATCCACGAGGCGGTGGTTTGCGACGCGGCCACGAGCCCGCCGGCGTGGACGCAAGGCGCGCCCAGCCCGCCGTTGAGCCACGAGTACTTGGGC
>JBGSYQ010000384.1:0-10583 GCA_041750795.1 Pirellulales bacterium | reverse complement strand
CTCGGCCGAGCTAGCGTCCGCCGTCGAGCGCCTGTTGCCGGGCATGAAACTGGGCGAACGCGCACTCTTGGTCCGTTTTGCGAAGCGGCTTGGCATCGACGGCGTCGAAGAACAGCTTCGCACCGTGCAGGCCGAACTGCTCGCGCAGTTGGACGACCCCTCGCGCGACGACGCGGAACGATTGTCCGCGGCTCGCGATCTCGTCGATTTATCGCCGGCCGACGCGGAACCGGTCGAGTCGATTCTGGACCGCGTGACCCCGCGAACGCCGCCGTCGTTGGCCGTGGCATTGCTGCGTGCGCTCGAGCGCAGCGAAGCACCCCAGCTTGGAACGCTCGTGGTCGCGCGCTTCGGCCGGTTGACGCCGGCCAACCGCGCCGCCGCGATCTCGGTGCTGTTGGGCCGGCCGCAGTCGACGCGCGCCTTGCTGGAGGGGTTCGACTCGCAGCAAGTGCAGACTGGCGAGCTTTCGCTCGATCAGAAGCAAATGCTGGCGAACCATCCGGACAGGGGACTTCGCGATCGGGCGCGGGCGCTGCTGGCTGCCGGCGGAACATTGCCCAGCGCCGATCGAAAACAGGTGCTCGAAGAGCTGTTGCCGGTGGCACGCGAAACGGGCGATGCGGCCGCCGGCAAGCTGGTGTTCAAGAAGCATTGTTCCAAGTGCCACGTCCACTCCGGCGAGGGCGATCGCATCGGCCCGGAACTGACCGGCTCGGCCGTCCATCCCAAGGAAGAGCTGCTCACCCATATCCTCGACCCCAGCCGCAGCGTCGAGGGCAATTTTCAGACCTATACGGTGGTCACCACGGACGGGCGGCTGGTCAATGGCTTGCTGGCCAGCGAATCCAAGACCGCGCTGGAAATCCTGGATGCCGAAGCCAAGCGCACCACCGTGCTGCGCGAGGACGTCGAAGAACTGGTCCGCTCGACGAAGTCGCTGATGCCCGAGGGATTGGAGAAGCAGGCCACGCGCGACGAGCTGCGCGATTTGCTCGAGTTTTTGACCGAGCGGGGCCGGTTTCTGCCGCTCGATTTGTCGAAAGCGGCCACGATTTCCAGCGCCCAGGGGATGTTCAACGACAAGCGCAACGGCGTCGAGCGGCTGCTGCTCGACGATTGGTCGCCGCGGACGGTCCAAGGCGTGCCCTTCCACCTCATCGATCCGCGCGACGGCCAGACGCCCAACGTGATCCTGCTGGAAGGCTCGCTGGGCGCCGTCTGCCGCACCATGCCGCGCCGCGTGGAACTGCCCTGTGGTGGCCCGGTGGGCGCCATTCACCTGCTCAGCGGGGTCAGCGGCTGGGGCTATCCGGCGACCCGCGAGCGTACGGTTTCGCTGATCGTGCGGCTGCACTATGCGGACGGCGCGAGCGAAGACCACCCGCTGGTCAACGGTGAGCATTTTGCCGATTATATCCGCCAGGTGGATGTCCCCGGCTCGGAGTTGGCGTTCCTGTTGCGCCAACAGCAGATCCGCTACCTGGTCATCCGACCCCGCCGCGATGCATCGCTGGATCGGCTGGAATTCGTCAAGGGTGCGGATCGCACGGCGCCGGTCGTCATGGCCGTGACGCTGGAATCACCCGGCAGCGTGCCGGCCGAGTAGCGGCCTGCCGGCGTGCAACCGGTGCGAGATCGACCCCGTCGAGCGGCGCCCGGTCGATCGTCCCTTCACCGCGATTCGAATGCTGTTAGAATGGACCGACCATCGGCCGCGGGCAGGTTTTTGCCGTCGCGGCGCGATGGGTTTGTGCTAGGCTTTTGTGCCTTGCATCGGCCCGGTTCCCGTTGGGGATCGCGCCGCACTCGTGGCAGCAGGACGGCGACGGCTCGCGTCCTTGTTTCCCGCACTGCATAACTCCAAGGGTACGCCAAAGCCGGCCCGCTCAGGTCCGAATGTTGCTGGCTGCCGACGTTACCAGCCACCTATCCGGCCCGTGTTGCCGAAGAGCGTTTCTGAGAGAACGTGAAGAGCAAGAATCGCAAGCACGCACCACGCAGCCGCAGCAACGGCCATCGCGGCAAGGAACCGCCTTGGGTCAGCCTGTCGGACGAGGAGTTGCTGAAATGGCGCGTGTGCGATCTGGGCCTGGAGATCGAAGGCACGGTGCTGGAAGAGCGCATCGAGCGCCTCTATGAGGAGCTGGAGTATCGCGGCCTGCGATTCCGGCCGCACTTCTGGCTGTCCGACGAGTGGTTCTCGCCCGACGGGGTGCCCGGCGTGGCGATACCGTTCTACCTGGCGCATCCGCGACTGGCGGCGCTGGAGCGCAAGCAGTTGCTGGAAGTCGAAGGGGGCAGCGAGGACTGGTGCCTGCGCATCCTGCGACACGAGACGGGGCACGCGGTGGACAGTGCCTATCGGCTGCATCGCCGCGAGCGCTATCGCAAGCTGTTCGGCAAGTTCACGCAGCCGTATCCCGAATACTATCATCCCAAGCCGTACAGCAAGAACTACGTCTTGCACCTGGAGCCCTCGTATGCGCAGGCGCATCCGGCGGAAGATTTCGCGGAGACGTTTGCCGTGTGGCTGAAGCCGCGATCGACGTGGCGCGCCACCTACGAAGGCTGGCCGGTGATCAAGAAGCTGGAATACGTGGCCGCGTTGATGGAAGAGATTCGCGGCGAGCGGGCACTGGTGAACTCGCGCGAGCACGTCGAGCCGCTGCGCAAGCTGCGCAAGACGTTGGGCGAGCACTACGCGAAACGTCGCGAGCTATATGGATTTGCGCTGCCGAATTTGTACGACCAGCATTTGCGCAAGTTGTTTTCCGACAGCGCGAATGCGGCCGGACAGCCATCGGCGGCGTCGTTCTTGCGCAAGAATCGCAGCGAGCTGCGCAAAACGGTCGCGCACTGGACCGGCGAATACCAGTATATTATCGACCAGGTGCTGGGAGAGATGATCGAGCGCTGCCGCGAGTTGAATTTGCGGCTCGACCGGCCGGTCGAACAGGCCCAGCGCGACGCCCTGGCGCTGGTGACGGTGCAAACGATGAATTACATTCATGGCGGACATCATCGGGTAGCCCTGTGACCAAGTCCAAGCGACAGCGTCGCCCGTACAAAAAAATGCGCATCCTGGTGCTGGTCCACGAGGATCTGGTGCCCCCGGCCACGCTCGACGGCTTCTCCGAAAAGGAGATCCTCGAGTGGAAGAGCGAATTCGACGTCGTCACCACGCTGCGCGAAATGGGACACGACGTGCGGCCCCTGGGTGTCTCGGACGACCTGGGTAAGATCCGCAAGGAAATCGAGCAGTGGAAGCCGCACATCGCCTTCAACATGCTCGAAGAGTTTCACGGCATCGCGCTGTACGATCAGCACGTCGTCAGTTACCTGGAGCTGCTGCGGCAACCCTACACCGGCTGCAACCCGCGCGGCCTGATGCTGGCGCACGACAAGGCGCTGTGCAAGCAGATCCTGGCCTATCACCGCATTCTCACGCCCAAGTTCGTCGTCTATCCGATGAAGCGGACGGTCAAGCCGGTCAAGCGGCTCAACTATCCGCTGGTGGTCAAGAGCGTCAGCGAAGAGGCCTCGCTGGGCATCTCGCAGGCGTCGATCGTCACCAGCGACGACAAGCTCAAGGACCGCGTCGAGTTCGTACACCAGCACGTGCAGTCCGACGCGCTGGTCGAGGAGTACATCGAAGGACGCGAGCTGTACGTGGGCGTGCTGGGCAACCAGCGACTGCAGACGTTGCCGATCTGGGAGATGCAGTTCACCAAGTCGGGCGATCGCGTGCCGCTGATCGCCACCGCCAAGGTGAAATGGGACTACGAGTATCAGCAAAAGCTCGGCGTGAAAACTGCCCTCGCCGATACCTTGCCCGACGGCGTGGAATCGGCCGTTCTCAAACAATGTGCCCGCACCTATCGCGCGTTGTTTCTGACCGGCTATGCCCGCATCGATCTGCGACTGGCCGACGACGGCCGGGCCTACGTGCTGGAAGCCAATCCGAACCCGAACCTCTCGTACGGCGAGGATATGGCCGAAAGTGCCGAAGCGGTCGGCATTGACTACGATAGCCTGCTGCACCGCATCATCACGCTGGGCCGCAGCTATAAGGCCGCCTGGCGAACCGATGCATGAAACCGTTCCACCCTGCGGGGGTTCCCTCGTATCCCGCGCTTGAAACCGAGCCGCTCCGTCGGGGATAATGGGCACTCGCTCGGTGCGACTCCTGATCCGGCTCGAACGCTCGCGGTGTCCCGCGGATCCCCTCGGTAGCTAATTGATGAAACGCATGCAATTCGTGATGGTGGGCGGATTTCTGGGTGCCGGAAAAACGACGACCATCGCCGCGCTGGCGCGCCGCTATCAGCAGCAAGGCTTGAAGGTGGGCATCGTCACCAACGATCAGGCAGCCGATCTGGTGGATACCCACGCGCTGCGCTCGCAGGGGCACCTGGTCGGCGAGGTGGCGGGTGCCTGCTTCTGCTGCAACTTCAACGAGTTGCTCAGCACGGTCGACGGCTTGCAGGCCGACGCCCGGCCCGACGTCGTGCTGGCCGAACCAGTCGGCAGTTGCACGGACCTGGTGGCCACGGTGGTGCAGCCGCTGGCGCAATTGCACCAGGGACAATTCGACATCGCGCCCTACGCGGTGATCCTCAAGCCCAGTCACGGCCTGCGCATCCTCAAGCCCCACGAGCGATCCGGCTTTTCGCCCAAGGCAGCTTACATATTTCGCAAGCAGCTCGAAGAAGCCGATTTCATACTGATCAACCGCATCGACGAGCTGTCGCCGGAGCAGGCCGACGAACTGAGCGCGCTGCTTAGCGCCGAATTTCCCACGACGCCGCAACTGCGCGTCTCGGCCCGCACGGAGGAAGGCTTCGACGCGGTGGATGAGTTTCTCCGGCAGCGCGGTTCGTTCGGCCGCCGCATCCTCGAGCTGGACTACGATACCTATGCCGAGGGCGAGGCGGAGTTGGGGTGGTTGAACGCCAGCCTGAAGGTCACGGCCTCCGCACCCCTTTTGCTCGACGAGTTGCTGTTGAACGTCATTCGCCGCCTGGCCGCGGCGCTGGCCCGGCGCGACGCCGAAACGGCCCACCTCAAGGTGATCGGTCTGTGGGAAGGTTTTTTCGGCGTGGCCAATCTGGTGAGCAGCCGGTCGCAGCCCGAGCTGTCGTTGCCGTCGAATTGCCAGGTGTGCGAGGCCAACCTGATTGTCAACGCGCGTGTGGCGCTCGATCCGGAGGAGTTGGCAGCCGAAGTGCGCAGTGCCGTGGAGGCCGCCTGCGGCTCGTTCGCTGCGCAAACCGCCTGGAACGTCGTGCAAAGCTTCCGCCCCGGCCGCCCCGTGCCAACGCATCGCATGACCGCGGCGCTCGAGCGATAACCGGGTAACACGTGCGGCCGCGGTGCGAATCGGGAACGGTAAGGGCATGACTCAAAATTTGTTTCCGTAAACGCTCACTGGTGGCGGCAGCCACCAGTGTCATCGGGCTCCGTTGCCCGCAAGTCCCGTAGTTGAATTGCACTGGTGGCGTGCGCCACCAGTGGCACGAACAAGCGGAGAAGTCATTTTTCGGTCGACGGTAACGGCATGTCCATACGTCTGTCAAATCTGCGCACCAGCATCGACGAGCCGGAAGCGGCGCTGGCCGATCGCGCGGCGCGGGCTTTGGACGTGCTGCCGGCGGACATCGAGCGCTGGCGCATCTTGCGCAAGAGTCTCGACCTGCGCGACAAGTCGGACGCGTCGTACGTGTACTCGCTGGAAGTCACGCTGAGGCAGCGCGAGGCGGCGCTGGTCGAGCGTGCCGCTCGGCGAACCGCGGCGGTTACGGCCGAGTTGTTTCACGAGCCGCCGTTCGAGATGCCGCCTCCGGGAGATGAGCCGCTGGGCGATCGACCGCTCGTCGTCGGCTCGGGTCCGGCGGGCGCGTTCGCGGCATACTTCCTGGCCGAGCAAGGCTATCGGCCGCTGGTGCTCGAACGAGGCCGGCCGGTGCGCGAGCGCATTGCCGACATGCGCGCCTTCGACGCCGGCGGACCGCACAACCCCGAGAGCAACTATCTGTTTGGCGAGGGGGGCGCCGGCACGTTCAGCGACGGCAAGCTCACGTGCCGCAACTCGGGCCCCGACGTGCGCCGTGTGCTGCAACTGTTCGCCGACTGCAAGGGTCATCCGTCGGTGCTCTACGATCATCGTCCTCACCTGGGCAGCAATCGTTTGCCGGGGATCGTCAAGGAACTGCGGCGCCGCATCCTCGCGCTGGGCGGCGAGTTTCGCTTCGAATGCCGGCTGGACGATCTCGACGTGAGCGAAGGGCAGGTGCGCGGCGCGGTCACCTCGTCGGGCCTCATGGCCGCCTCCGTCGTGGTCCTGGCCATTGGACACAGCGCGCGCGACACGTATGAGATGCTGCATCGCCGGGGCGTGCCGATCGTGCCCAAGCCGTTCCAAATCGGCGTGCGGGTCGAGCAATCGCAGGAGCAGGTCAACCGATATCAGTACGGCGCCGCCCGGCTGGAAGAGAAGCTGGGCGCGGCCGACTATACGATGGTTGCACGCGGACCGACCAACGTGTTCACGTTCTGCATGTGCGCCGGCGGCTACGTCATGCCCAGCGTCTCGGAACCCGGTTCCTTCTGCACCAACGGCATGAGCCTGTCGCGGCGCGATTCACAGTATGCCAACAGCGGGCTGATGATCACGCTGGAGCCCGAGCACTTCGGCTCCGACCACGCGCTGGCCGGCATGATGCTGCAGCGTCGGTACGAGCAGCGCGCCTTCGAACTGGGCCGGGGCGAATACCGCTGCCCGATACAGACGCCGCGCGACTTCATGGAACGCCGCGTGAGCACGGGCAAGCTGCATTCCAGCTATCCGCGCGAGCTCGTCGCCGCCAACCTGGTCGAGCTCGTTCCGCCGCAGGTGGTCGCGGCGCTCGATCGGGCGCTGCCGTTGTTGGACCGTCGCTGGCGGGGCGAGTTTTTGCGCGATGCCACGCTGGTGGGGCCCGAAGCACGAGGCAGCGCGCCGGTGCGCTTTTTGCGCGACGCCGCGACGCTCGAAAGCACGGGCGTGCGGGGTCTGTATCCCGTGGGCGAAGGAGCCGGTTATGCCGGTGGCATCGTCAGTGCGGCGCTCGATGGCTTGCGCGTCGCAAAGGCCATTATCCGGCAGTTCGCACCGCTGGAGCGACGTTAGGCAGCGAATAGCCCGGGTCGATCACTTCCACTTCGTTGGCCACGCGCTGGACGCCGTCGACGCGGGCCACGATCGCTTCGGCCACCTGTCGCAGCGGGCGATATGGAACCCGGCCCTGCAGCGTGAGCACGCCGGAATCAAAACGGCAACGCAGCGACTTCAAATAGAAGTACGGGCTCTGTCGCAGTCGCTGCTCGGCAACTTCCGCCGGAGTGGCCGTGCCGGCGGGTCGCTTGATGGTGGAAACGTCTGGCATCTTGGCGATCGAAGGTTTTTCAGCACACGGCAAGTTTACCGCGGGGGCGAATTGTGCCGGCAGATCGTTCGCCACGCAACACCAGTCTGGCGAAGGAGCGCCTGGGCTCTCCATTTCCGCCCTCCGGTAGCTTCAATCCGTTATCGACGGTTTGACCGACAGAATTCAGTCGCTCTCGGTCGGACGTCCCACGGCAGCGCATCGGCGGCCAATCGGTGTCTGCGGTTCCTCTCACGAGAAGCGCTTGACCGACGCCCATTCGACCGCCAGCATGGGGATACTTCGGCGAGGCCGGCAAGAATCCGCAAGGCAACCGTCCCGCAACAGGCGAAACGCTCATGGCCGCGTATGACGCAATCGTGCTTGGCGTGGGAGGCGTCGGCTCGGCCGCGCTGTGGCGCCTGGCCCAGCGTGGTGGTCGTGTTTTGGGCATCGAGCGCTTCGCTCCCGGCCACGATCGTGGCAGCTCGCACGGGCAGACGCGGCTGATTCGCCGGGCCTATTTCGAGCATCCCGACTACGTCCCGCTGGTCGAGCGGGCGTTTGACGGCTGGCGCGAACTGGAGCAGTGTACCGGTGAAACGCTGTTTCACCAATGCGGGCTGCTGCAGGTCGGTCCGGCCGACGGCGTGGTGCTGGCCGGGGTGCGCGAAAGCGCCCGGCGTCACGCGCTGGACGTCGAGGATCTCTCCGCCGCGCAAGTGACCGCCGAGTTTCCCGGTTTCCACGTGCCCGATGGCTGCGAGGCCGTTCTCGAACGAGGCGCCGGCTACCTGCTGGTCGAGCGCTGTGTCGATCTGCACGCACGAGAAGCCGTGCGCGCTGGCGCCGAACTGCACACCGACGAGACCGTCCGCCGTTGGAGCAGCGACGGCACGGGCTTCCTCGTGGAAACCGATCGCGGAACTTACTCGGCCGCCAGGCTCGTGATTGCGGCCGGCGCCTGGGCGAGCCAATTGCTGGGCGAGCTGGAGATACCCTTCGAGGTGCGCCGCAAGCCGCTCTACTGGTTTGCCGCGCGCAGCGACGTCTATCAGGCCGCACGAGGGTGCCCAGCCTTCCTTTACGATCTGGCCGACGGCTGCTTTTACGGCGTGCCCGAGATCGACGCGGCCGGAGTTAAAGTGGGGCAGCACAGCGGCGGCCTGGTGGTCGACGATCCCTTGCACGTCAACCGCGACGTCGATCCGATCGACTTCGGCCAGGTGGCCAACTTCGTGTCGCGCTACCTGATCGAGGCGACAACCCGGCGTACCGAACACACGACCTGCATGTATACGATGACGCCAGACGAGCACTTTGTCGTCGACCGACATCCTCATCGCCCGGGCGTGGTGTTCGCAGCGGGTTTGTCGGGCCACGGCTTCAAGTTCACCAGCGTGCTGGGCCAGGCGCTGGCCGAGTTGTCACTCGACGGCGCCACGGCGCTGCCGATCGCATTTCTGTCCGCCAGCCGCCCTGCCTTGCGCCGACGAGCACGCGAGAGCCGCTAGCGCTGCGCATCGCGGCAGCGCGTCCGCGACGAATTGGCCGAGGAATTCCCGTAAGTTTTGACAATCTTGCCCAAGCTAAACATACTATCCATATTGACACTGGTCGTGGTGGCCATAGGCCAGTGCGTTGACCCTGGAATGAATCGTTGAGGTAGCAACAGGTGTTCCACCATGTTTGCGGAGAGCCGATCAGCCTGTTGAAGAGTGCCGTCGTGGCGTTTTTCGGCCTCGCCAAGTGCGAAGCAAAGCTTCGCACGGCTCGCAAAATAACGACTTACTTCGCCATTATGGATCGTCGTCGGCTTGCCGTGCGATGGATTGCCGGGGCGATGGTCTTGCCCGGCATGATGTGGCTGGCGTTGGCTTCGGCGCGCGCCACGGAGCCGTCTGTGGAAGCTGCCGGCCCCACGGCGGGCGCCGTGCAGCGCTCCGCCGCCAAGGTGCCGCTGGCTGCGAAGAATCGCTATGCCCGCCCCGATCCCGCGCTCGAATTGACCGACCCGCGCACGTATCGCTTCAAGTGGGCGATTCGCATCGACGCGCCCGACGCCGCGGCCAAGGGCGTGGTGGCGACCGGACCGATTCCGATGAACTGGCCCGAGCAGCAGGTGCGCTTGCTCAGCCAGGAGCTCAGCCCGGGCAGCCGGGTGAGCGAGCAGGTGCTCAAGGGGCAGGCGACCGTCTTGAAATTCCAGGTGTCGCAGATTCCCAAAGGCGGATCGGCCTATGTCGAGCGGATGTACGAGATCACGCGCTATCGCACCCGGTTTGCCATGCCGGGCGAAGAGCTGGCGACGCCGCGCGGCGCTCCGCCCGAAATGCGCGAGCAACTGGCCGGCATTCCGCCCGGAGTCGACATCGACAATCCGAAGATGATCGAGCTGGCCGAATCGCTGCGCCGCGAGACGCAGGACCAAGGCGCGTGGAAAACTGTCAAGTCATTTTGGGCCTGGACTCGCGACAACGTCAAGTTCGAGAACGGCGATTTTCGCGGCGCGATGCACGCCCTTGATCATCGCTGTGGCGATTGCGAGGAGATGAGCGCTCTGTTCGTAGGCATGTGCCGGCTGTCGGGCATTCCGGCGCGCACGGTGTGGGTCGACAGTCACGACTATCCCGAGTTCTACCTGCTGGACAAGCAAGGCAAGGGGCATTGGATCCCCGCCCAGGTGCTCGGCCCGCCCTGGTTCGGCGAGATGGCCGAATACCGGCCGATCTTCCAGAAGGGGGACCGTTTCTACGACGCGCTGGCCAAGACCTACGTCCGCTACGTACCGCAAACGGTTCGCGGCACCGACGCCAAGGTTCAACCGAGGGTGCAATTCGTTCACCAGATCATCTCCGACACCGATATCAACGCGCCGTCGTACGCGAACTCGAAGTAGCGTGACGGCACCGGCGCGCTGGACCGACTGCGGAGAATGCCAGATGCCCAGCGCCGATTCCGCCATCCTGCGACAGCCAAGCAGTCTGTTGAAAAATGCCGTCGTGGCATTTTTACGGGCTGCAAGCTGGCCGCGACGTGTCGCGCTGGTGTCACTGGCCTGCGCCTGCTGTGCCGCGATCGGCGTGCGCGACGCTGGCGCCGCGGAAACGGACGCCGCGCCGGACAGCGAGCAGCAACTGATCGAGCGCCGCGCTGTGCGGCTGCGCGAGCTGCCCG
>JBGSYQ010000383.1:0-11965 GCA_041750795.1 Pirellulales bacterium | reverse complement strand
AAACCGCTCGGCCGGGCTCTTGGCCAGGCACCGCAGCACCACGGCCTCCAGGTCCGCCGGCACGTCCGGCCGCAGGTGCGAAGGCGGCACCACCGGGTCGTGGGCGTGAGCCAATATCACGCGCATCGGCTTGTCGCCATCGAACGGCGGAGCGCCGGTCAGCAGGTAGTACGCCACCGCGCCTAACGAATAGATGTCGCTGCGGGCGTCAGGTTCGCTGTCGCCCAACGCTTGTTCCGGCGACATGAACAGCGGCGAACCGGTGATCGAGCCCTCCTGCGTGAGTTGGATCGATTCGGATTCGGCCGAAATCGGCTTGGCCAGGCCGAAATCCAGCAGCTTGGCCACGTCGTGCGTGCCGCCCCGATAGGCCGAGAAAATATTGCCCGGCTTGATGTCGCGGTGGATCAGCCCGTGGGCATGCGCTTCGGACAGCGCGTCGCACGTTTGCGCCAGCAGATGGATCGCCCGCGCCGGCGGCAAGGGACCGTGCCGCTCGACCAACTCCGAGAGGCTCATGCCGGGCAGGTATTCCATCACGTAATAGAACGTGCCGTCCTCGCTGCGCCCGTAGTCGAAGATTTCGATCGTGTTCCAATGCGACAGCTTGGCCGTGGCACGCACCTCGCGCTCGAAACGCGCCAAGGCTTGCGGGTCGGCCGCTTTGCTCGGTCGAATCAGCTTGATGGCCACGGGACGCTTCATCATCTGGTGCTCGGCCAGAAAGACCTCGCCCATGCCGCCCGAACCGATGGGCCGGCACAGCCGGTACTGCCCCAGCAACTTGGCCTCGAAGGCTTCGCTGCGCAGCGTATTGATCATGTGCGTGCCATACACGCAACTCACAAAGGCCACGCCCATCATGATGACCATGTCGGTCATGATGCCGGGATGTTTGCGCAACGCGGCGGCATACTCGGGATTGGTCCAAACCAGCACGACGGCCAACACGATCGGCAACAGGCACATCGTGCCCACCACCACCGCGGCGCGGCGCCACGTGTTCGGTATGAACATGCCATAAGTGAAAACCAATCCCAGCCAATACGGCAACGGGCTGACCAGGACGCCGTATCGCGTCAGCACCGCGGCGCTGTCGTACTGGTGAACCAGGAAATAGGCCGCCGGCATGCCGAAGATGAACAGCTCGTACACGCGCAGCATCTTCAGGTGAATCGCACAGGTGCGGCACAACAGCACCAGCGCGCTACCCAAGACCACGGTGACCGCAAAATGGGCGTAGAAGGTGAACGAATCGCGTGTGCCGAGGTCCACCGGGGTCGTCAGCCGCCAGACGAAAAACGCCCCGAATGCCAGAAACAGCACGCCGGCGGCCGCCCGCAGGCGGTTGCGCAACAGGTTGGCCGTTTCGGTCGCAAGCTGCGGCCCGCTCCCCTCCATGAAGCCCACGTGGTGGCACGTCGGCCTGGAGTTGCTGGAGACGTCGGCGATAGCCGTGTCGAGCGTTTCAGCGCTGCTCGAAGGCTCGCTCTTCTGAATCATGGCCACCGCCGCCGCAAAGGAAGATCGCCATCCGCTCTACTCTATTCGGGTAGTACGCAGATTTATTGTACCGGTTCAGGCAATCCCCGGGCAGAGCAGCCCCCGCACGCCGAACTGCCGGCGAGATTCTGGTTCTCGCGTCGCAATGCCTCAATCAACAACACCTTGCGCACCAAGGCACGACCTGCGACCGCCTGGTTCTCCAGTTTCTGCGAGTTCGGCTATCGGCGATCCGATGGCCTGCACGCTTTACGACCTCACGGACGAGGAGATTCGGCTGGTCGAGGATGCGACGACGTGAAGCCACGAATACTGTTACGAGCTCTTCTGGCGGGTTCGCCAGATGTTCGCTTCGACGATATGGAGAACGATGGCCGACGCGACCAACCTACGCCGCGCGGCGGCGGGTGCTGGTGGCCAGTACTTCAATTTCCGCGGCCGGCATCAGCCGCAGTGAGGTGCCGCCGTCGGTGGCGCGCGTCTCCAGGAATACTTGCGTGCCGGGGTGCAGCATGCGCGGCACGTAGAACCAGCCGCCGGCCAGCGACGTCGCGTCGTGCTGGGCCGAGATCAGCACCAGGTCCATGTTCGCCAGCGCATTGGCCGCACGGGCCAGCGCTGGGGCCGGTTCGCCGGGGATCAATTGCGTCGGCACGCCGGTGGTCGCCAGCAGGCGGTGCGTCTCTTTCAGCGAAAGTCCCCGCGGCTGGTCGGACCCCCGGCCTTCGAACATGTCGATCGCCACATAGCGCACCGGTTCGCCGCCGGCCATTTGCCGGGCCAGCTTGACCAGACGCATGGTGCGATCGGCAGAACCGATACCAATCTCCAAAATCCGGCGTGCCGGCAGCCGACCAATCGCCTGATACAACGCGCGATCGCCCACCGGCTTGGAGAAATGGGCAAGGTATAGGTACTTTAGATATGCGAGGCCCACGGGGGGGCACCCTCCCTGGCGTCCCGTTTGTGAATCATTCCCACTGTAATTTCGGTTGACGGCAACCACGAAATGGAGTGGAAATAGGCAACCGGATGATCCGGCCGGCCGATCCTTCAACGTGCGTCGTCGCCAGGCGGCCGGATCGATCACGCGCGATCGATGCGTCGACCGCGGGCTCGCACGCCGACCGAACTTCACCGTAGCGGGACGAACGGTTCATGTCGAACTTTGCACAGGAAGTCGCCGGCGGCCAGCGCTTCGAGTTCGGCAAGAACTGGCAACGCTTCCTCCGCACGCTCGACGACCAGCGCATCGCCGAAGCCGAGCGCAGCCTGCGCGAGATGCTCGGCGTCGACGACCTGGCGGGCACCTCCTTCCTCGACGCGGGATCCGGCAGCGGCTTGTTCAGCCTGGCCGCCCGGCGGCTCGGCGCGCGCGTTCACTCCTTCGACTACGACCCGCAGTCGGTCGCCTGCACGCGCGCCGTGCGCGAGCGGTACTTTCCCGGCGACGCCGACTGGACCGTCGACGAAGCGTCGGTACTCGATCGCGATTATCTTACGCGGTTGGGCGCGTTTGACGTCGTTTACTCCTGGGGCGTCTTGCACCACACGGGCGCCCTCTGGCAAGCCATGGACAACATCGCCATTCCGGTCGCGCCCGGCGGGCGGTTGTTTCTGGCCATCTACAATCATCAGCGCTATTGGACGCCGCTGCACACGTGGCTCAAGCGCACGTACGTGACGTTGCCCCGGCCGCTGCGCTGGCCGCTGGCCGCGGTGCTGATCGCGGTGCAAGTGGCCAAGGGACTGGCCCGCGATCTGACGCTGCTGCGCCATCCCCTGGCTCGCTATCGGAACTACAAAAGCTCGCGCGGCATGTCGTGGTGGCACGATTGCCTGGACTGGATCGGCGGTTACCCGTTCGAAACGGCCATGCCGGACCAGGTTTTTGCCTTCTATCAGCCGCGAGGTTACGTGCTCGAGCGACTCGTGACGTGTGGCGGCGGACCCGGCTGCAACCAGTTTGTCTTTCGCAAAGCGCTCGACACCTGGACCTGGAGCAAGCAGCCTTACTTGCTCACGGTCCAGCCCGCAGAGCCGAAACAGGGTGGACCGTCGCCATGAGCAGCGAATCGGCGCTTCCCCCGCCCGACGAGCCACTGGCGACCGGAAATCTTCGTGCGCTCACGGCTGTCGCGATGCTGGGCGTGGCCACGGTGCTGATTAAGTTGGCGGCCCTGGCCAAAGACTGGCTGGTGGCGCGGCAATTCGGCGCCGGTGACGAACTGGATGCCTTTCTGATCGCTTTCATGATCCCCTCGTTCGGCGTGGCCGTGCTGGGGCACTCGTTCGCCTCGGCCTTCATCCCCAGCTACCTGCGCGTCTACGAATTGCAATCGCCGGCCGCGGCGCGCCGACTGGTCGGCGCAGTGTTGACCGCCGGGATGGTGCTGTTGCTGATCGTTTGCCTCCTGTTGGCGCTGGCCGCGCCGCTGCTGTTGCGCGTGGTGGCATCCAACTTCGACGAGGCCAAGTTGGCGCTGTCCTGCCGGTTGCTCTACCTGTTGTTGAGTGTCCTGGCGGTCAGCGGCATTTCGTCGATCGTCGGCGCGGTGCTCAACGCGCACGAGCGTTTTGTCGCCACGGCCGTCGCCCCGGTGGCCGTGCCGCTGGGCACGCTTCTGGGCCTCGTGCTGTTCGAAGAGCGTTATGGCATCGAAGCACTGGCCTGGGGCACCGTGGCCGGGTTCGTGCTGGAGAGTTTGTTGCTGCTGGCCGCCTCGGCGCGTGCGGGGCTGTTGCCTCGACCCAGCCGGCCTGGCTGGGATCCGGCGCTGCGCGACGTTGGCAGGCGCTATTGGCCGATGGTTGTGGGCACGTTGCTGTTGAGCGCGTCGGCCGTGGTCGACCAGTCGATGGCGGCCAGCCTGGGCAGCGGCAACGTGTCGGTGCTCAACTATGGCGGCAAGCTGGTGGCGCTGGTGCTGTCGATCGTCGCGGTCAGCTTGAGCACGGTGTTGTTGCCGCGCTTTTCTCGACTGATCACCTCGGGCCGCTGGAACGATCTGGATCGCACCATTCGCGGCTACGCGGGACTGATCGTGGCCGGAACGGTCCCCATCGTCGTCGTACTGGCGCTGGCGGCTGCGCCGATGATTCGCCTGCTGTTCGAGCGCGGCGCGTTCACGCCCGAGACCACCGCGGCGGTCAGTCGCGTACAGATTTACCTGTCGCTGCAGATACCGTTCTACGTGTTGGTGATGTTAGGAGCGCGTTTGCTCAGCGCATTGGACGCCAATCAAACCGTCTTGCGCGTCGGCGCGCTGTGCCTGGCGCTCAACGTCGTCGCCGACTATGTATTGATGCATTGGTTCGGCGTCGATGGCATCGCCATGGCCACAACCCTGGTTTACTTCGTGGCGGCCATGGTGGTGGCGTTGGCCATTCGGGCTCGGATGGCCGAAGCGAAGGCTGCCGCGTGACCCGACAGCCCCGCCGCGGGTACTAAAGCTATGGCCGGCAGGCCCGCGGCGACGGCACGTCAACCTTGCGGCGAGCGGCATCCAACGGGTATGATCGGGGGCCTGTGGAGTGGCGGTTCGGAGACCCTGGGGCATAAGGCAGTGAAGTACGCGGCAATCGGCCCGATCGCAATCCACCTGCCCGAACGGGTGGAAACCAACGACGATCTGAGTGCCCTGTTCCCCAAGTGGGACCTGGACCTGATCTACGCCAAAACGGGCATTCGCAGCCGGCACATCGCTGCTCCCGACGAGTGCGCCAGCGACCTGGGCGTGGCGGCGGCCGAAAAACTGTTTGCCGAGCACGCCATCGACCCCAGCACGGTCGATTTTCTGCTGCTTTGCACGCAGACTCCCGACTATCCGCTGCCCACCACCAGTTGCCTGATGCAGCATCGCCTCGGCCTGCCCACCAGCGCCGGCGCGTTGGATTTCAATCTCGGCTGCTCGGGCTTCGTTTACGGCTTGTCACTGGCCGAAGGGCTGATTCGCTCCGGCGCGGCCCAGCGCATCCTGCTGATCACTGCCGAAACCTACTCGAAATACATCGATGCCGAGGATCGCTCGCTGCGCACCATCTTTGGCGATGGCGCCGCGGCCACGCTGATCGAGTCGGTCGACGTCCCGTCGCTCTCGGGCTTCACTTTCGGCACCGACGGCAGCGCTGGCGACGCCCTGATGGTCAATTCCGGCGGTGCTCGCCCCGCTGCCACCGCGCTGCAACCACGCACCAAGTGGCGCTGGCGCAGCAAGCTGTACATGGACGGTCCCGGCCTCATCAAGCTCACTATCGACACCGTGCCGCAAACGCTCGAGCAAGTGCTCAAGCGCGCCAAGGTGGACGATGCGGACGTCGATCTTTACCTGGTACACCAGGCCACGCACAAGCTGTTGGAAAACCTGCGGCAGGAGATGCACATGGACGAATCGCGCATGCCCACCGTGCTGCGCGACTTCGGCAACACGGTCTCCTCGACGTTGCCCATCGTCATCAACGAGTTGCGCAGCGACGGCCGCCTGCGCCGCGGCACGCGTTCACTGCTGGCCGGCTATGGCGTCGGCTTCTCGTGGGCCGGCTGCCTGTGGACCGAACTGTGGGAAAACAAGGCCGTCAAACCCGCCGACCTGGAAGCGGCATGAGCAGGCCGTAGGCTGGAGGGAAGAAGAGACAGCCGCTGCGCTCGCATTTCCTACGGCCTCCGGCCTCCAGCCCCCTCAAAACACCAGCTTGCCGCCGGGATCTGGCGGAGCGACAGGGGGCGGCGCGCCGGCGGGGCCGGGCTGCGGCAGAAAATAGTCGAGCAGCCGATCGTCGTTGCCCCCCAGTTGCGCGGCGCTGGAAAAAAACGTCTCCGACCGCGCCGCCTGCCCGTCGAAGTAGAGCATCATGCCCAACAGCATCAACCGATTGGCGTCGAGCGGGTTGGCTTCCACCGCCTTGGCCAGATTCTCCAGGTGCGTGGTCTTGGTGATCCGGTCGTCGTTGTACATCTGATCCAGACGAAACGGCGAGTGGCGCCAGTCCGAGCGAATCACCAGGCCGCGGCGAATCGAACGCGCTGCGCTTTCGTAGTTGCCCATCGCCACGAAGGCGATGCCCTGTCGGAAATACGGCTCGGCCAGGTCGGGTGCAATGCGTGCCGCGTCGCGGTAGCGCTCCGCCGCCGACAGGTAGCTCTGCTTGGCGAAGTTCGCGTCGCCATAGCCCACAAACTTGCCCGCACGTGCCTTCGACTCGGCGTTGGTCGTGCGGATCTTCGAGCGCACCGAGTCGTTGTCCGGCAGCGGATCGGTCGGTGCCGGGGCCGTTGCCGCGGGCTGCGCTGCGACCGGCTGCCGAATGGGAGACCAGCCGTTGGCATTCGGATCGAAATAGTACGGCAAGCCGAGATTGTCGTAGGGAAAGCCCGGGATGTATCCGAAGTTGCCCGACCACGGCAGCACCAGCGGCGGCCAAAGATAAATCGGTCCCTTGCCGTAACCGTGATGATGGTGATGATGCCCGCGACGGCGCTCGTCGCGATCCCCTCGTCCGCGATCGTCGCCACGAAGATTGTTGCCGCGATCCGCCTGGCTTTCGCCGGCGCTCGGATCCTCGGCCGCGGCTGCGGCGGGCGCAGCCGGTCCAGTGCGCGAAAAGCCGATCACTTTCGGCGAGGACTTCACGACGATCGGTCGGTCCGTCGGCAAGTACGGCGCGGAACGCGCATGTGGGTCGCCCTCTTGCGCAGCCGCCAGCGGGCACGCAACAATTGCCGCCAGCAGGCCGATTGCGAAACCAGAAAATGACCGTCGCATAGGCCCCTCCTGTCTGGCCAACGACGAAGACATGTGCCGCCAGCACTCATTATCCGCACCCACAGCACCCGATGCAAGAACACCAGCGCCAAAGCGCACCTGTTGGAATCCAGCCTTCCGGCTGTCGTGTAACGGCGCTAGCCCATGCTCGCCAGCCCCAACACCTTGCGCAGCGCGGTCATTGCCACCTCGCCGAACTGCAGCGGCGGAATGCGCCAGATCTGCGGATTCATCAGTTCTACGGAAACGTGACCGGCGTAACCGATCGCTTGCAGATGTGCCACGATCGCCTCGAGCTGAAAGTCGCCGTCGCCGGGCAGCACGCGGTCGGCGTCGCTGGCCAGCTCGCGCGGCACGCCGGCCAGGTCGCTCAACTGCACGTGAAACAGGTTCTGGGTCGTCAGGTACGCCAGGTCTTCCAGCTTGCTCGGCCCGGTGTAGTAGTGAAACGCATCGAGGCACAGCCCCAGGTGCTTGCTATCCACTTCAGCCACCAGTGCCGCGGCCGTCTGCAGATTGTTGGCAAACGCGG
The DNA here is from genome assembly GCA_041750795.1 of Pirellulales bacterium. Lineage (GTDB taxonomy): Bacteria > Planctomycetota > Planctomycetia > Pirellulales > PALSA-1355 > JTS-RE94. Next base: position 4,168 of record JBGSYQ010000383.1, on the reverse strand, counting down.
CCCGCGCTTGAAACTCCAGCGCCACCCTCACGTCATGCCTGCCGGCCAACTCGGCCGCCTGCACCAGCGACGCTTGCACGCGCTCGATGTCCTGCTGCTCCAGCGGTCCCCCGATATCGCCGGCCACGACCAGCGTGCCGATCTCAAGTTGCCGGCAAAGCTGCAACCGCTGGGCAAACGCATCCCAGTGCTGCTTGCGAAACTCGCCCTGGCTGGCCAGCACGCCGCCCTGAAAGCTGACCACCGGCGCCGCCACTCCGTGCTTCGACAGCAACCCCCGCAATTCGTCGGCCGAGTGCTTCTCCAAATACGCATCGAGCTTGCCGGTCCACAGCTCGATCGCCGCGCATTTCCCCGCCGCGTAGTCGGCTACATCCATCTCCAACGGCGCGTTGAGTGTACAAACCTGGCTTAGTGCGGGCTGCATGCGAATGAATCAGAGATTCTGACCTGCTGGTTCCACCGCGCTGTTTCTTTTCGACCGTTTCCGCGCGGCCGCCAGCGCCAGGACGCCCACCGCCAGCAGCAACAGGCCCGACGGCTCGGGAACCAGGTAGTCGGCCAGGAAGTCGATGTTGTGCTGTATCAGCGTGGCGCCACCGAAGTCCATGCCGAAAATCGCCGCGTTGAGCGTGTGCCCAATGCCAGGCGCGACGTGAAATTGATGATACACACCGACCGCAGCCATCTGCGCGGCGACCGCCACGGCGCCGGCATACGGCACTTGCGCGTCGACGTCTCCGTGATACATGAAAGCTGGCGGAGCACCTGGCTGAATCGCTCCTTCGGTGCCGTACATGCTGCCCATGAAACTCAGAACGACCGTTGGCGGCATGTTGCCCGGGTTGTTGTAGCCCACCAACAGCGACGTGATCGCCCCGGCCGACGCGCCGCCGATGCCGATGCGATTTGCGTTGATGCCGTAGTCGGCGGCATGGTCCCGCAGCCAATTCATGGCCAGTGACGCGTCCTGCACGGCCGCGTTGATCGCGTTGCCGCCAAGCTGCAAGTCGGGAAACGTATCGAAACCCGGCGGCGGCGGCGTAAAGCCGTCGGCAGGGCCCGGCGACGAATTCGGCGGCAGATCGTTGTACATGCGGTAGTTGATCGACGCCACCACGTAGCCCAACGAGGCGTACGCCTGGGCCAGCGGCGCCATGTCCAGCTTGTCGCCGCCGATGAATCCGCCGCCATGGACCAGGGCGATGGCCGGCGTCGAGGAGGGTAGCGGCGTGGCAATCATTGTCGGGCGATACAAATCCAACGTCAGGTTCATCGTCGTAGCGCCGTTGTTCGTTGGCCCGGTGCCATAGACGATGTTGGATGTCGTCTGCACGCCGAACAAGAAATCGCGATACACCGCCGCCGCTGTCACAGAGGACGTCAGGCACCATAACATGGCGCAGAAAGTGATCGTGCGAATCATGGGGAGCTGTTCCTGGGAGGCTGGGCTTGGATGGTCAGGTTCAAAGCATCAACGCGAGACACGGTAACACCAGACGCTGTGTCGTTAGACGCCGTGTTGTCGCATTAGCAACCTGAGCCTCTGGAAGAGCGGCAACCCATCGAACAGAGCCGTCCGATCGAGCCGGCAATACAACCGCAGAAACCACGATTACCCGGCAATATGAAGGACCGGTCCCGAACGGTCAAGCGATTTCTCCACGATTATCCGCGCCAAACGGCCAGAAAATCGCCCGACATGACACGCACCAGATGGTCCACCGGCAAATTGTAGAGGTAAATCCACGCCTCGAACGCCTGCCCGTTGGTCGCATACACGGTTGCTCTCTGGCGGACGTACTCGGCCGGCTGCGGCGCGTTCGGCCCGCAGCCTTCGTACTCGTCGAGTTGCGCCAAGATGCTTGCGCCATTGCGCAATCGATACACTTCGCCGATTACGCGGTCCGACGCCTCCGCCGACGGCACCACGCCTGGATAACGCTCGACCATGTACAGCTTCCCCTGCATGGTCGCGTCGCAGAGAAATTCCGCGTGCTTGGCCAGGTAGCGATGCATGCGGCTGTCGGTGGCGCGTCGCAGCGTGCCGTAGACGAACAGCAATGCATCGCTCGGTTCAGCCATCGGATCGTTGACGTGGAGACGCAAGTCACGCCGAATTCACCAGCCGCGTTATTTCCTCCACGCAGTCATTCGCTTTGACACGCCATTGCTTCAGCGAATCGCGGTCGCGGACCGTTACGGTCTGATCCTGCAAGGTCTGGCCATCCACGGTGATGCAATACGGCGTGCCGGCTTCGTCCTGGCGGCGATAGCGGCGGCCCACGGCCCCCTTCTCGTCGTAAAACACGCTGAACCGCTGCTTCAGATCCTTATAGATCCGCTGCGCCGCTTCCGGCATGCCGTCCTTCTTCACCAGCGGGAACACGGCCGCCTTGATCGGGGCAATCCGCGGGTGGAGCTTCATCACCACCCGCTGCTGCAACTTGCCGTTTTCGTCGGGCGCTTCGTCCTCGGTGTAGGCCTGGCACAGGAAGGCCAGCGTGGCGCGATCGGCGCCGGCCGAGGGCTCGATGACGTGCGGCGTAAACCGCTCGTTCGTCAAGTCGTCGCGATAGGTCAGATCCTTGCCGCTGCCCCGATGCCGCGGCTTGCCCTCGGCGTCCATCTCGACGACCAGTTCGTTGCCTTGCCGCACCAGCTTGCCCTCCATGTGGCTGCGCAGGTCGAAGTCGCCGCGATGTGCGATTCCTTCCAGCTCGCCGAATTCGCCCGGCGGCAGGAACGGAAACGCATACTCGATGTCGGCCGTGCCGCACGAATAGTGGCTCAATTCGTCCGGATCGTGATCGCGCAGCCGCAGCCGCTCGCCGGCCAGCCCCAGGTTCAAATACCACTGATACCGCCGGTCGCGCCAGAAGGCATACCACTCAGGCGACGACCGGGGGTGACAGAAAAACTCGATCTCCATCTGTTCGAACTCGCGCGAGCGAAACGTGAAATTGCGCGGCGTGATCTCGTTGCGAAAGCTCTTGCCCATCTGGGCGATGCCGAACGGCACGCGCACGCGAGAGCTGTCGCACACGTTCTTGAAATTGACGAAGATGCCTTGGGCCGTCTCCGGCCGCAGAAACGCGGCTCCCTCCTCGCCCGACAGCGCGCCGACGTAGGTCTTGAACATCAAATTGAACTCGCGCGGCTCGGTGAGGGTCCCCAACTCCTTGGCGTCGGGCCCTAGCACGCGCGAAAACTCCGTCACCGTGGTGAGCGACTGCAATCCGCTGTGCCACTGCAGCACGTCGGCGTCTTTGCCGCGATAGTTGAAAAACTTGAGCGCACGCTGCTGCGTTTCGGCCAGTCCTTCCTCGCCGCCCGATTGCGTGGCGACGAAGATCGTCTGCCCCTTGGCTTCCACCCAGCGGCCGCGTACCTGGTCGTGGCGATAGCGCTTCTTCGATTCGCGGCAGTCGACCATGTAATCGTGAAACAGGTCGTAATGTCCCGAGCACTTCCACACCTGCGGGTGCATGATGATCGTGCAATCGAGGCCCGTCATCTCGAACGCCTCTGGCGCGCCCGGCAGCACGTCCAGGTCGTCGTGCCCGGTGACCATGTCGCGCCACCACGCTTCCTTGACGTTCCGCTTCAGCTCGACGCCCAGCGGACCATAGTCCCAGAAGCCGTTCAAGCCGCCGTAAATCTCGCTCGACTGAAACAGAAATCCGCGGCGCTTGCACAGCGATACCAGCTTGTCCATGTCCATGGCGGTCGATCGTCCTCGCGAAGACGTTGGCAGCAGAAGGGCTTCCCGTTACCGGAATCACCGGCGGTGGAAAACCGCAAGTGTAACCCGCGCAGCGGGCGTCGGTCTATGGCAGCTCGAAGGTCACGCGATCGCCTGTCACGCGCCGATACGCCCCGTCGCCGCATCGTAGCGCGGCACGAGTTGGCTCGTATCGCGCTGGGCAGCCAATTCAATGTCCGCCTGCATGCCGATCTCGACCAGGTTGCGCCCGCCGGGCGCCGCGCGCATGGCCGCGACCAGGTGCGCCGTCCGATCCGCGCGGGTGGTGATGGGCTCGGCGGTGAATGCTTCGGCAATCGCGGAAAGTGTGCGCGACGAGCGTGCGATCCACCTGGTTTGTGCTGGCACGAACGGGCACGTGTCGCGAGACGACCAACTTGCTGCCGGGGCGATTGCGCATCG
>JBGSYQ010000382.1:0-34888 GCA_041750795.1 Pirellulales bacterium | reverse complement strand
GCCAGCGGCGGGAACTCGATCGGCTCGGCCAGCGCTCGCTCGATCGCGGCGGCCACATCCAGCAGCGGTTCGCCGCGCGGAATTGCGCAATGCGATACCATCTGCTCGCTGGACAGTTCCAGCCGCAGCGACGCGTCGACGCCATATCTTAAAGCGGTATTCATCGGCAAATCGGGGCCAACGCCGGGGAGCGAGCGAAGCGGGCCGGTGCAACAACGTGCATCGATACCCGCGGTGGACAGGAGGGCGTTTCCGGCCCCGGTGCGCCATCATAGGACTCGACCGCGCATGGGGTCAAGAAGTCGCGCTTTACCTGGAGGCCTCAGTTTCGAATAATCAACAGCAGTTTCCCACCGCGCAACGGGGCGCGTGCATCCCGCCGCCTGCAACATACCCAAACAGCAAGGAACCTGTCATGGCAAGGAATCCAGCCAGCGTCGCCGCATCGCCTGCTCTCGCGTTGGCGCTTCTCTGCGGCGCACTTGTGATGGCGATGGTTGGCTGCGGCAAAGGCGACCCAACGCTGCCCACGGCAAGCGTTTCTGGCGACGCCCAAACCAGGCCCGCGGCCGCTGACAGGGCAACCCCCAGCGGCATCGATGCGCAGTCGCTGCTGGCGGAAATGGTGGCCACCTATCAAAACGCCAAGAGCTATGAAGACGCGGGCGACCTGCACCTCGAGTTCGCCACGCCCGATGGCCAGCAGCAAAAATCGCCGGCGTTTCCCTTTTCCGTCGCTTTCGAGCGGCCCAACATGATTCGCATCCACGCGCTGGAGGCCAGCGTGCTGGGAGACGGCCAGCGGCTGTATGCGAGCGTGAATTCGCTGGAGGGCCAGGTACTGGTGCAGCCCGATCCGGAAAAGCTGACGCTGGCCGAACTGCAAGCCGACGAGATGCTGGTTCAGGCCATGCGCGGACAGATCGGCGTCAAGCTGCCGCAGTTGGATTTGTTGCTGGCCGACGATCCGATTCGCTCTCTGGCCGGCGGCGGCACACCGAAACTGTTGCCCGACGAGGAGTATCTCGGCCAGCGTTGCCATCGCGTGGCCATCGAGGGCCCGGAAGGTACGAGCGTGTTTTGGATCCATCCGGACACGAAGCTGTTGGTGAAGTTGGAGTTTCCCACGGATGCCTTTGCCAAAGAGTATTCGCTGGCCCAGGCGACAATCGCCGCCGACTTCAAGGGGGCGGAAATCGACGCGCCGATCGACGCCACGGCCTTTACGTTCGATTTGCCGGCCGGCGCGAAGCTGCTCAATCGCTTCCTGCCTCCGCCGCCCGACGCGCCTTCCCCGATGCTGGGACAACAGGCGCCGGCGTTTTCCTTCGTCGACTATCGCGGCGGCGACGCCACGGACGAATCGCTCGCCGGCAAGGTGGTCGTGCTCGACATGTGGGCCACCTGGTGCGGCTGGTGCTTTGAAGGCTTTCCCAATCTGCAAAAGGTGTACGACCAATTCCAGGGCAACGACAAGGTGGCCATCCTGGCGGTGAATACCGACGAGATCTCGATCACCGACGCGCAAGTGCGGGCGTCGTTCGCCAAGACGAAGCTCACTATTCCCATCGTGCGCGACACGAAGCAGGCCGCCGGCGAGGCGTTTCAGGTGCAAGGACTGCCGACGATGGTCATCCTGGGCCCCGATGGCACCGTGCAGGACTACCACATCGGCTACGACGCCAACCTGGCCAAGACTCTGCCGGGCAAGATCGAGCGCCTGCTGGCCGGCGAGAACCTGGCCAAAGCTGAACTGGATGCATATCAGCAAAAGCTGCAAGAGTATCAAAAGATGGAGGCCGAGGCGGCGGTGGCGGACGCCGGCGGCACGGACGAATAGCGAACTACCCAGAAAGTCGAAATGCCTGTTACTGCCCAAGAGATGCTCCGCTGGTGCCAGATCCTTTTGAACGTCGATGGCGCCCGCCCCGATCGCTCGCTTGCTGACTACCTGGCCGCCATCCCGCGGCTCGACGCGCTGACCGAACTGCCGCCGGAAACCAGCGTGCTGGTGCGCGGCGACGTCGACGCCAAGCCGGGCGCAACGGTGGGCGAAGGCGATATCCGGCTGCGCTCGATGCGCCAGACGCTGCAATTTGGGCGCGACCATGGTTGGAAGCAGATCGTCTTCGGCCACAAGGGGCGCAAGCCCGAGGAATCGCTGGGCAACGTGGCCGCGCGGCTGGGCGAGATCCTGCAGTGCGACGTGCCGCTGGTCGACGATTGGCTGGACGAGTCGACCATGACGATTCGCGATGCGGTGCGCGATCAGATCGCCGCCAGCGCCGCGGGCTCCGTGTTGATGCTGGAGAACGTGCGCCGTTACCACATCGAGCGCGTGTTATGGAAGGCAAAAGCCGACGATTTGCCAAAGCTCGCCGAGCCCTTGGCGCGGCTGGCCAACGAGTTCGCCGACAAGGTGGCCACGGTTTACGTTCACGAGGCGCTTTCGGCCGGCAGCCTTGACGCGTCGAGCACGGTGGTGCCGGCCGCCATGCGCCGCGTGGCGCTGGGCGCCTATGAGGCCGCCGAATTTTCCGGGCCGATGATGCGCTGCCTGGCGACGCAATTGGTCGTCTTCAGCGGGCTGAAAGCCGACAAGCTCGACGACCTGGAAGCGATGATCGGCCGCGGGACGGTGAAGACCGTGTTTGCCGCCGGCTCGCTGGCCATGGCGCTCACGAAAGCAGCGGCCCAGCTCGGCGGCGGCCAGTTTTCACTGGGCATTGCCGAAGATCCGGCGCATGCCGACAAGCCGTTCTATATACCACCGGCTCGCATCGAACAGGCCAAGCGCATGATCGCCGCCGGGCGTGAGAAAGGCATCGAGTTCGTGTTGCCGGTGGATTTCGTGCTGCAGAATGGGCGCGTCTCCGCGGGTATCGAACCCGGCGACCAGCAGCTCGATGTCGGTCCGGCCACCAGCGCACTGTTCGAGCAAAAAATCGGCGAGTTTATTGCCGCGCACCAGGGGCGTCAGGCCGCAGCCTTTCACAACGGCGTGTTCGGCAAGTTCGAGGATCCGCAGTTTGCCGAGGGGACCAGGCGCTTCATTCCTCAACTGAAGCGATTGAAAGAGGCCGGCGTCGAGGTTTACGTCGGTGGCGGTGAGGGCGGCACGGCGCTTGAGCAGTTCGGCTCGCTGGACGACGTGACGCACTGCTTTACGGCCGGCGGCACCGTGCTCAACGCATTGGGCAGCGAGCCGGTTCCCTACCTGGTGGCGTTGGCCATGGCCGCCGAGCGGGCCAGGCCGTAGTTCCGCTCACCCAAGCTGCCCTCTTTGAGCGGTCGCTGGCTGCTTTGCACCACTGCGTCGTGTTCAATTGCGTCCCGGAAAACGGCGTGCAACGATTGTGCGCGGATTGTCGTGAATTCCACGCGCGCCAGTGGATGCGGATTGCGCTGGGCTTCAGGGCGCAAGTCTTCCCTTGGTCACGGGTTCTGGCGACGCACAACCGGCAGATCCACCCCATTTCGACCCGATAGACAGGGAAGACTGGAGAAACCTCGCTGTCTCGTTAAGACACCCGGATTGGGTCGTCGATAAGCAACAGCGAGGCTTTCGCATCGGAAGTTTCCTTGTTGCTTGCGTGTACCGACCTGCCTGACGCGCACTTGGATGCGCCAGAGGCACCTGGCTGGCGACGCGACCTTGAGGAGTGGATTACCCCTGTTTTCTGTTTAGGAGTTCCGTCAGATGAAATCCCGCATTGTGCTGCCGGCTTTGCTCGTGGCCGGTCTGTTTGTTGCGGCTAGCGCCCAGAAAGCGGAAGCCCGCTTCCTTGGTGGTGGCTGCTGCGAGCCGTCGTGTTGTGCCCCCGAACCGTCGTGTTGTGCTCCGGAACCGTCGTGCTGTGCTCCGGAACCGAGCTGCTGCGCTCCCAAGTGCTGCCGCCAGCGTTGCCACAAGCACCGCTGCTGCCGCAAGCACCGTTGCTGCAAGCCGGCATGCTGTGAGCCGAGCTGCTGTGTCGCCGAGGCGTCCTGCGCTGCCGAGCCCACTTGTGCCGTCGAGCCGACCTGTGCGGTTGAGCCGTCGTGCTGTGCTCCGGAACCGAGCTGCTGCGCTCCCAAGTGCTGCCGCCAGCGTTGCCACAAGCCCCGCTGCTGCAAGCCCCGCTGCTGCAAGACTCGTTGCCACCGTCACCGTTGCTGCAAGCCGGTGTGCTGTGCGCCCGCTTGCTGCGTGGTCGAGCCGAGCTGCGGTTGCGGCGCCTAGTTAAGGCCCGCGGAGCACCCGCGAGTCTGGAGCGGTCTCCTTGACAGTCAAACCAACGGCCCCTCGCACACCAGCGAGCGGGCCGTTGGTTTTTTTTACGCGCCAGTCGGGTCGAACGCAGCGCCAGACGCACAAGGCAATTTCTTGACTTTCCGGGCCGCCTGTGCGACGCTCAGGGGCGGAACACCGCGTGCCGCTGGCACCGGTCCGACGCACGGAGGGGAGATTCCTGCCATGGCGCTGTGCTGCTCGTCGGTCCGACGTAACCATCGCATCGTGGAATTGCGATTCTTCGCACTGGTCCTGTGCGCACTGGTGGCGACGCTGGTCACTGGGCTGCCGTTGTGCTGCCAATCGGCCTCGGCCGTAGAGCCGTCGCTGGCGACGTTCCGCCAGCAGCTTGCCGCCGGCGAGTTTGCGCCGGCGTTGCTCGCCGCGCAACAAGTCGAAGACGCCGGCGCACGCGATGCCTGGTTGGCCGAGCTGGCCGAGGCGCAATCTGCGGCCGGAGACCACCAGGCCGCCTACACGACCTTGGTCCACGTCGAGGACGATCGGGTTCGCAACGAAGTCGTCAAATCGACTCGCCAACGCCGGTTCGGCGCCGCCGGTGGCGCACAAGCCGACTTCGACACGCTGATCGAACTGATCACGTCCACGGTCAAGCCCGATACGTGGGACGAGGTGGGCGGGCCGGGCAGCGTCTCGGAGTTTCCCAACGGCGTCTATGTCGATGCGTCCGGCGAATTGCAGCGCGTGCTCCGGCCGCGCGAGTCGAAACAACTGGCCATTGCACGGCTCGAAGCGCTCACCGCCGACAAGAACTCCGACAGCAAGCAGGCCGCTCCGCTCCGCAAGATCTCGCTGACGCGGTTGGAAAAGCACGTGCAATTGCGGCTCGCCGCCGGTCGCCGCCCCAGCGAAGAAATGCTGCACCTGGCGGGCTTGGAAAAAATCGCCTACGTGTTCGTCTATCCGGAATCTGGCGATCTGGTTCTGGCCGGGCCGGCGAGCGCTTGGCGCATCGATCAAGAGGGCAGGGCGGTCAGCCGCGCCACCGGTCGCCCGGTGCTCCAGCTCGACGACCTGGTGGTCGTGTTGCGGCACCTGACGTCGACGCCCGGCGCCACGTTCGGTTGCTCGATCGATCCGACGCCGGAAGGTTTGGCGCGCACCAGGCAATTTGCCGAGCAATCGGCCGCCACGCCGCTCAAGCCGGCAGCGCGCGGCGCGTGGTTGAAAAAGCTGCGTCACCAGATGGGCCGGCAAACCATCACCGTCAACGGCATCGACCCGCGCACGCGCGTGGCGCGGGTGCTGGTCGAAGCCGATTATCGAATGAAGCTGATCGGCATGGGGCTCGAGGAAGGCACCCTCGACGTGCCCAGCTATTTGAACCTGATCCACGTGGCTGCGGGCCAGGCGCCGCCCCCCTTAGACGTGTTGCGTTGGTGGTTTGCTCTGAAGTACGACGCCGTCACGGCCACCGATCCGCGCGATGCCTTTGAAATTCGCGGGCCCGGCGTGCAGGTGCTGAGCGAAAACGAGTTGCTGACGGCGCTGGGTCAGCGCGTTCACACCGGCGCATCCGAAGCGCTCAATTCCGAGTTCGCCCACCGCTTCACGACGCACTTTGCGGCGCTGGCGCAAAAGTATCCGGTCTATGCCGACTTGCAGAACGTCTTCGATCTGGCGCTGGTGGCATCGCTCATCCAGTCGCAAGGGCTGGCCGAGCGCGTCAACTGGCACATGCTGTGCTTCGGCGACCCCGAGCAGTATGGCGTGGCGCTGGGCCAGGCGCCGCAAAGCGTCGAGACCGTGATCAACCACCGCGTCATCAACGGCCGGCACATCGTGGCGGGCGTCAGCGGCGGAGTGAGCGTCTCGCCCTGGAAATTCACCAGCGCCGAAAGCATCCAGGCCGACGACTACGGCGCCCTGCAAGCCCACCGAGCCGGAGCCCAAGCCGACAAGCTGCCCCTCGAAGCCTGGTGGTGGGACTGAGCAGCCGCGCAAGCTGCTAGCAGCCTGTCGAATTCTTCAACAGGCCGCTAGCGCTCAATGGGCGTTGCCAGCGCCGCTTCCGACAGCCGGCTATGCAGCTGTTCGAGCTGCTCGTGCCGCATTTCCGCGGAGCCGTCGGGGTCGAAGTCGATGGGCTCGCCCAGCAACTGGTTAAGTTGCTCGGCGGCGATGCGGCGACGGTCGGCATTGTCGCGGCCCAACAGCGCCAGCCAGACGGTTTCGTCGCCGGCCAGCCAGGACGCCACGCGGTCGACGCGATCCTCGTAATCGACGCTCAGCGACTGGACGATCGCGCGAATGCGCGCCGACTGTTCCGCGTCGAGCCGGTCGCTGCTCAGGCTTTGCAGGTAAGGGACCACGGCCTGACCCGCATCGCGCAACGCGCGCTCGGCGCTCTCGCGTTCAGAAAACGTTGCACTGCCCAGCTTCTGCACCCACTGGGCCCACTGCTGCTTTTCGGGGCGCTGGCGCGCGTGGACGTGCTGGGTGCGAAGCAGCGTTTCTTCGATCGCGGCCGCGGTCTCAGCTAATTGCCAGGAAGGGTGCAATTGCTCCAACAGCGGAAATAAATGCTCGCGGACGATCTCGGGCTGCTGCAGATAGAGATGCCAAAGTCCGTGCGCCTGCCATTGATGCTTCGCGTCCTCTTCTTGCAACGTCAGCAGCAGCGGCCGATCCGGCCGTTGCTGGAACTCCAGCGTGTAGCCGTTGGTGGATCGCGTGCGGCGAATCGACAGCGTGCTGCCGTCCATCACCTCGATACGGAGCGCATCGAGCGGCGAGACGAGCAGGTACTCCAGGCTGCACGATCCGCCGTTGATCTCGATGCCCAGTGATTCGCGGCGGTTGGTGCGGCGGCCCGGCGATTGGACCAGCATCTTGGGCACCGACTGGCTGCTGGCAGCCGCCACGCGGCCGGACACCATGGTGAATCGAATCCAGTGGATGCGCGCGGCGATGGTCGGACTGATGGCCGGCGGAGCAAGGTCATTATCATCGCCGAGCGCGGGCGAAGCACACAAGATGACGCCGGCGATCAGCGCTGGGACGAAGGTCGCTCGCATCGTCGTCGTTCCCCTCGTTTGGGCACCCGGGTGCCCAAACAGCCGGTTGCGTTTTTCAACGTGCTGCCAAGGCGGCGCCGCTCAGTGGCCGGATTGCACGCCCGACGTTTCATTGACCCGGTCGGCCGCGTCGTTCTCCTGGTCCGCGGCCGCGGGTTCGCAGGCCTTGGTCAACAGCAACTCGTTGCGTCTGCGCCGAAACTGTCTCCAGGCCACGACGGTCGCCACGACGATCGCGGCCAGCACCACCAGCAGCGTCAGTCCGATTTCGGAATCGCGAATCCAGGCGGCGACGTGATCGCCATAGGCATAGCTTAGACCAAAGAACAACGAGACGACACATGTGGCGCAAAACGCGTCGATGAGGAGAAACCGCCGATAGGACATCCGCAGCACGCCGGCGGTCAGATAGACTGGCGCCCGGATGCCCACCATGAAGCGCGCCACGAAAAACACCTTCAGCCCGTGCCGGCGGATCATCTCTTCGATCTTGGCCTCGTGCTCGGCGTGCAGCAGGTGCGCAATGCGCGGATGCCGTGTTACCAGCGAGCGGCCAAAGTGATAGCCGATCGCGTACAGGACCGAATCGCCCAACAGCGCGCCGACGATGCAGGACAAATAGGCCCAGCCGGCGTGCAGCGTCCCCACCGAGCTGGCTACGCCGGCGGCGATGATCGGCACCTCCTCCGGCAACGGCAGCCCCGCCCCGGTCAGGATCAGCACGATGATGATCCCCAGGTACGAGATATGATCGATTTGCAAGTTTGGCAGCATGAATCCGCCGATCGTCGCTGCGGTGCTCGGGGAATTGAGGTACTTCGCGGGCGGCGCATGCTACCGACCGGCCCGCGATGACGATTGCGCTGAATTGTAGGCGCTAACCCGCTTTTGCCGGAACCGCAAACGCCGCGCCGAAACTCGCCCGTCTCGCCCGAGCGAGCCGGCTCAGTTCGTGTCGCCGTCGATCCAGACGTCGTCGGCCAGCCCGATCGTGTGCTTTTCCAGGCTCCCTTGGCGTGGTCCGGGGCACAGCAAAATGGCCGCGACCTGGGGATGGGCGGCACAGTACTCGCGCGCACCCTGCGGCCCCAGCACGTAAAACGCGGTGGACAGCGCGTCGGACTGGGCGGCCGTGGGCGCAAGCACGGTCGCCGATACGACACCCTCGGCTGGTTGGCCGCTGCGCGGATCGAGAATGTGGCCGTAGCGCCGCTCCTCGTCGACGAAGTACTGAACTCCAGCGCCGGACGTCGCCAGCGCGCGGTCGACAACACGCAGTTGACCCAGCCGGCGGCGCGGCCGCAGTGGATCGGGAATGCCCACGAGCCAACCGCCCCCGGCGCCGACCGCCGCATGATGGCCGCGAGCCAGCACGCTGCTTGCGCCCCCGTGCAACAAGAAATCGTGAATCCCGGCCACTTCGAGTAGCTCGGCACATCGGTCCAGCGCATAGCCTTTGCCAATGCTGCCCAAGTTGATCTCCATGCCTTGGCGGGTGAATCGCACTGTGCCGCGCGTCTCGTCGAGCGCCAGCCACTGGCTGCCGACGCGCTGGCGCGCCGCGAGCAACTCGGCTTCGCTTGGCACGGCGCCGGTGCGGTTGGTGAATCCCCACGCTTGCGATAGCGGTCCGGCCGTGACGTCGTAGGCTCCGCCGGTTGCTCGGTGGATCTCGACCACCTGCTGCAAGAGTTCAAACAGCCGCGGCTCGACCGCGATGGGCTCGTCGGCCGCGTGCCGGTTCAAGCGGCTGACTTCGCTGTGCTCGCGAAACACGGTCAACTGATCTTCCAGTCGATCCACCAGGTTGAGCGCCAGCAGTCCCATTTCGCCGGCATCGTGGTATTGCCCGGCGTTGAAAAAGAACTCGAACTGACACGCCATGGCCGGCCGCGCGAGCTTGAGCAAATAGGTGCCGGGCGCAGCGGTGGCCGCCGGCAGGTCGTCGCCCACGCCAGCGGTCAATTCGACCAGGGCATCGGCGGCGGCACGGCCTTGCAGAAACTCGCGGCGCGTGGATCGGGGGGCGGCGCTCATAGCAGAATTATACCTTCAACCGCCGGTCGAATGCCGATTTCACGGCAGGACGAGGCCGCGATCCGATTCGCGCGGCGTTGTGTCGGGATGCGTCCGTGCGGATAATCGAACCATGTTCAGTGGCCAGCGAGTCATGCACGTCGATCGCGTAGTTGCCCGCATAGCGCCCGTTGGGCTGGTGGCGCTGATGGTCCTGTCGACCGTCGCCGCGACTGCCGGCGCCCTAGGCGCAAGGCCCGTCAAACGGGCTCGACCCCCACAGTTCTCCAAGGAAGTCACCGACGTCTTTCCGCCGGATGCGCGCGAGAAGCTGGTCGGGCCGCGTCCGCAGCGTCCCGTCGCCGAGAGCGCACCGACAACGCCCCGCGATAAGCAATCCGACCCCGCCGAGATCACGGCCGGGCTGGCAAGTTGGCCCGCAGTCCTTACGTCCGAAGCGCTCGAGGACGAAATCAAAGCTCAGCAGCGATTGCTTGGCTCGGCGGTGGAGAATCCGCTGAAATTCAAGGCGGGCGAGTATCAAAACGCCCGTCTGCACCTGAGCGTGCTGGCCGCGATGTTTGCCATCAATGCCGAATACGGACAACCTGTCCGCTGGCAGCGCGACGCGGCCGCGGTGCGCGATCTGCTGGCACGCGCTGGTTTCAACTGCAAGGTAGGCACCGACGCGTCGTATCAGGACGCCAAGGCCCGCGCCGACGATTTGGAAACACTCGTCCGCGGAGGCACGATCGACGCGCCCGCACCCGCGTCCGACGCAAGCTGGCCCCGCATCGCCGACCGGGCCCCACTCATGAAACGACTCGAAGTGGCGCTCGACGAGCGGCTTTCGCCGGGCGTGGCAGACTCCAACGCGTTTGCCGCCGCGGCCGACGAGATGGCGCACGAAGCGCAAATGATCGCGGCCTTGGCCGCCGTGATCGCGCGCGAGGGGTATGAGTTTGCCGACGATGAAACGTATGGCGAACTCGCGGCGGAGATGGGCCGGCGTGCAGTGGTGGCGCGCCAAGCCATCGCCGAGAAGAACTACGAGCTGGCCCGGCAGTCCGTCGGCGAAATCAGCAAATCGTGCGCAAGCTGCCACGAGAGCTTCCGCAACTAGCCTGTTGAATTCTTCAACAAGCTGCTAGCCGCGCGGAGATCGCAGCGAAATGCGCGTGCCCTGCCGGCGCGAGCGCCGCTCAGTTGGCAACCCGTTTGCGCCGTCGCGAGACGCCGTTGGACTCGAAGATCTTGAGCTTGTGCAAATCGATCAACTCGGCCATGCCGGCGTCGGCCAGCTCGCGGCCGGAGACGTAGCGGCCCGGACTGATCCACTTTTGCATTTCGCCCGCGGGAATGCCGAACAGCTCGGCAAGCAGGTGATCCATTTCTTTTTCGAGATGCCCGAAATGCCGCGCCCATTCGGCCGCTTCGGCCAGGCCGACGTGCTCTTCGCTCTGCCACTTCATGGGGTGGAACAGCAGCACGCTGTACGGCGTGACCAGGCGCCGCGTGCAGGCCGCATACGGCCATAGCGCGGCCGATGAGCATTCGCCCGTGACGACGCCCGTAACGCGCAATCCGCGCAGCAGGATGAGCGTCATGAGCGAGACGGCGCAATAGGGACTGCCGCCGGGTGAGTCGATGTACATCGTACACTCACCGCCCGGTTCGACGCCCAGCAGTTTATCCGTGAGTTCAGCTTCGTTGTCGGTCAAGTCGCCCACCAGGGAGATTTCGAGGGGACTTGTTGGTTCGTGGTGATGCATCGCAGTTGCATTCCTGGGCCAGGTAAAGCGCGCGTGGTATAGCGTTCGTGGTTCGTGTGCCGGTCGACAAGATCGGCGCGAGGAGGCTCGGATCGAAGAAGAGCTCCGCGGAAGAGTCGCGGAGGGTGCGAAGCGATTCTAGCAGTTCACTAGCGGCGTCCGCTCAAAGGAATTGGCAGTCAATAAAAATCGGACCGCGGCGATTTAATTCTTTTTGGTTGTCTGGCTCGACCGTTGGCGAGCCCAGCTAAATATACGGCACGCCTGAGGCAGTCGCAAACGTGCCGATTCGCTACTATTAGCTTTGACCGGGGCGAGCCAACAATCAAGGTGCCCGGCCAGAATACCGCATTATTTTGCCCGTGTCGAACGCGGGCGGATTTGAGATACGCGGCATAGGGTGGTTGTAACCGGAGCCGGCGACGACTCCGCCGGGCCGACCAAGCATTCGCGGCGAGCCGCCCCGGATATTCCGGCGAGCCAGGTCAAATCACGTGGTTTCTGGTGCCCGACGCCCCGCCCGAGCGATCGGCGGCCGCCCGCGTCGGCGACTGTCGTGCTAACTTCTCAACCCGGCAGGGCCAAGTATAATGAACCCATCTCCCAGGGGCAGTGCCACACGGAGCCGCGCTGTTGGTGCGCCGCGTGCGAGCAGGTGATCGCCCGAGATTCGCCGTTCTCAAGTCTGGAACCAAGCGCGAAATGGGCATCAAGTTTTCGTGTCCCAATGGGCATAAACTCAATGTCAAGAGCTTTTTGAGCGGCAAGCGCGCCATTTGCCCCAAGTGCGGGGCGCGCGTCGTTGTCCCGAGCATTGAGGAGTCCGAACGTGCCGCCAGTGCGACGGATGACGCGGCCTCAAGCTCTGCTGTGGGCACGGCGTCGACGACGATCGAGATCGTAATCGACGAGACCAATGAGCCGGCTGCCACGGCGCCTCCCCCGCGTGTCGAGCAATCGCACGTTCACCGTGCGCCCGTGATGCACGACGCGATTGCCGAGGCGCCGGAGGCCGTCTGGTACGTGCGTCCCGCCTCAGGCGGTCAGTATGGTCCGGCATCGGGCGACGTTATGCGCTCGTGGCTCAACGATGGCCGCGTCAGCGCCAGCTCGCTGGTGTGGCGGGCCGGCTGGTCCGATTGGCAGACCGCGGCCGCCGTATTTCCTCAACTCATCAACGCCGCGGATTCCGTGGGCTTGCCGGGCGGACCGTCATCGACAAGGACCATGGTGCAACCCAGCGTCACCGCTGGGGGCGGGGGCCCGACTGGGATCAGCGGTAGTCTGCCCCAGGGCTACGTGGTACAAACAATCCCGACTGTGGAAGCGGCGCCCGCGCCACGCGATGCAGGAATGTCTCCCCTGTCGCACACGGTGCGCCGCCGGCGTCGTCAGCGCGACGTTCGCTTGGTCGCGAGCGCCATACTGGCCGTCATTTCGCTGATTCTGATGATCGTTCTGTTTGTCGTATTTCGCCGCGGAGAACAGCCGACCACACCCCCCTCTGCCGAATCGGCGGCCGCCGCCGGCGCCGTGGAAAAGTAACGACCGGCACCTGGCATTGCCGGTGTCCGGAAAGCAGGGGTCGCGTGCGGAGGAGATTCAAACGCCCGTGCCGGTCCCGCCTTCACGATTTAGCCCGATTGGAGTTTCCATGCGAAGCACACGAATCTCGGTTGTCGCGTTCCTGGTGGCTGTGATGATGCTCGGTGGATCGGCCGTTGCGCAGGAGAATGCGCGGCGGATGGACCTGGCCGACGGCAAGCTGCGCCTGACAACGCCGGAAGCCTGGCAGCGCAAGCAGCCGCGTACGTCGATCGTGGAATATGAGTTTGCCGTGCCTGCGGCCGAAGGAGACACTACCGACGGACGGTTGACGGTGATGGCGGCAGGCGGCGGAATCGAAGCCAACATCGATCGCTGGTACGGCCAGTTCACTCAGCCCGACGGCGGCAGCACGCGCCAGCGCGCCAAAGTCAAGAAGCTGACGGTTGGCGGCGAAGACGTACACCTGGTCGACCTGTCGGGCACGTACAAGGACCAGGCCGGTCCGTTGGCGCCCGCCACCGAACGCCCCAAGTATCGCATGCTGGCGGCCATCATTCCGACCAAGGACGCGGGCACGTACTACCTCAAATTCTACGGTCCCGAGCGCACGGTCACCGAACAGGAGAAAGCCTTCGTGGCAATGATCGAGGGGCTCGAGCGAAATTAACTCACGTGCGGGTGATCGCCCGCCCACGTGGCCGGCTGGATTCGACGGCGCCCAATTCCGCGGCAGGGAACCAAGTGCATGAAAACGCAGCAGTTCTTGGAGCACCACGGCATCGGCGCGAATCCCTTCGCCGAGGAAGACGCGCAGACGGATCCTGTGTTCAAGGATTTCTGCATCTCCAGCACGCATCATCCAACGTGGGATAAGGTGTACGGTAATCCGGCCGAGCCCGCCACCTCGATCGTCTTCGGTGAAAAGGGGGCCGGCAAGACGGCCTTGCGATTGCAGATCACGCGCCACCTGGCGCTGCACAACCAGGAACATCCCAACGCGCGGGTGTTCGTCATCGAGTACGACGACTTCAATCCGTTTCTCGACCGGTTTCGCGATCGCTTCGGAGCGCGGCACCGCAGCACGGTCAAGCTGCTGGGCGACTGGAAGCTGTGGGATCACATGGACGCGATTCTCACGCTGGGCGTCACCGGGCTGGTGGATCGCATCCTGGAATCGAAGCACACCAACGACCCGCCCACCAACGTGCTGAACGGCGCGCCGCTGGGCGCACTCGATCGGCACCAGGCGCGCGACTTGCTGGTGCTGGCGGCCTGCTACGACCAGTCGACCGCCGAGACGAGCAAAGGGCGCTGGCACCGTTTACGGCGCAAGTTGCACTTTCACTGTTGGCTGGCGTTTTGGCCGTTGGCGCTGGGCATCGTGGGGACCATTGCGGTCGCCGCCTTGCTGGTTTACTTGCGGGCCTGGCATTGGCTGGAGACGCCGTGGCCGTACGTGGCGGCCGGCGCCGCCTGGCTGCCCTGGCTGGCGAAGTTCGCGGCACGCTTCTGGCGCGCCGCGGCGGTTGCACGTCACTTGCGCATCGGCAAGCATTCGGCCAACCAGTTGCGGCAGATACTGATGAACTTCCGCAGCTCGGACATCGTCGGCCAGCCGCTGCCCAACAAGCAGCGCACCGACGACCGCTACGAGCTGTTGGCCAAATTCCAAGGCATTCTGGAAACGTTGGGCTTTCGCGGCATCGTGGTGCTGGTCGATCGCGTCGACGAGCCTCACATGATCAACGGCTCTGTCGAGCAGATGCGCGCGTTGTTGTGGCCCATGCTCGATAACAAGTTTCTCAAGCACCCGGGCATCGGCTTCAAATTGCTGCTGCCGATCGAGCTTTCGCAGTTCATCGAGCGCGAGGATCGCGATTTCTATCAACGCGCTCGGCTCGACAAGCAGAACCTGATCCCGTCGCTGGAATGGACCGGCGAAGCGCTGTTCGACGTGGCGTCGGCTCGGATCAAGGCCTGCGCCTTGCCGGGAAATTCGCCGTCCTTGCGCGAACTGTTCGACGACTCGATCGATGACCGGCGGCTGACCAGCGCTTTTCGCGGCCTGCGCGTGCCGCGGCACTTGTTCAAGTTCATGTATCGCCTGTTCGTGGCGCACTGCAACGCCTACACCGACGATGCCCCCTGCTGGAAGATTTCCAGTGAGCGCTTCGAGTCGGTGCTGGCGCTGTACGGACGCGATCAAGACGCCTTCGACAAGGGTCTGCGCGCGGGGTGACACCCTGCGCGGCGGCGGGGCCGTCCGAGATGGCGCAGCGGGGGGCGGTTCCGTCTTGACCATGCCGCGCGATCCTGCAACACTCTGCCGCCCGAGATTGGGCCGCCCGAGATTGGCGCAGACGGCTGTCGATGATGGCACAGCTAGCACTCTCGCGCAAGGGCCACCGTTAACGTTCTGGCAAGGAGGCACGTATGGATCACAGCTATCGATTGGTTTCGCTCGTGCTCGTCACGACGTTGTTCGCACTCGGTTGCGGCGGTTCCTCATCGGCGCCGCCGCAGGCGGGCAATTCCGAGGTCGCCGACACGCGCCCGCCGGAAGACGTCACCGCCGAATTCCTGGAAGCCGTCCGCAGCGGCGACGACAAGAAGACCGCCAGCCTGTTGACTCCCTCGGCCCGTGCAAAAACGGCCGACCAGGAATTGGTCGTGGCGCCGCCGGGCAGCGAGACCGCCACGTTTGCGATTCGAGATTGCATGCTGGTCGAGGAGAACGGCGCGCGAGTGTCGTGCGACTGGACCGATTTGGGCGGCGACGGCCAGATGCATACCGACCGCATCGTGTGGCTGTTGCGCAAAGAACCCACTGGCTGGCGAATCGCCGGCATGGCGACGAAGGTTTTTTCCGATCGACCGCCCGTCGTGCTGAACTTCGAGGATCCTGAGGACATGATGAAGCAGCAAGAGTGGGTCAGTGCGGAAATGGCGCGGCGCGAAAATACCGCATCGCCGACTGCGTCCGGCGGCACCACAACGGAAGTTCGCTGACCGACACGGTTGCCATACGTCCACTCATAGCCGCCGATCGATCGCAAATCGTCGTGCGCAGCGGCGTTATAAGCCGCATGACCGGTGACGTTTTTCGTGGCGCGCCAGCGGCGTTCCACGCTCGTAAGCCCCAACGCGCACTCGTCTTATAGCAGATGTTCCGAGAGAGCCGCGACCCCTGGTCGAGGCTCTCTTTTTTTGTTTGCACGGCATTTGCATGGACGCGCCCCGACCGTGACCTATGGTTGGACAATGAGCACGCAAATAGCCCCTAAAACACCGCGTCATCCCAACACGCACATATTGTCTCATTGCCGCTTGACAATGGGACCTGCCATGCTAACTTAACGACCTAGACTGTGTATTCGGAACAGCTTCTGCAACCCGCAAAGCCTCGCAAGTACGCTAGCTGAACGGGTTTGGCGAGCGATTCGAAGGATCGGTCTTAAGCAACAGAGGTCTCACCCAACTGATCGCCGTCACAGTTGGGGCCAGGAGAACGTAAGACGGCAGTTTTGTTGTTTTGGGACCTTACGTTCCGGTACCTTGAGGGAGGATTCTTAGATGAATCGCACGTTAGTTTTGGGCATCGCGACGTTTGTCGCGGTTGTCGGCATCGCACTGGTAGGCGCTGAGAAGTCGGCCAACGCCGGTCTTTTCCGTCACCACGGATGCAATGGATGTGACTGTGCGGGTGCTGCTGACTGCGGTGGCGGCGCTTGCGCCGGCGACTGCGGTGGTTGTCATGCTCGCAAGCGTTGCCACGGTCGTTGCCATGGTCGCAAGGCCTGCCACGGTCGCGAGCGCTGCCATGGCCGCAAGCGTTGCCACGGTCGTTGCCATGGTTGCAACGGCGGCGGCTGCAACGGCGGTTGCTCGGGTTCGGCTCCGGCTGAAGGTGCTCACGAAGCCGCTCCGCCGGCTCCGGCTGCTCCGGAAGCTCCGGCCCCCAGCGCCTGATCGAAATGACGTAAGCCATGCGTCGGGACTTCGCACTTGCGACGTTCCGAGTCGCAAGATGCGGCGTGCATGACTTGCCGGCGCACTCCTTGCGGAGCAAGAATGGCTGCCAAAGCCGGACCTCGAACTTGAGGTCCGGCTTTTTTTATTGCATCATGGGCAGCTTCAATCGGTCCGACGGCGCGAACTGCTCGCGGCGGACTGACGACCGATCCCCCGCCGCGATCGAATCCATGGCGACAGCAAACGACCCGATTCCCGGGCAAGTGACCTGGGGCAACGAAGCCAGGACGATCGCGTCCTTGTTGCTGTTCGCCCACTTGTTCGCCGTGGTGGTGGCGGTGACGGCATACACGCAGCCCAGCGTTCTCCAGCAACGCCTGCATGAGCTGTTCGATCCTTACTTGCGCAATCTGCACCTGACGGCCTATCCGATCAGCTATCCCTTTGCCCGCTTTCACCTGACGCACGCGCTGCCCTCCGACGTCGATTTCACCTGCCAGGTTCAGTTCGAAGGCGCCGACGGTGCGCAGGACGCGGTGATCCCGCCGCCCGGACTGATGCCGCCGGTGCGCGCTCGCCGCTATCAGCTATTGGCAAATGCGGCCGGAGCGCTGGCCAGTTCCGAGGTGGGAGACGATGCCGCCGCCGTGCTGCTCAAAGCGGTCGGCGGCTCAATCCTCAAACAGCACGACGCGACACACGGATCGCTGCGGCTGCGCGCCCACTACTTGCCCGAGCTTGAGGACATGCCGGCCGTCGCCGCCGGGCGCACCGCGCCGCTGGAAAACTACGCCAACGTGTACGAGGCGGACGTATTGGTGAGCAACGGCCAGGTGGACATCTTGAAAAAGTCCGAGACGCTCGAGGTGGCGCCGTCGGCCGCCAGAAACGGCGCAGCGCAAACGCCAACCGCTCCGCCTCGCTCCAGACAGGATCCGCCATGAGCCGTATCGTCGGCGATTATTTCGGACGACTGGCCGATGCGTTCGGCCAGGGGTGGACCCGCTTTTGGTTCACGCCCAGCGATCCGGCCACGCTGTCGGTCATCCGCTTGCTGACCGGCGCGGTCGTGGTTTATCTGCACGCCACGCTGTCGTTCGACCTGGTAGCTTTTTTCGGTCCGAGCGGGCTGCTGCCGGTCGTCGACATCGCGCCCTTGGAGGGCAATACATTCTCGTACTTGAACTACCTGTCGACGCCAGCCGAGTTGTGGACGGCTCATCTGATCGGGCTGGCCATTCTGGTGCTGTTCGCTGCCGGGTTTTACACGCGCATCACGTCGGTGCTGGCCTTGATCGTGTTTCTTTCGGACGTCAACCGGGCGCCGATGCTCACTTCGCTGACCGAACCGGTCGCGGCGATGGTGTTGCTCTATCTGTGCCTGGCGCCGTGCGGGCGGCGGTTCTCGATCGACGCGCTACTCGCGCGGCGCAAGAAACCCGATCCGCGGCAAGTGGAGGTCGCCGGCCAGGAGCTGTCCACCATGGCGACCATCGCCACGCGCTTGATTCAGGTTCACTTGGCGCTGCTGGTGGCGATGATGGGCTTTTCGAAGCTCAGTGGCGACGTGTGGTGGATCGGCACGGGCATGTGGTGGTTGATGTCCCGGCCCGAATCGCGGCTGGTCGACCTGACGTGGCTACACGCAACGCCTCGCGTCATCGACGCCTGGACGCACCTGATCGTGCTGTTCGAGTTGACGTTTCCCGTGCTCATCTGGGCGCCGCTGGCTCGGCCGATGCTGTTGGCCTGGGGCCTCATCACGTGGGCATCGATCGCGCTGGTGACCGGCGACGTACCGTTCGCGCTGATGATGTGTACGGCCAGCCTGGCCTTCGTGTCGCCGGCGGCCATGCAGGCGTGTTGCCGCCCGGCCGCCGCGGATGCAGCCTGAAGCGGAGTTGGTGGCGACCTTGCTTGCGGCGCCGTCGAACCGCATGGCACAATGGGGCGCGAAGTCGATCCATCGTTTTCGAACACCGGGAAACTGCACATGCCATTCAATCCGCGCCGACGTGATTTTCTGAAGCATTCGGCCTTAACCTCCGCCGCTGCGGTGGGAGGATGGTGCGGAGGCGTGGGCGGCGCTCCGGCCCGGGCCATCGAACCGATCGAGCGCAACGGCGCCAGCTTCTTCAAGTTCAGCCTGGCGGCCTACAGCTATCGCGACCTGTTGAACGCCAAGTCGCCCGAGTCGCGCTTGTCGCTGGAGGATTTCATCGCCGACTGCGCCAAAATGAACCTGCAGGGCACGGAGCTTACTTCGTATTACTTTCCGCAAAACCCCACCGGCGAATACCTGCGCAGCCTGAAGCAGCTCTGCTTTCGCCTGGGGCTCGACGTTTCGGGAACCGCGGTGGGCAACGACTTCTGCTTTCCGCCGGGCGAAGAGCGCGATCGGCAGATCGCCGACGTCAAGCTATGGGTCGATCGGGCCGCGGTGCTCGGCGCGCCGGTGATTCGCATCTTTTCCGGGCATCCGCACGGCACGAGCCCCGAGGAGGCCCACCGCCTGTGCGTCGCGGCTACGGAAGAGTGTTGCCAGTATGCCGGCGAGCATGGCGTCTTTCTGGCGCTTGAGAATCACGGCGGACTGACCGCCGAGGCTGATGGCCTGCTGGCCCTGGTGCGCGACGTGAACAGCCCGTGGTTCGGCGTCAATCTCGACACCGGCAACTTCCACACGGTCGATCCGTATGGCGATATCGCGCGGTTGGCGCCGTATGCCGTGAACGTGCAAGTGAAGGTTTCGATCACGCCGGCCGGCGGCGAGCGGCAACGCGCAGATTTCCGGCGGTTGGCCCAGATCCTGGCCGCGGCCGGCTACCGAGGCTACGTCGTGCTCGAGTACGAAGAAAACGAAGACCCGCGCGTCGCGTGTCCTCGCATCGTCGACGAAATGCGAGCCGCATTCTCGCTGTGAGCGAAATCGCGACCCGCCGGTGCTAACGCTCGCCTATTGCCGGCCCAGCGGGCCGATGCCCGTATCGTCGCCGCTGTGCGGATAGCCGTAATAGAGGTAGGCCGGCGGCGGGAACCACGCCGAATAGCCTGAATAAACTTGCCGCACGCGCGTCGGCTGATCTTGCTTGCGGATGATGATGTACTCGGCATAGCTGCCGCGCGTGCGATGCGGGTGGGTGCGGCGCGAGGACGGCCGGGTTTCGGCGGCCGCGACATACGTGGCCGAGAGGATCAACAGCAGGGCCAGCGTCCAGCGCTTTTTCATGGCGTGCTCCCCCAGAGGTTGGCGTCTCACAGGTTGGCGGGCTCATGGCGCCAGCTCAACGCTGCGGGCCCGCGCACCGGGGCCACCATACATTTTCGGTCGGCGGGCAAGTCCGCCGCGCGTCGAGTGTTCACAAAACGCGCCAACCTTTCGGGTTGGCGTGACTGGCGGGCGGCTTATTCCACTTTTGCCGGGTGACGTTCCTCTTCCAGCCCCAACCGCTTCATCTTCTTGTACAACGTGGTGCGATTGATCCCCAGCGCGTCGGCCGTGGCAAAACGGTTCCACTGGTTGCGCTCCAGCACCTCGCGAATGATCTGGCGCTCGGGGCCTTCCAGGGCTTGCTTGAGCGTGCGTTCTCCCACAGGACCGACCGGTTCGGGGCACGTTTCGCAGATGGCGCGCGGCAGGTCGGCTAGTTCGATTTTGTCGGATTTTCCCAACAGCACGGCTCGCTCGACGGCGTTTTGCAACTCGCGCACGTTGCCCGGCCAGGAGTAGCCCTGCAAGGCGGCCATGGCTTCATCGCTGAATGGGCGGGCCGGCTTGCCCGCGTCGACGCAGACGTCCTCCAGGAAGTGGGCTGCCAGCATGGGAATGTCGCTGATCCGCTCGCGCAGGGCGGGCAGCTCGACGTTGATCACATTGACGCGATAGAACAGATCTTGCCGAAACCTCCCGTCGGCCACGGCCCGCGACAGGTCTTCGTTGGTGGCCAGAATCACCCGCGCGTCGACGTGGACGGTCTTGTTGCCTCCCACCGGCTCGAACTCGAACTCTTGCAGCACGCGCAACAGCTTGACTTGCATGGCGGGGCTGGCGGTGCCGATTTCGTCGAGAAAGATCGTGCCCCCCTCGGCCGCCAGAAACTTGCCCGCCTTGTCGCCGACGGCGCCGGTGAACGAACCGGCCACGTGGCCGAACAACTCGCTCTCGAGCAGCGTCTCCGGCAGCGCGCCGCAGGCGACCTCGATGAACGGCTTGTCGCGGCGCGAGCTGCGCCGATGGATGGCCCGCGCCAACAGCGACTTTCCGGTGCCGCTCTCGCCGGAGATCAGCACCGTGGCGCGCGTATCGGCCACGCTGTCGATCATGTCGAACACGCGCAGCATGCGGTGATCGTGACCGATGACGTTCTCCATGCCGAATCGCAGGTCCAACTGGGCCTTCAGATTGCGGTTTTCCTCCAACACCACGCGCGTGCGCAGCGCCCGATCGAGCGCCAACTCAAGCTCCTCGTCGATCAGCGGCTTGGTCAGAAAGTCGAACGCGCCGGCGCGAATGGCCTCGATGGCCGTCTCGACCGTGCCATAACCGGTAATCAGTATCACCGTCAGGTTCGGGAACCGCTCTCGGCACAGCCCCAACAGCTCAAAGCCGTCGCCATCGGCCAGCCGAATGTCGAGCAGCAGCACGTCGTAGCTGTTTTTTTCCAGCGCCGCCACGGCGGTGGCGCGGCCGCCGGCCGTGTCGACCTCGTAGTCTTGATCGCGCAGCCAATCGGCCATCGATTGCAGCACGTGCCGATCGTCGTCGACCAGCAGGAGCGAGCCCTTCTTCATTCCGCCTCCCCGGCAACCTCGCCAAACCGGCTGGACAGCCGTCGGCGGGGCATGGGTGTCTAGGGCGCATGCGGCGCCGTCCGAAGGATCGGTACGATCGCCAACGCCGTTATGTATGGAACTTGCCGGCCGACAGGGGGAGGCTGGCGGTCTAAACGTAGACACGTTTGGGGAGAAGTGTCGTCAAATACCTACGTCACAGGTTGCCACAAGTCAACGCGACCAAATCCCCACCACTGTGGATCCGCGGCCTACCCAATCACACTGACCAGTGCAAATTTGACCTAGGATTTATCAGCCCCATACAACGAGGCTGCGACTGTTGTGGCAGCCGAAAAACCAGATTGGACTGAATAGGACCCGTGCAGTGGCCACAAACGAGCTCTATCTCGACGATCTGCTGACGCGCCTCAACAACGTGATCGTCGAACAGTCCGGACGTCAAGCACCATGCACGTCAAGCGCGGCGGTCGACGCGCCGCAGACCCGCGTGGCCACGGAGCAACCCGTCGAAACGCCGGACTCCTTTTCTTCCACGCCATCGCCGGGTGAATTCTGGCCGCTGGCGCCTGCCGACTGGACGGCCATGAAAATGACGCCCGAAGCCGCCGAGGAGTTGGTGTTGAAGTGCCTCGTCAGCCATGGCACGTTCAGCGGACGCGAGATCGCCGACCATATCGCGGTGCCGTTTGGCATCCTCAGCGAATTGCTGGAACGGCTCAAGACGGATCGGCTGGTGACGCACCGCGGCGTCGCGCAGTTGGGCGACTATTTGTACCAGATGACCGAAAACGGCATGGAGGCCGCCGCTCGCTACAATGCGCAGTGCGCCTATGACGGTCCGGCGCCCATCACGTTGGCCGACTATGTCGAGAGCGTCAATGCCCAGTCGATCCACCGCCATCCGCCGACGTTCGACGACATCGCACGCGTGTTCAGCGACCTGGTGCTCAGCGAATCGATCCTGGAGCAAGTGGGGCAGGCGATCCGAGCGGGGCACGGATTCTTCCTCTACGGCGACAGCGGCAACGGCAAGACCAGCGTCGCCGAGCGCGTCTCGCGCGCCTTCGGCCAGACGATCTGGATTCCACGCAGCTTGTCGATCGACGGGCTGATCATCCGGCTGTTCGATCCCTGCAATCACGTGGAAGTGCCGCCGGAAAACAAGAACGGCCTGTACGACCAGTTGAAGATCGATCGACGCTGGGTGCGCATCAAACGGCCGACCATCTTGGTGGGCGGCGAGCTGACGATGGATCGGCTGGAAGTCCGCAGTGGCCTGGCGCCCGGCGTCAACGAAGCCCCGCTGCAACTCAAGAGCAACTGCGGCACACTGGTGATCGACGACTTCGGCCGCCAGCGTATGAAGGCCGAAGAGTTGCTCAACCGCTGGATCGTGCCGCTGGACCGCCGCTACGATTTCCTCAACCTGCCCAATGGCAAGTCGATTCAGGTTCCGTTCGACCAACTGCTGATCTTCTCGACCAACATGGAGCCGCACGAGCTGGCGGACGAGGCCTTTTTGCGACGCATTCCTTACAAGATTCGCGCGCTCAATCCAACCGAGGAGGCATTCCGCGAGCTGTTCCGCCGCGAGGCCGAGCGCCAGGGAATTCGCTACGACGACGACGCCATCACCGACCTGATCCAAACGCATTACGTGGCTGCCGGTCGATCGCTTCGCTGTTGCCACGCTCGCGATCTGCTGCTGCAGATCAAGCACTACTGCGAGTTCAAAGGATTGCCGTTGGAAATGTCCGCGCCACGGTTTGCGCAGGCCGTGCAGAATTATTTCGCCGTGGTCGGCTGACCGGTCGACGCGGGCTGCACACTTTTGGCCACGAAAGCCTCTCTGTCGAGGGGGATGGCGTTTGCGCAATGGCGCGATTCAATCAGCCACCCCTTTCCTCGGAATTCACTCCGGTTAAGATAACAGGTGGGTAGGCATGCCCCGCCCTTTGGTAGGTCCAAAGGGGAGCGAGCGCTTGGGGGTAGGGCCCTTGGCCAATCTCGCTGGATCCGGGGCATGAAAAGCTAGAGACCGCGGAGATATCATGAGTGTCAAAGTTTTAGTTGTGGATGACCACGAGGTGGTGCGCTCCGGCCTGGCGAGCATGTTTGAAGGTTCGGATATCAAGGTCGTCGGAGAAGCATCGACCGGCGACGATGCCGTGAAGTTGGCATCGAAGCTCAAGCCCGACGTTGTCCTGTTGGACATTCGCATGGGCGACAGCGACGGCCTGGAAGCGTTGGACAAGATCCATCGCGATTCGCCCAAGACGCACGTGGTGGTATTGTCGACGTACGACAATCCAACCTACGTGGCGCGTGCCGTGGCGCTGGGCGCCAGCGACTACGTGCTCAAGGGCAGTTCTCGCAAGGAGCTAATCTCCACGATCGTGGCCACCGCCCAGGGCAACGCGCCCTCGGCAAACGGCGAATTGCGGCGCGTGGCCGGGGCAATGAGCAAGAACGGCATCACCAAGCCGACCGAAGAGATCCCGCTGACGACGCGCGAAACGCAGGTGCTGCGCCACGTGGCGCTGGGGCTGAGCAATCGCGAGATCGGCAAATCACTTTCGATCAGCATCGAGACGGTGAAGGAGCACGTGCAGAACATTCTGCGCAAGATCGCGCTGACCGATCGCACGCAAGCCGCCGTTTGGGCGGTGCGCAAGGGACTGGTCTGAAAACGCCGTTGCTGCCGCCTGCTGGGATGGTCCGGCCCGTTTAGCGCGCCCGTGGATGGGCTCTTTCGTACGCCGCACGCAGTCCCGCGGTGCTGACGTGCGTATAGATCTGCGTGGTCACCAGGCTTTTGTGCCCGAGCAACTCCTGCACGCTGCGAATGTCGGCGCCGCGATCGAGCAGGTGCGTGGCGAAGCTGTGCCTCAGGGTGTGCGGCGTCGTACGCCGATCGAGCCCAGTCACGCGCAAGTGTTTTTCCAGCATTCGCCCGACGCTGCGCGTGGTGAGCCGCCGCCCGAACTTGTTGAGAAACACCGGGCCGTTGACGCCCCCCTTTTCGCGGGCGGACACCCGGCGCACGGCCAGCCATTCCTGCAAAGCGCGGACGGCGTACGAGCCGATGGGGGCGATGCGCTCGCGGCGCCCCTTGCCGCGCACCCGCACCGTGCCGCTGGCGAAATCGACGTCCGTGGCGTTCAGGCCGGCCAGTTCGCTGACGCGCAGCCCGGCCGAATAGAGCACTTCGAGAATGGCCCGATCGCGCAGGCCCATGGCGTCGGACGATGGCGGCGCCGAGAGTAACCGCTCGACGTCTTCCGACGACAGGAAGTGCGGCAGCGAGCGCGATTTGCGCGGATTGCGCAGCGGCTTGGCGGGATTTGCCTTGGTCCAGCCTTCGCGCTGGCCGAAGCGAAAGAAGCTGCGCAGCGACGCCAGCCGCCGCGCGATGGTGCTCTTGGCATAGCCCGCTTCGTGCAGAGCGGCCACATAGCCGCGTAGTTCGACGGTGCCCACCTCGGTCGGCGCCGGCACCCTGCCCTGCACGTCCTGCAGATACTCGACGAGCGCCTCGAGATCCTCGCGATAACTCTTGATCGTCAGCTCCGAGGCGTTACGCTCGACGCGCAAATACTGCAGGAAACGGTCGACGGCGTTTCGCATGCGCGAAGGAGACTCCGCGTTCGGAGGATGGCCGTTAGAACAGCTCGTCGGCGTCCGCGTCGCTGGGCAACGGCAGATCGAAGCGTCGCGTGGCGACTTCCTTGCGGCGTTCCTGGCGAATCTTTTGACTCAGCACGGCCGCGTCGTACCAGGTGAAGCTCAGCTCAGGGTTCGAGGCATAACGTCCCAGCATTCGCAAAGTCTCGGCGCGGCTCGCGTCGTCGTACAGAAAAACATACCGCTCCGCACCTTTGACCAGGGCCAGCACGTTAATGTCTTGATTCACTGCCGATGCTCCTTCAAGTGGCGTGGTCGGGGGTAGGGGTGGAGGTGGGATGATGGTGGGATTGCCGCGCTAGCCCAGTCGCTCTAGCCCTTACTTATCGGCCGATCGTACCGGGTAACGCTACTTGAGTTTCCAGCGGCCGCGCAATCGCGCCATCGGATCGCACGGAACTATCAGAGTCGGCGCGCCGCGGCAAAAAATGCAATGAAAACTCGGCAACCACGCGTGCGCAAGCACTGCGTGCAGGCGTCCGCCGGATCGACTCGGCGCAACGTCATGCGAGATCGCGGAGGCTGGCCAGGCCAACCGGCTCGCGGCTGGCGAATGGCTCTGCGAATTCCACCCCGATCGACCAGCCCCAGAAGGCTGCTTGATCGCGCAGTTGGTCCAAGAAAGTCGGCGGCTCGGTCGGCCGCCCGGTGATGAACTGGCTGCGATAGCACTGAATCGCGGCTAGCTTGTCCGGCCAGTGCGGGCTGATGTCCAGCACGAAGGCCGGTGGCGTCACCAGCCGCAGGTGGACGCAAAAGTAGTACAAGATGCGCGCGGGAAAATGAGGCTCGCCCGGCAAGTCGGTCTTGGTCAGCTTCGACCAGAACCGTGCCGCCTCGACCAACTCGGTGGCGGCCACGTGATCGGGGTGGGAATCGACCCAGTAGGGCGCAAAGATCAGCCGCGGACGAAGCTGCCGAAATAGGCCCGCCAGTTGGGCACGAGCTTCCAGCGTGTGCTCGACGCTGCGGTTGGGCAGCCCCAGATTGCCGCGCCAGTCCAACTGGAGGATCGCGGTGGCGGCGGCCGTCTCTTTGGCGCGCAGCTCGGGGCTGCCGAACGGCGTCGGTTCGCCATTGGTCAAGTCGAGCACGCCGATGCGAAGGCCGTCGGCCTTGTACTGCAAGATAGCACCGCCCATGCCCAGCTCGGCATCGTCCGGATGCGGGGCCACGACCAGAACGTCGAGAGGGTCGGTTGCTTCCATCAGCAGAGCTTCAACGGGATTGGCGAGATGAACCGGGAAACGAGCCGCTTGCGAATGGTTATAGAGCGTGAAGTGATAGGTGAATAGTCCCGCCGTAGTGCTAGTGCAGGACCGCGCCGGCGCGGGCCAGCGCAACCGCCAGCAGCGCGCCTTGCTGCGGAGTCAGCTCGTCGAGACACGAGTGGAGGAACCGCGTTTGAGCATCGACGATTACCGCGTCCGCCGGCGTGCTGCCGAACGAAGCGCCCACGAAGCTCGCGCCCAACAGGCAGGCGCCGCGCAGGTCGGCCCCGGCAAGGTTCACGCCCTGCAAATCGGCGCCGCGCAGCGAGGCCTCGGCCAGATCGGCGCCCTGCAAGTGTGCGTTGGTCAGGTTCGCGGCGTCGAAGCACGCGCCGCGCAGTCGGCAATTGCGAAAATCGGCGTTGCGCAATACTGCGCCCCGTGCGTTCAGTCCCGCCAGATCGCGGCCGTGCGCATCGAGACCAAGGAGCTCTCGACCGGCCAGGTCGCGTCGCGACAGAATTGCCTGCGCCTCGACTTTTGACAGGTTCGGCGCGATGTAGCGCTCTTCCCGCCAGGGATCGGCCGAGTTGTGATAGCCGGCCGTCGCCTCCCAATAGCCAAGGCGGTCGGCCGCGAGCAGTTCGATGCGTTCGAGCCATTTGAGGCTCTTGTAGAAGTAGCGACTCGGCACGACCACGCGCACCGGCCCTCCGCGATCTGGCGGCAACGGCGCGCCATCGGCCTCCAGCGCCACCAGTGTTTTCAGCGCCAGCGCGTCGGCCAGCGGCAGCGACGTGCTATGCGCGCGCTGGCTGCGCGCAACGAACGATACGAAGGCCGCGCCGCATTCCGGCACCGCTCTTTCGAGAAGACGTGCCAGCGGCACGCCGGAGAATTGCACGTCCAATTTCGACCAGCGCGTGACGCAGTGCAGATCGATCGTTTGCTCGACGGGGCCCAGCGCCCGCAACTCGTCCAGTGTGTACGTCGCCGGGCGGCTGACCTCGCCGCATACATGGACGACCCAGGCGGAATCGTCGACGCGCGGCGAACGCTCGCCCATCGGCGGCCACTTGCCGGGAGCGACCAGTTGCTGGCCGGGCGGTAGTTGCTGTGAGTGTGTCACGCGCTATTCAGCCAGCCTCTGCCCGATGCCATAGATGGCCTCAGCATCGAGCACCTGATCGTTGGCCTCGAAAAGTTGCCGCACGGCCGCCTTGTGGATCTTCATCTTGGTGCCGCCCACGCCAATCGCGCCGTAGCAAATCATGCCGTCGCGTTGGGCGGCCTTGTCGGTAATCTCAATGCCGGCCAGCCCCACCGGCGGCACGGCGCTTAAGTCGACGGCCACCTGCAAGCTGATACACGCGGCACGCACGGGTTGCGAGACGAGCTCCACGCCGGGCGCTCCGGCGGCAATGAGGATCTGGGCCCCTGCGAGCGCACCGGCCGATCGCTCGCCGCTGGCGGCTTCGATCGGCGTCAGTTGCGCGCCAGGCACACTCGCGGCAACGGAGTCGCAAACCGATTTTGCCCGCTCCAGCGTGCGCGAGCAGACCCGCACTCGGGCTCCTTCCGATGCCAGCAATCGCACGACGCGCGCCCCCACCGGCCCGGTGGCGGCCAGCACCGTGACCTCGGCGTCCTGTAGCGCGCAATGCCTGGCGGCAATCAGCACGGCTGCAGCGGCAGTGGTATTGGCGCCGTTGGAGTCGAGCATCACCGACACGCGCATCGGCCCAAAAAAGGCGCGTTGCACTTCGGACAACAGCGTTTCGCCGGCCGCCACGTCCGACCCGCCCACAAAAATGGCGGTCCAGCGGAGATCTTCCACGCCGCGCGTGAACATGGCGCCGTAGGCCAAGTCGCGCACCTGCTCCAAGCGCACGCCGCCGTGGCGGAACAAGTGCGCCACGCCGGCATCGACGGCCACCACTCCGTCGAACGTGCTGGGTTGCGGATCGGTGTCTAGCTGCAAGAGAATCTTGGCTTTGCTCACAAAAGGCTCCGCCGATGAAGGTTGGTGGAAGCGTCAGTTTACAAAAAAGCCCACGGGCAATCACCCGTGGGCTTCTGCGTAGCCGGTTCTGGCCGTTTCGAGCAGCTCAACTAAAAGCCGCGGAATGGATGCGCGGCGGTGTCTTTGCCGTCGATCATTTCCTGCACGGTCGGCTTGCCCCGCATGGCGGCAACAATGGCGTCCTTGGTGGCCTGGTAGTTGTATTCGTAAATCTTTTTGTCGTCGTCGGCCGCTGGGTGAATAAATACGCCGCAGACGATCACCAGGTTTTCGGCATCCTTGGCCGGAATGACTCCGTCGGCTACCGAGTCGGCGACCGCCTTGGCGACTGCGGCCTGCGCCGGACCGAACATTTGCACGGCCTGCTTCATGCCTTTGATCGTGACCTTGGTCACCAGGACCGTGGCCGGCTTGACTGCCAGGTTGGGCGTCAGCACCGCCAGCAGGTTCGAGTGCCCCTCGCTTTGCCGCGCCAAGGCATTGGCGAATGCCGCTCCCACCGGCCCGTCCTTGCTGCCGATCAGCAAGTCGATATGGGCAATTTCATTCCCTTCGCCGGACAGGGCCTCTCCGATGAACATGGACATCTTTCGTTTCTCCCTCTCTATGCGTGCTGCACGTGATGTGCGGTTTCCGACAACTCGACAGTTCCTGCAATTGGCGGCACCATTCGCTCGCCGCCCGCCACGGTGGCCGTGCCCAAACGCGGCACGTGGGTTCACCGCCTGCTCGGCCGAAACCCCAGACCATAGCAAACCATGCTCGGTTTGCAAGCACCCGCTCATTAGAAGGGGAAGTCTGCGACGAGTTTTCCGATTGCAGCGACTTGATAATCCGCGCTGCTCCGGTATGCTGGCGGTCCATACCTGAGGGTGATGCCCCGTGTGGACGCTGATCGAACGGAACAAGAATTCGAGGCAGCCAATCCTCTCGGCCCCCGGCCACTCTCGGCGACCTGGTTTGGTCGCCCCCGGCGCCAGCCGACGCAATGCCTCGGCCCGCTAGGATTGTTTCTCGATTGCACATTGGAGGTAGCTACGCATGTTTGGAAGCATTTTGGCGTTGGGCGCTGGTCTCGCCTTTTCACTCGCTGCGCCCCAGGACGACGCCAGCCCCGCGCAGCCGCTCGACCTGCACCCGGTCGAAGCACGCGTGATCGAACGCACCAATTCCCAGCGCATTCGCCACGGCCTGCGTCCACTGCGGGTCGACAATCGGCTGGTCAATTCAGCGCGCCGTCATGCGGCCTGGATGACCAATAGCCGTTCGCTGACACACACCAGCGCGGCGGTCGCCGAGAACATTGCCATGGGGCAAAACTCCAGCTCCGAGGTAATCAACGCCTGGATGAACTCGTCCGGCCACCGGGCCAACATTCTCAACCCGGGCTACACGCGCATCGGCGTGGCTGCTTATGTCACGCCCAGCGGCACGATCTACTGGTGCCAGCAGTTCTTGCGGTAGTCCCTTCCGGGGCTAAGAATACTTGTCGGCAAAGCACGGCGCGGGGACCATTTCCCCGCGCCGTCCTGCCGGCTAGCAATGCTCAACCCGCAGCGCGTGACGCAATCTTTGACCATCATTGGCGCCAGCGTTCGCGCCGCGGCGGCATCGGCCGTGCGCGCCGGCTATCGCGTGCGCGCCGGCGATATGTTCGCCGACCTGGATCTGCGCGCCTTGTGTCCGGCCGTACGCGCGATGGACTATCCGCACGGCTTCGAGGCTCTGTTACGCGCGGCGCCATCCGACGGCTGGATGTACACCGGTGCGCTCGAAAACCATCCGCGCCTCGTGGCACGACTCGCACGGATCGCGCCGCTGTGGGGCAACCCGGCTGAAGTACTCCACGACGTTCGCGATCCGCTGAAAGTGGCCGAGGTCGTTCGCGCCGCCGGACTCCCCTGCCCCGACGTAGCAAGCGGCCCGATGGAGGTCCCGCGCGACGGAACATGGTTGCGCAAGCCACTACGCTCGGCAGGTGGCGCGAGGATTGTACGTTACAACGCGACTTCCGCCAGCGGTGGCGGATCGCCGGGCGGAGACTATTTCCAACAGTTCATCCATGGCTCCGCCGCTGCGGCCCTCTTTGTCGCAGCCCGGCGCACCGTCGAGCTACTGGGCGTGACAAGGCAACTGGTCGGACCTGACTGGAATAGCGCCGGCGACTTTCGTTATTCCGGCTCGATCGGCCCCCTCGACACATCGTTGCACGTCACCGAAGCCTTTACGCGGCTTGGCAAGCAACTCGCCGCACGGTTCGGGCTGCGCGGTCTGTTTGGAGTGGACGCAATGATCAATCCAGACGACGTCTGGCCAGTCGAAATCAACCCGCGCTACACGGCCTCGGCCGAGTTATACGACTGGTCGCTCGGGATCTCGACCGTCGACATTCATGTCCGCGCATGTCAGACGGACAAACTCGCAATCCGCGCTGCGCGAACCGCGCGGTTCGTGTGCGGAAAGGCCATCGTATTTGCCGATCGAGCGACGACCATCGACGGCGGCCTGGCGACGATTGCCGCGAAACGCACAGCGGATGGCTGGCCGGCGCTGGCCGACGTTCCAGCGGCCGGCGCGACGTTTCGCGCCGGCGATCCGATCGTTACGGTGTTGGCCGCCGAAAACAGCGAAACCCTGGTGCTCGACGCGCTGCGCCGCGGAATGGATGCCGTCCGCGCCGCATTAGCGACCTAGCGGTCTGTTGACGAATTCGACGGGGCCGCTACGGCGCGCCGCTTACGAGTTGTCGTCGACAGCGTGCGAAGCCGGCGCGGCCGGCGGATCGGCCGAGCCGTTGACCTCCGTCCCCTCCTGCCCGGGCTTCCAATGCCGGCCCGCAAGTTGTGGCTCGAAGTCCATTTCTCCCGCCAACCTGGCGATCTCTTGCAGGAACAACAGCGTCAGTTCCTGCTGCGCGATCCGGTCGTTCTCGCGGCCGTAGTAGGGCGACAGATCGATCGTTTTGCCGATCGTGACGTGCGCTCTGGCCGTCATGAAAAAGCTGCCCAGCGCCGTGCCGTCGTAGGGCGGATTCCTGACAAAGCACGGGATCACCGGCACGCGCGCTCGCAGCGCGATCAACGCCGCGCCCGGCCGGCCGGGCAACAGCAACTGATCGGTCGTGTTCACGCGCCCCTCGGGGAACAACCCTACCAGCTCGCCCTCTTGCGCATAGCGAATGGCCATTTTGGTCGCTGCCGTGTCGATGCCGGCCCGATTCACCGGGATGCTCTGCATGTGCTTGAAGATCAAGGCGAACAACGGCATATAGAAGTATTCTCGCGCCACCATCCAGTGTACGATCCGCAGCACGCTCAACTGGATCAACAGTGGATCGATGCCGCTGACGTGGTTCGACACGATCACCGCGCCTTGGCCCGGCGGCAGGTCGACCGAGCCCGTGACCTTGCCACGCCATAAGATGCGGGCGAAGAACAAGTTGACCAGGTGCAGTCCGAACTGCCACCAGGTATAGGGCGTCGCTCGCCACGCAACCACGATGCACGCCACCAGCGCAGCAGCCAGCACGGCTAAAATCGCCAGCGCAGTGGCCGTTGCCGGATCCGTCATCGGTGTGATTGCCTTTCGAACGCCAGCCGTCCAGAATACCGGTCTGCTGGCATGTTGGATCCCGTTGGCGTATGGTGCGTCACCTGCCGGTCCAGCGGGCATTGCCGATCGATGCCCAACTATATCTCGTAGAGGCGCGCCGGGCGACCCTGCGAGGGGGCATTGACCCGCCACTTTGCACCCGCAACGCCGTACGGCCCGCGGCTAGCAGCCTGTTGAAGAATTCGACAGGCTGCGACATCGCATGGATGCGATGACAAAATGGCGACGTATGTCGTTATTTTGCGCTTCCGTGTGAAGCTTTGCTTCGCACTTGGCGAGGTTGAAAAATGCCACGACGGCATTTTTCAACAGGCTGCTTGGTGCTTTTTGCCGCACGACGCCGTTTTTCAACACACTGTCAGGGTGGATTTGCCATGCTGCTCGGGATCGTCAGCGACACGCACGGACACGTGGCCCATGCTCGCGCCGCGATTCACATGCTCGATAGCCTTGATGTCGACGCGATCGTACACTGCGGCGACGTCGGTTCGCCCGAAGTCGTCGCGCTATTCCATGCCACGCCGACGCACTTCGTGCTGGGCAACGTAGACGCCTGGCCCGCGGAGCTGGAAACCGCCATCGCGAAGATCTCAGGCACGTTTCACGGCCGCTTCGCCCAGTTGGAGCTCGCAGGTCGACAGATTGCGTTCTTGCACGGTGACGACCAGCGACTGCTTGCCCAGACCATCGCCGGCCAGAAGTTCGACCTGGTGTGCTATGGCCACACCCACGTCGCCGAACAGCATCGCGACGGCAAGACGCTGGTCGTTAATCCCGGCGCGCTCTACCGGGCCGAACGCCACACGATCGCCATCGCACGCTTGCCCGAGTTGGAAGTAACGCACGTGACCGTTTGACGCGCGGTTACCCGGCCAGCCTCGTGATACGATTGATCGGCAGCACGATCTCAGTCTCGACCGGGCGATAGCGATACTGCATGAGGTATGCGTCCTCGACCGTATCTTCGTAGAAGTCACGCAGCACCGAGACGGCGCGAAAGCCGGTCTTGCGGAAGAACAATTGGGCCGGCAGATTGGTCTCGCGCACTTCCAGCAAGATTCGCGTGCGCCGCTGACCAGATAGTTTGGCGATCAGCTTGCCCAGCATCTGGCTGCCCACGCCCTGCCGGCGATACGAAGAAGCCACGGCAAAGTTCAACAGGTGCAGGCGCGTCTTGTGCAACTCATAGATCATGAAGCCGACCACGCGGTCGTCCGCCTCGGCCACCATGCCAATGCAATTGCGCTGCCGCAGGCAGCGAATGAAGTCCTCTTCGCACCAGGGGAACTCGAACCCCGCGGCTTCGATTTCCAGGACCTCCGCCATATCGCGCCGAATCATCCAGCGGATTTGAACTCGTTGCAATTGTTGTCTAGCGTTCATTTCGGCCTCCTGCCTGCCGCCGCGAACTTCCCTGCTCGGGCACTCCCTTGCGGGGTGGGGCGGTACAGTATCAAAACCCCTTGGGCATGCCAAGGCGAACTGCCCAGCCGCTGTGAAACTGGCTGATGTCGTGCAACGCCCTGTGCCCTTGAGTGAGTTGCCGGGCTTTCGGCATCCGTCGGCACGGTCTGCCTGAGACTGACATCGGCTCAGTCAGGTTCCAAGCTGCGGATAAAGTCTCAAGTCGCACCGCGAGCCGCCCAGCGAGCATCTCAAGCAGACCTAGTTGTCGCGCAAGGGGTTGCGCCGAGAATTCACCGTCGAGGCTGCCGGTTTCGACTCTTGAACTGTCCAGGCGGCCGCCACGACCCGGCCGGCGCTAGCATCCATACCAGCCATGCGCAAGGGGTTTCGCCGTGCTGGCGCGGTCTCTGGCAGCACCGGCGTTTCCGGCTCATCGGCCGCTTCGTCCGCGGGCGGCAACAATCGCGGCCCTGCGTCCGGTGCGAGTTGCCCTGCCATCGCCGGCGCGGAATTTGAGGAGTCCGAATCGGCCCCTGCCTCCGGCGCGATCGGATAGGGCGATGCCAGCGACGGCGCAACGCGCGGCCCTTCGGCGACAAGCGATTTCGCAATCGGCGCCGCCGGTAGTTTCGCCGGTGCTCCGCCGCGCGATGGCGAGCGCCACGACATGCCGTCACTGGATGTATATGCCGATAGCGTAGGCGCTCCCGCGTCGTTTCGGCCCGTCGAACCGGGCGACTGGGATTCCGGTTGGATGGGGTCGTCGCGAAACGGATTGTCGTCCGGCATGGTCGGTGGCGCATCATCCATAGGGCTGGACGGTTCTGGCGGAGCATCCTCCGGCACCAGCGGCGTGTTCGAGGATGGCAGCCCCGGCAGACCCGGCTCGCTGGGCG
Organism: Pirellulales bacterium; assembly: GCA_041750795.1. Lineage (GTDB taxonomy): Bacteria > Planctomycetota > Planctomycetia > Pirellulales > PALSA-1355 > JTS-RE94. Next base: position 642 of record JBGSYQ010000382.1, on the reverse strand, counting down.
ACTCGCCGGGCAACTCGGGCGGCAAATCCTGCCACGGCAGCATCTCCTCCTCGGCCGGCAACGGCGGCGGCGCCGGTTGCGTGGTCTCCGCATCGTCGCCACCCGGCAGAATCGTTTCGTCGTCGGGGGCGAGCAGCGGCTGTTCGGGCTGCACTTGCGGCTGGGTTTCCTGTTCGGCTGGAGTTGGTTGCGAGGCGTCCGGAGTTGTCGCTGCTGGCGTGGGCGTTGCGGCGCTTGCGTCGGTCGGCCAACGACGCCAGGTGGTGGGGTAATAGTTGAAGACCGCGCGCTTCGGCGCGCATCCCACTTCAAGGCATCTGTGGTGCGGCATGCCGTGCCGGCACATTCCACCGGCGCAGTGCCCTTGCGCCTGCGCCGCGGGCGACCAGCAAATCGAAAAACTGACAAGCAGCGCACACACGGCAATGTACTTGCTCAGCACCATTTCCTGTTCCTGTCTGAATTTGAACTTTGCGAATCGCAAGCCGACAACAAGATTTCCGTTAGAATCCTTGACCTTGTCCGAAGCCGAGGGGGAGTCGGTTGATGTTTTGGACGGTTTGGGTTCCTAGCAGGGTGAAGCCGAAGGCGCGTTCGAACGGCGCGATGATGCGAGCGATGACGCCGTCGATGGCGATCAGC
>JBGSYQ010000381.1:0-13492 GCA_041750795.1 Pirellulales bacterium | reverse complement strand
GCGTCAGGGCCGGGGCCATGGCGTCCAGCAGCGGCAGCGCCACCGCCGTGCCCATGCCGCGCAACACCGTGCGTCGCGAAATCTGCCAGCTACTTGTCATCGGTCGCTTCCTTTCCCGTGGCACTTGCATCGGCCGCAACTCGCGGTGCCGATCGCTTCTGGAAGGCGTCGCTTTGGACGACGGCCAGGATCAAACTCGAAAACCGATATTCGTTGGCCGCGGTGGCCGCCGCGACGTCGCGCACCGTACACCTGTCACTATACTCGACCCCGCGACCCAGGCCATACGTCAGCATTTTTTCGGCCAGGCATCGCAAGAAATCGTCCTGCCGCGCCAAGAGCACTTGTTTCAATTCTTGCGGGCCGGAAAATTTCTGCCCGTTGGGCAATTCGCCCGACGCGTCGATAGCGAACTCACCGTCCTTATCGCGCCAAGCGCCCACGCCGTCGTAGTTTTCCAGGCCGAAGCCCAGCGGGTCCATCACCTTGTGGCAACTGGCGCAGACGGCGTTCTCGCGGTGCTGCTCCATCCGCTCGCGCAGCGTGCCGGCGAGCATCGCTTCTTCCAGCGGCGGCACGTCGGGCGGCGGATCGGCCGGGGGCGTGCCGAGCAAGTTGTCGAGCACCCACTTGCCGCGCTTCACCGGCGAGGTGCGGGTGGGATTCGAGGTAACGGTCAGCACGCTGGCCTGGCCCAGCACGCCGCCGCGCCGCGCCGGATCGAGCGTGACGCGCTGAAACTCCTGACCCTTGACGTCGGCGATGCCGTAGTGTGTGGCGAGCCGCTCGTTGAGGAACGTGTAGTCGGCGTCCAGAAACTCCAGCACGCTGCGATCCTCGCGCAGGATGTTGGCGAAGAACGTTTCGGTCTCCTGCCGCATGGCGCCGCGCAGCGCTTCGTCGAAATGGCCGTAGGTGTTCCTGTCCGGCGCGACGGTGCTCAAATTGCGCAATTGCAGCCACTGTCCGGCGAAGTTTTCGACCAGTGCCTGCGACTTTTCGTCGGCCAGCATCCGCCGCACCTGCCCGGCCAGGTTGTCATCCTTGCGCAGCGCACCCTGCCGTGCCAGCTCGAACAATTCCTTGTCCGGCATCGAGCTCCACAAGAAGTACGACAGCCGCGTGGCTACTTCGAAATCGTCGAGCTCGCGAATGCCGTCGGGATCGTCGGGCGACGGATCGAGCTCCACGCGGAACAGGAAGTGCGGCGAGGCCAGCATCGCTTGCAGGCCCAGCCCGATCCCTTCGGCAAAGCTGCCGCCGTCCTGATGCACGCTTTCGACCAGTCGCAACACGCGATCCACTTCCGCGGTGGTCGACGGCCGACGATAGGCACGGCTCATGGTGCGATTGACAATCTCGCGGGCCACCAGCACCCGGTCCTCGGGTGTGTGCTCGCGTGGAATGATTTGCTTGTACGAATCCGGATAAGGTCCCATCAACTCCAAGTGGCCGACGTACAGATTTCGATCGTGCGGCGCCGGCAGATCCGGCCGGTAGTAATCGTTCAAGAACGAAACGGCAACGGTGGCCTGGCCCTTCTTCGGGATATCGACCCAGGCCTCGTACCGCTGCGGCGCATCGGCCACGGCACGCACGTCGAACTCGCGCACGGCCTGGCCGTCGACCGCCAAACGCATTTTCACGGGCTCGTCGCCCGCCTGATCGCCGTACGCTTGCACGCGCAGGATGTAGTGCTTGCCGCCGCGGCTGCGCACTTTGGCGGTGACGTCGCCCTGCGAGGGCAGCACGCGAAAACCATTGCCGGCGTCCTGGCCGCCGCCCACGTTGTCGCTCGAGACCAGGTTCGTGAGGCTTGTGCCCAGTGCGCGGTCGGCGACGTCTTGCGCCGCGATGAGATACTTCTCCAACAAGATAGGGGGCATCGTCAGCACGTCGCCGATATTGTCGAAGCCATACCCCACGTCGTCCGCCGGAAAGTCGTTGGCCGGATGAAAGTCGACGCCCAGCAAATCGCGGATGGTGTTGTCGTACTCGTTGCGATTGAGGCGGCGAATCGTCACACGGCCCGGATCTCGCACACCGCCGCAATCGTCGTTGGCCAACTGGCCGTCGATCCACGCCAACAGCGTCTCGCGCTGTTCGGCAGGCAGGGGCTCGCCGTCTTCGGGGGGCATCTCGCGGTCGCGCAGGCGGCGTGCCATGGTGTCCCACGTCTGCCGGTCGTGGCTGACGGCGCCGCGCGTGAGCACTTCGTTCAAAGCCAGCTCGCCGGCAGGCTCCTCACCACTGTGGCAATCGAGGCAGTATTGCGCCAGCAGCGGTTCGACTTGCGCGCGGTACCCGTCGGCGTCTGGCGCAGCAGCACGTTCCTCGGCGGGAGCGAACCCGCACATCGCCGCCAGCAGCGTCAGGGATTGTGCCAGGACTCGGAGCATCGGTCACGCTCAGGGGGTGAGACGTCGCGAAGCTTTGGTAGGGCAGGGCGGCGAAGGCAGGATTCTCAAAAAGCGCCGTGCCTAGATTCTATCATATTCACCCTCTCCGATGCGACCACTATTTTTGCATTTTCGCACGCATTGGAGGGGTGATTTTTTTGCGCTCTCGCGCAGCGTTCGTTCGCATTGCAACGGTTACTCGTCGTCGAACCAGTCGTGGGGGACGTCGATGGACCACACGTCGTTGACCAACGGCCGTGCGTGTCCGCCCGCTACCCACAGCTTGTCCTGGAACACGTACGCCGAGTGCTCGTGCCGCTCTTTCCAGATGACTTCGGAGCGCAGTTGCCGCCAGTCTTTGCCGTCGCGCGAGTACCACACGTCCCCCAGATTGGTCGACGGTTTGTCTTTCCAGCCTCCGAGCACCCACATGCGATCGCGATAGATGGCGGCCGAGAACCACAGCCGCGGTTCCCATGGCGCCGCGGCGGTCACTTGCTCCCAATGCTCACCGTCGCTCGATGACCAGACGTCGTTGCTGGCCGTGTATTCCGGCACGTAGTTGCCGCCGCCGAAGACGTAGAGCTTGTCGTCGAGCACCACGGCCTGATGATAGGCACGTGGCGACCAGCCGGCATGCTCGGTGACTTGCGTCCAGGTCTTGCCGTCGGCCGACGACCAGACGTCGTTTTTCGAACTGTGCGAATCGCCGAAGTAATAGTTCTCCGTGCCGCCCAGGATCCACATCTTGTCTTGAAACACGACCGCGGCCGCGGCCAGTCTCGGCGACCAGCCGGCGTGCCGCGTCGCGGCATCCCACTGCGCGCCATCGGTCGACGACCAGACTTCGTTGCCCGCTTCGTGTCCTGGCATGCGGCCGTTGTACCAGCCGCCCATGAACCACATCCGCCCGTCGAACACCAGGCTCATCGACAGGTCGCTGTGCCGCCAGGCCGCCTGGGGTGTGACTTGCGTCCAGGTTTTCCCGTCGGGCGAGCTCCACACGTCGCGCGGGGCCGGTTTGAAGGAATCGAACCAGCCGCCGAAAATCCACAGGCGATCGCCGTAGACCACTTCTCCCTGACTGTCCCGTTCTTGCCACGGGGCGTGCTCGGTCACCTGCACCCAATTCGGAGCGGGCTTGTCCGCGCGGGCCGGCAACACGAGTGACCCTGCGACGCACGTCGCCAGCAACTTCATGGCGAGCAGTTTTTTCATCGTGAGCATCGCTTGGAGCAGAGTAGGGCACGGATGCGAGTCGCGCGTCGACGCGACGCGTGGCGCATTCTACCCGCGCCGCGAGAGAGCAAGCAACGCGGCCGCGGATTTCGAGCGGCCTGGTTGCTCGGCGGGAAAGGGCCGTGCTTCGTTTCGGACTTTCGTGGCGTTTTGTTGGCAGGTACGGCGGCGTCAGCTAGAATTCATTGCGGCGATGCACGGATCGATTCCTGGGAGTGAGCCCGATGCGCTATACGGTTGTACTGGAGTTGGAGTCGGATGGCGGCTACGTTGTTCACGTTCCGGCGCTGCCGGGTTGCGTGAGCCAAGGCGACAGCCGCACCGAGGCGTTGGAGAGCATTCGCGAAGCCATTGAGCTCTACTTGGAAGATTGCGCTGCGGCCGGCGATCCCATTCCGACCGAGGCGGGCAAGGAGTTCGTGGAGGTCGAGGCTGCACCGTAGGAACGCGGCTAGCCAACGCCATGAGCCCACGGTCGCACGGCGCGCACTAACGCTGCTTCAAGCGTTGGGTACTTGAACTGGTAGCCAGCTTGCTCCAGCCGCTTGGGCTTTACGCGCTGGCTGGAGAGCAACAGCTCGTCGGCCATTTGGCCGAGGGCCAGCCGCGCGGCAAACGCCGGCATCGGCAGGATCGTCGGCCGGTGCAACACGCGGCCCAGTGTCTTGGTGAACTCATGGTTCGTCACCGGATGCGGTGCGACGACGTTCACCGGACCCGACAGCGCCGGATTCGTCACGCATGCGACCAGCGCGTCGATCACGTCGTCCAAGCCGACCCAACTCATGTACTGCCGGCCGCTGCCGATCTTTCCCCCCACGCCCAGCTTGAAGGGCAACAGCATTTTGGCCAACGCCCCGCCGTCGCCGCTGAGCACGACGCCGAACCGCGTCATGACCACGCGGCAACCGGCCGCGGCCGCCGGCTGGGTGGCCGCTTCCCAATCCCGGCAAACGCCGGACAGAAAGTCTCCGCTGCCTGGGGTGCTCTCTTCATCCAACAGTTCGTCGCCCCGGCTGCCGTAGATGCCGATCGCCGACGCGTTGACCAGCGTTTTCGGAAGACCGTTTGGCCTGGCCAGCGCCGCGGCGATGGTTCGCGTGCCCTGGACTCGGCTGTTGCGGATGGCCTCTTTCCTTTTTGCGGTCCAGCGTCCGCCGGCAATGCTTTCGCCGGCCAGGTTCACCACGGCATCGGCGTCGGCCAGCGGCGCCGGATCGAGCTCCTGGTTGGCAGGGTTCCAATAGACGTTGCCGCCGACGGCGGCTTCGCGCCTGCGTACCAGTCGGCAGACCGTGTGCCCCGACGCGCCGAGCACGGCGCACAATCCGGAACCGATGAGTCCCGAAGCGCCGGAAATGAAAACTTTCATGGGCCGCCTTTCGATGCTGCGAGTTGAAACACACGCTGGGCATTGCGGTAAAGAAACTTGGCGCGCACGTCCGGCGGCAGCCCCAAGCCGTCGACTTGTTCAACGGCCTTGGCCAGCGACAGTTGCGGGAAGTTGGTGCCGAACAGCACCTTGTCGCTGCCATAGGTCTTCAGGTAGTGAATCAATTGCGGCGGATAGTAGCGCGGCAGATAGGCGGAAGTATCGATGAACACGTTGTCGTGCTTCCAGGCGACGCCGATCATCTCATCGGTCCAGGGATGCCCGATGTGTCCGCCCACGATGGTAAGCTCCGGAAACGTGAGCGCCACTTCGTCCAGGTACGGCACCGGCCGGCCGGTCTCCGAAGGCATCAGCGGCCCGGTATGCCCCACTTGCGTGCAGAAGGGAATGCCCAGCTCGATGCACTTCACGTACAGCGGAAAGTAGAACTTGTCGTTGGGCGGCCGGTTCCATAGCCAGGGAACGATCCGCAGCGCTTTGCAATTTAACTCGTGCACCGCGCGTTCCAACTCGCGCACGGCGGCCACGGGCTTCTCCAGATCGACGGTCGCCACGCCCACGAACCGCTCGGGAAAGGCCCGCGTGAAGGCAGCGATCTGATCGTTGCTGGCGATCCACTGTCCCGGCCGGCACCAGGCGGATAACATCAGCCGCGCGACGCCCGCCTCGTCCATGAGCCCCACCAACTGTTCGGGCGATAGCTCTTTATTCAACAAGTGGGCGGAGCCCGACCGCTCGAACAGCCGCACGACCTCGGGCACGGCCGCCGCCCGCAGCACCGGCTGCGCCCAGGCGTCGATGATTGGTTCGTCGGAAGAAACCGTCATGGTCATTTCGTTTCGCCAAGACGTTGCCGATGCCGTTCGCGCACGTTGCCCCGACGTGCCGACTGTTTTGCGGCCAGCATTATACCCGAGTTGTGGGCACTTGGGTGGCAAGGCGCACACGTTGAACATCGCGATTCGATGTGCGACAATGACGCGTCCGCCACGGTTGCCAACTCGCGGAATTGCCGCCGGTCCGCGGGGCGCTCGGCAGCGTAGCTATCACGCAGCGTAGTTATCGTGCAGTGTAGTTATCGTGCAGTGTAGCTATCGTGCAGTGTAGCTATCGCGCAGTGTAGCTATCGCGCAGTGTAGTTATCGTGCAATGCTTGGGGGCCAACGATCGCAGTTTCAAAGCTTGCTGTCCCAACGAATACCTGACCGCGTCTACAAGGTCGAATCGCATGAACCGGGCACCTACGCCTCCTGCCGTCCCTTTTACGATCATCGTGCCGACCGTTTATGGTCAGATGATGGTCAATCGGCACGATATTAACCAGACCAACGCACTGTTCAAGACCGGCCACGCGATCGACCACAACGACATCATCATCCTGTCGCAGGTTCTCCAGCGACTGGGAGCCGATCAGGTTGTGTTGGACGTGGGCGCCAACTTCGGCACCTATTCCATCGCCTTGTCGCGCGTCGTCGGGCCCAACGGCCAGGTACACGCCTTCGAGCCGCAACGGCTGATCTACAACCTGCTGGTTGGCAGCGTGGCTCTCAACTCACTGACCAATGTTTATTGCCACAATGTTGCCTTGGGCGGGCAGGAGGGTCGCGTTGAGATCCCGCAGTTCGACTACAACCAACCGTTGAACTTCGGCAGCATCGAATTCACCGCCGAGCAACGCGAGCAGCTTACGCAGCCACGGGGCCACGACCCCGCCAAGGCCGAGTTCGTGCCACTCACAACCATCGACCATTTTCAGTTTCCCAAGGTGAGCCTGATGAAGGTCGACGCCGAGGGCATGGAGTTACAGGTTCTGCGGGGGAGCATGGAGACGATCGGGCGCTGTCGACCCGTGCTGTACGTCGAACATCTCAAGACCGATCGCGAGGCACTGCGGCAGTGCATCGTGGAGCTCGGCTACGTGGTCCATCCGAACGAACTGAATTATCTGTGCATTCCGACGGAGTTAACCAGTGTCATTCAAGTCACGTCCGGCCCCCCCGCCGCGTCGCACGGCGGGCCGGTGACGTGAGTTTCTCGTCCAGCCGAACCGGTTGAGCACCCGAGGCCGCCCGCACCTTGCTGCGGCTCTTCCGAAGTGCGAACTGCGTGCTTGCAAGGCTTCCGCGCGCGCCATTGGCAGGATCCGCGGCGCGGCGCATCCGGGCGGCTGCAGTCGAACGCGCTTGGCATCCCGAGATCGGCGAGTCGCAGTGCCCCCTTTCCCATCCGCCCCGCTCATGCGATATTCGGCGTTTCGATCGACCTCGTGCGGCGGAGACTTCAGAATATGGTAGAGCGTGTTTTCAATTTCTCGGCGGGGCCGGCGGTGTTGCCCGTTTCGGTGCTCGAACAGGCCGCCGCGGCCGTGCGGGAAATGCCGGGGGAGGGGATTTCGATCCTCGAATTGAGTCACCGCACCAAGCCGATCGACGGCGTGCTGGCAGAGTCCAAGCAATTGCTCACCGAGCTACTGGGCATCCCCAGCGGCTACAGCATCGTGTTTTTGCAGGGCGGCTCGAGCCTGCAGTTCTCGATGGTGCCGATGAACCTGCTGCGCGGCGCCCAGCAGCCGGCCGACTATATCGTGACGGGCTCCTGGGCCAGCAAGGCCCTGCAGAGTGCCAAGCTCGAAGGCCCCACGCACGTCGCCTGGGACGGTAAGCCCACCAACTTCACTTGCATGCCCGGCTCCGCCGAGCTGCAGCTTACGTCGGGCGCCGCTTACGTTCACATGACGGCCAACGAAACCATCCAAGGCATCGAGTTCACCGGCCAGCCCGCGGTGGGCGACGTGCCGCTGGTGGTCGACGCTTCGAGCAATTTTCTCTCGCGCCCGATCGACGTGGCGCAGTACGGGCTGATCTATGCCTGCGCACAAAAGAACGCGGGCATCGCAGGCATCACCGCCGTGATCCTCCGCGACGACCTGCTGGAGCGCGTGCCCAAGGATCTGCCGCCGATGCTCGACTTCAAGCTGCAGATCGAAAACGATTCACGCTACAATACGCCGCCGGTGTTCGCCTTGTACGTGTTGCTGTTGGTGTTGCGCTGGCTGAAGAACGACGTTGGCGGGCTGGCCCGGATGGCCGAGCTCAACCGCGCCAAGGCCAGGTTGCTCTACGACGTGCTCGACGCCCAGGCGGATTTCTATCGCGGGCACGCCCGGCCCGACAGCCGCTCGCAAATGAACGTCACGTGGCGGCTGCCGAGCGAAGATCTGGAAGCCAGTTTTCTCAAGCAGGCCAAGGAGCGCGGGCTCGTGGAGCTCAAGGGGCATCGCTCGGTCGGCGGCGTTCGCGCCAGCATCTACAACGCCATGCCGGCCGCCGGCGTCGAAGCTTTGCGCGAATTCATGCTCGACTTCCATAAGCAGCACTCATCCTGAACGGCCGTTTGCCGCATGCTGTGCCCTGTGTGGACTGCAAATCGTGCCTTGAGCGAGTCTTGCAGCGGGGTATGATGGGCCATTCGTCAGCGCAGCCAATGCGCCGCTGGGATTCGCGCGCGTATAATTGAGCCATTGGACGCGCGACCTCGCTCTTGCAGAAAGTTCGTGGCATGGAGACTCAACTGGTAGTCATCGGCGGCGGCCCGGGGGGTTACGCCGCCGCGTTTCTGGCGGCCGACATGGGCCTGGAAGTCACCATCGTCGAGGCGGATTCGCGACTGGGCGGCACGTGCCTGCTGCGAGGTTGCATTCCCTCCAAAGCTCTGCTGCACGTCGCTCGCGTCATCAGCGAGAGCCGCGAGATGGCCGAATGGGGTATCAAATTCGAGCCCCCGGCGATCGACGTCGACGGCGTCCGCGCGCGCAAAGAAAAGATCCTCAGCACGCTCTCCGGCGGGCTGAAGCAATTGGCGAAGAAGCGGAAGGTGACCGTGATCAACGCCCGAGCCACGTTCGAGAACTCCACCACGCTCAAGCTCGAAGGGGGCGATCCGGCCACCTACAGCGACGCCACGCTCACGTTCGAGCATTGCATCCTGGCCACGGGCTCCGTTCCCGCCATGCCCAAGGCCTTTCAACTCGGCACCGACCGCGTGATGGACTCCACCGACGCGCTGGAACTGGCCGACGTGCCGGAGAGTTTGTTGGTCGTCGGCGGCGGTTATATCGGCCTTGAGATGGGCACGGTCTATGCCGGGCTCGGCTCGAAGGTGACCGTCGTCGAGCTGACGCCCACGTTGCTGCCGCTGTGCGATCGCGATCTGGTCAAGCCGTTGCAAGACCGTTTGAAGAAACTGTTCGCCGCCATTTACCTGGAGACCAAGGTGACGTCGCTGGCCGACAAGGGAGACTCGATCGAAGTCGGCCTCGAGGACGCCGACGGCAAGCGCAGCGAGTCGTTCAGCCGCGTGCTGGTGTCCGTCGGTCGCAGGCCGAACAGCGCCGGCATCGGGCTGGAAAACACCGCAGTGGAGATCGACGAAAAGGGCTTCGTCGTTGCCGACGAGCTGCAACGCACGGCCGATCCGCACATCCTGGCCATCGGCGACGTGGCCGGCGAGCCGATGCTCGCCCACAAAGCCTCACACCAGGGCAAGGTCGCCGTCGAAGCCTTGCTCGGTGAGCCGGCTGCCTTCCAGCCATTGGCCATTCCCGCCGTGGTGTTCACCGATCCGGAAATCGCCTGGGCGGGGCTCACCGAAGAACAGGCCAAGGCCGAGGGCATTTCCGTCGAAGTCGCCAAGTATCCTTGGGCCGCCAGCGGCCGCGCCATGGCACTGGGACGCACCGAGGGTTTTACCAAGCTGCTCATCGATCCGCAGACCGACCGAATCCTGGGCGTGGGCATTACGGGCATCAACGCGGGGGACATCTTGACCGAGGCGGTCGTGGCCATCGAAATGGGCGCTACCGCCCGCGATCTGGCCGAGTCCATCCATCCCCACCCCACGCTCAGCGAGACATTGGCGTTTGCGGCCGAAGCGTATCTCGGCACCGCGACTGAGATCTATCGCCCGCGGCCGGCGCAGCGCACTTAACATGCCGATAGTGAGACGACGGCGCCGCCCAACGGGGCCGACCGCAGTTTAAACTGCGAAAAACGGCGGAACGGGCTATGTGGTATGGACTTACAGCCCTTTACCAAAATTGCGAACTAAACGATAATCAAGCGATGCCGATCGGAGCTTGCCCGGCTCCGGCCGGATCGCCGCCTGCCGCCGCACCGTGCGCGAACGACCAATTGCCCTCCGCCTGGGAGCCAAGCTATGGCGCAAGCCGATACGATTCCCTCTCGAGCCGATGACTCCGATCCGTTGGAAACCGCCGAATGGGTGGAATCGCTCCGCAGTGTGCTGGAGAACCAGGGGCCCGAGCGCGTCAGCTTCCTGCTCGGCGAGCTGAGTGCCGCGGCCCATCGCGACGGCGTTGAAATCCCTTTCACGGCCACGACCCCGTACATCAACTCGATCCCGGAAGACAAGCAGCCCCCCTATCCGGGCAATCGCGAGCTCGAACGGCGCATCAAGAGCATCATCCGCTGGAATGCGATGGCCATGGTCACGCGTGCCAACCGGGCGAACGACGGCATTGGCGGACATATTTCCACGTTTGCATCGGCGGCCACGCTCTACGAAGTCGCCTTCAACCACTTTTTCAAGGGCAAGGGAGACGACTATTCCGGCGACCAGGTTTACTTCCAGGGCCATGCTTCGCCCGGCATGTATGCACGGGCCTTTTTAGAGGGCCGCATCTCCGAGGAGAACCTGGTCAATTTTCGCCAGGAGATGGCGGCCGAAGGCGGCTTGTCGAGTTATCCGCACCCCTGGCTGATGCCCGGCTTCTGGGAGTTTCCCACCGTCTCGATGGGGCTGGGTCCGATCATGGCCATCTATCAGGCGCGCTTCAACAAGTATCTGCACGATCGCGGCATTCGAGACACCTGCGGCCAGCACGTGTGGGCCTTTTTGGGCGACGGTGAAACCGACGAGCCCGAGTCGTTGGGCGCGATCACGTTGGCCGGCCGCGAAAACCTGGACAACCTGATCTTCGTCATCAACTGCAACCTGCAGCGTCTCGACGGTCCGGTGCGCGGCAACGGCAAGATCATTCAAGAGCTGGAAGGAATTTTTCGCGGCGCCGGCTGGAACGTCATCAAGGTCGTCTGGGGCGACAACTGGGATCCGTTGCTGGCCAAGGACAAGCACGGTCTGCTGGTCAAACGCATGGGCGAGGTCGTCGACGGCGAGTACCAGAAATACACGGTTATGCCCGGCGACTACATTCGCGAGCACTTCTTCGGCAAGTATCCCGAGCTGTCGCAGATGGTGCGTCCGCTGTCGGATGAAGACCTCAAGAAGCTGCGGCGCGGCGGCCACGATCCGGACAAGGTCTATGCGGCATATAAGGCAGCCGCCGAATGTCAGGGCAGGCCCACGGTCATTCTGGCCAAGACCATCAAGGGCTATGGCCTGGGCGAGGCCGGCGAAGGACGCAACGTCACGCATCAGCAGAAAAAGCTGGGCGAAAAGGAGCTGCGCGAGTTCCGCAGCCGCTTCGGCATTCCCATTTCGGACGAAGAAGTGTCTCAGGCGCCCTTCTATCGACCGGCCGAGGACAGCGAGGAAATCCAATACTTGTTGGAGCGCCGCAAGGCACTCGGCGGATTCGTGCCCCAGCGTTCGACCAGGCCGGTGCGCACCGAAGTGCCGCGCATCGACGACTACAAGGAATTTGTCCAAGGGAGCGGCGAGCGCGAGGCCTCGACCACAATGGCCTTCGTCGGCTTTCTTTCGAAACTGCTCAAGGACAAGAAGATCGGCAAGGTCATCGTGCCCATCGTGCCGGATGAGTCGCGCACGTTTGGCATGGAAGGTTTGTTTCGCCAGTGCGGCATCTATTCGCACGCGGGCCAGAACTACGAGCCGGTTGATGCCGGCATGTTGACCTACTATCGCGAAGCCAAGGACGGCCAACTGCTCGAGGAAGGCATCACGGAAGCCGGTTCCATGTCGTCGTTCATCGCCGCGGGCACCGCCTACTCGACGCACGGCATCAACATGATCCCGTTCTTCATCTATTACTCGATGTTCGGCTTCCAGCGCATCGGCGATTTGATCTGGGCCGCCTGCGACATGCGGACCAAGGGCTTTCTGATCGGCGGCACCGCCGGACGTACCACGCTGGCCGGCGAGGGGCTGCAACATCAGGACGGCCAAAGCCTGCTCAATGCCGTGGCTTTTCCCACCGTGCGCGCATTCGATCCGGCGTTTGCCTACGAAACCACGATCATCATTCTCGACGGCATGCGACGCATGTACGAAGAAGGCGAAGAGGCGATCTACTACATCACCGTCGAAAACGAAAACTACACCCATCCGCCCATGCCCGAGGGCGTCGAGGAAGGCATCATCCGCGGCATCTACAAGGTGGCCAGCCGGATTGCCGGCGAAGGCAAACCGGTCGTCAAGCTGTTCGGATCCGGCGCCATCCTGCGCGAAGCGCTGCGGGCACAAACCATCCTGGCCGAGCAGTTCGGCGTTTCCAGCAGCGTGTGGAGCGTGACCAGTTATACGGAGTTGGCGCGCGAGGCGCAGGCTGCCGAACGCTACAACATGCTGCACCCCACCGAGCCGCGGCGCCAGTCGTACTTGGAGAAGGTTTTGGCGAACGAACCCGGGCCGATCATTTCCGCCAGCGACTACGTGCGTGCGTTGGCCGAGCAAATCGTTCGCTACGTGCCCGACCAGGGGTTCTTCGCGCTGGGGACCGATGGCTTCGGTCGCAGCGAAGACCGCACCGACCTGCGGCGCCATTTCGAAGTCGACGCCGAGTCGATCGTCGTGGGCGCTTTGTATCAGCTTTCCAAGCAAGGCGAGGTCGAGCCCAAGACGGTGGCCGCCGCGATCAAAAAGCTGGGCATCGATCCGGACAAGATCGACCCGGCGTCCGCCTGATAAAGCCCGCGACGGACTAAGTCCCTTACCCGAACGATCAACCACGGCCCACAGGCCGATAGCTATTCAACCGGTGATTCATGGCCACAGAGTTCAAAGTTCCCGATCTGGGCGAAAACGTTGACGAAGGCGACATTGTCAGCGTGATGGTCAAGGAAGGCGATGAGATCGAGGCCGAACAGAACGTGATGGAGATCGAGACGGGCAAGGCCGTCGTGGAGTTGCCTTGCCCGATCGCCGGGCGCATCACCAAGGTCCACGTCCAGAAGGGCTCCAAGGTCAAAGTTGGCGATCCGCTGTTGACGGTCGAAGACACCGGCGGCAAAGCCGACGGCAAGAAACAGGCGGCCGAAGCCAAAGACGACGTCAAGAAGTCGGAGCCCAAGGCCAAGAAAGAGAGCGCATCGCCCAAAGCCGAGGCCGAGGACGATGCCGCCGAGGACGATGCCGCCGAGGAAGCGCCGGCCGAGAAAGAAGCCGCCCAAGCAGAAGCCAAAAAGCCCGCCAAGAAGGGCGCGGATGGGCAACAGCGGAAGGCGGCTCCGAAGGCGAGGCCCGC
>JBGSYQ010000380.1:0-7143 GCA_041750795.1 Pirellulales bacterium | reverse complement strand
AACGACGATGATTTCGCGCGGGAACTGTGCAGGCGATTCTTCGACTGCAAGCTGAACCACGGCTTGAATGCCTGCGTCAAGAACCTTGGCTACGTCGCGGCAATCGCCGGCGTGGCCCAACCAAAGCAAATGTGGCTCGATTTGAATCATACAAGTAAATCATAGATCGCATGGGCTGCTCGTCCAACGGGAAGACCCTTGGCTTGCAACCAGGAAGACCAACGCTTCGCGTCGGTGCCCGGTTCGATTCCCGGCAGGTCCATTGGCGAATAGGCTTGAGACTTGAGGCTACAGACCTGAGGACGAACAGGACGATGGCGCAGTTGAACGATTGACGTTGCTCCACTCACGTACCTCAAGCCTCGGGTCTCAAGCCTGTGGCCTATTTGCGGCCTCCGTAGTGTAGCGGTTTCTGCACGTCTGGCTGTGAAGTGAGAAGGTGGCGGTTCAACTCCGCTCGGACACCATTCGCGGAGGCTGGAGGCTGGAGGTATGCAAGGTGCTGACCCGTACCCGCAGCGCAAGCGCGCGTGCATGGCACTTCGACGCCTCTTGTGCCCGCGGCACCCAGACGACAAGTCGTCTGATGGGCCACCCAACGTCTTCGTCCTCCCGCCTCTCTAGCGTTTCTTCGCACGTTGGGGGAAATCGCAGAGCGGTTTGCTGGGGTTGGGGTCGGCCAGCAGTTCGGCGACGGTGGAACTGCGGAAGGCTTTTTCGACGCTGGCCATGGCGTCGTCCAGGCGGCGGTGCATGGGGCAGAGGTTGATGCCGTGGGCTTTCAGCCCCAGCGGGCAGCTTCGGATGCGCTGGATGGGATCGACCGCGTCGATCACTTCCCAGACGGTGACTTTCTTGGGCGGCCGGGCCAGAGTGAAGCCGCCGTGCAGGCCGCGTTGCGAACGGACCAACTCGGCACGGGCCAGGCTTTGCAGCACCTTGGAGAGATATCCGGCCGGGACGCGTGTGACCTCGGCGATTTGCTGGGTGGTTTGCGGGACACCGCGGTCGGCCAGATAGACGATGGCGCGGAGTGCGTATTCGGCGGTTTGCGAGATCACGGGGCCTGGCCTCCAAAAAATGGATATCTGGACCTTGACATCCAGTTTACTGAGGACGACAATCGTCCGCAAGTTGGAAGTGTTGGTACACCTGCAAGCAATCTTAGTTCCTGACGTTCTGGGAGGTTGAAACCATGAGGCGGAATGATGCGATTTCCAGCGGCAAGTTGGCATTCGGGGCGGCGCTGGTGCTGGGTTTGACGGGCGTGGCCGTGATGTCGCAGGCCGGCGGGCCGAACGATGCGAGCCAGGCCGAGCCGCGGCTGACCGTGCAGCAGGCGCGGCGCGAGGTGCGGATGCTCGACGACTTGTACAAGACGGCCATTGTGTACATGAACGACGTGTACGTCGAGGACGCCAACAGCGTGGCCGCCGGCCAGACGGCGCGCGACCTGTTTGCGGCCATGAAAGCCAAGGGCTGGCACGAGGCGCGGCTGGTCGACGCGACTGGCGAGCCGTTGAACGACGAGAATGCTCCGGCCGACGCCTTTGAGAAAGGGGCCATCCAGAAGATTCTGGCGGGCGAAACCTACGTCGATCAGGTGGTAAGCGAAAACGACGGCAACTATCTGCGGGCCGCCACGCTGGTGCCGGTGGTCAACGACAAGTGCGTGCTGTGTCACCCGGGGAACAAGGTGGGCGGCGTGCTGGGGGCGGTGAGTTATAAGATTGCGGTGGAGTGAGGAACAGGCTGGAGGCTGGAGGCTGGAGGCTGGAGGCGGGAGGCGGGAGGCGGGAGAAAGGAAGAAGGAGGAGGGAGGAGGAAGAGCGGTTGCTGCGCGCGGGGGGCGCTTGTGATGGGGGCGGCGGTTGCGCGGGCGTTGGCTGGTTATGCGGGAATTGGCGTGGAAAAACGCGTCAGTTGAGTAAACGGCGGTGCGGTCCTACAATGGGGTTGCCGGACCCGAGTGTGTGGCGCGGCAGGAAGTTGCGACACAAAACCGCCTGACTCTCATTTCCATGAGTGAACTGTTCCACGAATGTGGCGTGGCCGCCGTCTATCACTTGAGCGGCCGGGGGAAAAGTCCGCTCTGTCCGGACCACAACCCCGAAGAAGCCTCGCGGCTGATCCCGCGCTTGTTGTTGGACATTCAGAACCGCGGGCAACTGTCTGCTGGGATGACGTCCTACAATCCGAAGCGCAACCAACTGATCGACACCTATAAAGACTTGGGCGGCGTCAGCGAGGTGTTTCGGCTCAACCATCGGGGTAAGTTCGAAAGCCTGATGCGGAGATACGCCGGCCGGGCGGCCATTGGCCAGGTGCGCTACGCCACCTGCGGCGCGGAGGATCGGGCTTATGCCCAGCCGTTCGAGCGGCACCACGTGCAAAAGCACAAGTGGTTCAGCTTTGCCTTCAACGGCCAGTTGGCCAACTATCAGGAGCTGCGCCAGCAGTTGCTGGCCGACAGCGACAACCACCTGTCGCGCGATACCGACACCGAAATCATCATGCACGCGATCGGTCGCGAGCTGTCGGAGAATCACCGGCCGTCGCTGATCGAGATCATGCGCTCGATCAGCCGGCAGTTCGACGGGGCGTACTGTCTGGTGCTGCTGAACGCCGTGGGCGACATGCTGGTGGCGCGCGATCCGCTGGGACTGCGGCCGATGTGCTATGCCGTGGAAGGGCCGCTGTTCGTGGCGGCTAGCGAGAGCGTGGCGCTATTGAACCTGGGCATTGCGGCCGAGAACATCAAGACGCTGCTGCCGGGCCAGGCGATCACGATCACCGACGGCGAGTTGGAGATCCAGCGGTTCGCGCCCAGCCCGCGTCGGGCGCATTGCTTCTTCGAGTGGATTTACTTCGCCAACGTGGCCAGCACGATGGACGGGCGGAGCGTGTATCTGTCGCGCAAGGCACTGGGCGAGGAGTTGGCGCGGCTGGAGACGGTGACCATCGACGAGGACACGGTGGTGGTGCCGGTGCCCGACACGAGCAAGGCGGCGGCCGACTCGATGGCCTATCGGCTGAAAGTGCCCAGCGTCGAAGGGCTGATCCGCAATCGCTATACGGGCCGCACGTTCATCGAGGGCTCGGGCAGCCGCAAGCGCAAGGCGCAGACGAAGTACACGCCGCTGCGCGAAGTGCTGGAGGGGAAGCGGGTGATCCTGGTCGAAGATTCGATCGTGCGTTCGACCACGATGAAGGTTCTGTTGAAGCGGATTCGCGAGTTGGGCGGCGCGAAGGAGATCCACGTGCGCGTGGCCTGCCCGCCGATCATCGCGCCGTGTTTTTATGGCATCGACATGTCGACGATCAGCGAGCTGTTTGCGCCGCATTTTTTGCATGGCGGCCCGCTGACCGAAGAGATTCAAGCCCGCATGGCTGCGCAACTGGGGGCCGAGTCGCTCCGCTATCTGCCGGTGGAATCGATCGCCCGGGCGATCGGCTTCGACGCCGATCAGCTTTGCCAGGCGTGCATCACGGGCGAGTATCCCTCGAAGGCCGGTCAGGATCTGTACCAGATCGCGCTAACGAACGCCGACACAGCCAGCGCCGAGCGCACGTACGAAGCGCAGCCGGTGCCGGTGGTGCTGGAGCCGTAAGGGGTAGGGGGCGTTACTGCGGAATCCCCTTGGCATCGAATTCGGCGTTCAACTCTGCTTTGATTGCGTCGAGATCAAACGGTCCACTCAGCCCGCGATCAGCCTCATCGAGCGCGGCTTGGACGTCGGACTTTAGCTGACGCCGTTTTTCCTGCACGTCGCGCAGAAGCCGGACGGCCTCAATGGTCAATTCCTCGCGCGAACCAAACTGGCCGCTGGCGAGCTGTTGTTCGACGTACGCTTCCAGGTCCGGGGGCAGGGCAGACATTGCAACCCTCTCCATTGAAATCCCAGGTCACATTCTATCACATAGACCGTACAATTGCTCGCTGCTGGCCTTCACTCGGGGTGCTGGTCCATTTGACATCCCACTACCCGTACTTGTGAAACTCCGCGCGGTGTACGGGCTCGCTGTGCAGGCGCATGCGGCGTTCGAAGTGGGTGCGGTAGTCGAGGTCGTGGTCGGCGGGCTTTTCGTGAACCGGGTGCGGGCCCGTGAGCGTGGTTTCCGCGGCGATCAGCGCCAGCGAGGTTTCGAAGTATTCCTCGACGTCGGTCCAGAAGTGCAGCGTGCCGCCGGGCGCGAGCACGCGCTGGACGTCGCGCAGGAATTCGGCGTTCAGCACGCGGCGCTTGCGGTGGCGGGCCTTCCACCACGGATCGGGAAAGTAAACGTGGACGGCACGCACGCACGGGTGAACTTCGCCACCCGTGGCACAATCGGCGGAGTTGCCGGTCAGCCAGGTGCGAAAAAAGTGCTGCGCGTCGCCGTGGATGACGCGGGCATTGGATAACTGGCGCTGGGCCAGCCGCGCGGCGGTGAAGCGCGCGTAACGGCCGACGATCTCGACGCCCAGGAAGTCGCCGGCCGGATCGCCCGCGGCCGCTGCGCTAAGGAACAATCCCTTGCCGCTGCCGACTTCGATCTCCAGCGGCGCCCGCCTGCCGAACATCGCAACCGGATCGAACGGCTGCGCAATGCTCTCCAGCACGGCGAAGTGCCGCGACAGGTCAAGCTGCGGATCGATCGGGCGTAAGGCGCGTCGGCCCATGCAGTGGTTCCTTGTTGACACTGGCTGCGACGTTGCGATGTCGTGGCGGAGCGGTCAGTTGCATCCCCCGGCACAGCCCTCGTTGTTACACACAAGTCGATTTACCGAGTCAGCCGCGCAAGCGGCGGTATAGTGTAGCCGTGGCCGTCAGGCCACGGAATGCGCGAAGGCTTCGGACAATCGAGCCGCGTAGCGGCGGAAGAGTGTCGCCGCTTCGCGGCTTCGAAATCCATTCATCGCCTATCAAATCCACGGGCTCGCGCCCGCGGCTAAATGCTGTCGCCGCTTGCGCGGCTGATTGGCCACGTCAATGAAATGAGTTGTGTGTAACAACGAGGGCACAGCCGGGGGCTAAACTTGCTCGTCGTCCGGCAGGAAGTGTTTTTTGAGTTCCTTGTTCCAGGTGCTGCCGGGGGGCGGGACTGCGAAAGACAGGATGGGCATCAGCAGTGCTCCGGCCGCGAAGCCGCCGATGTGGGCCCAGACGGCCACGCCCAGATCGCGATTGAAGCCGGCGTCGATCAACTGCCCGCCCAGCCAGATGCCCAGCCACAGCAGCGCGGGAATCTCGACCGTGGTGAAGATGACGACCAGGAACACCAGCGTGGTGACGCGCGCCTTGGGCCAGGTGACGGCGTAGGCGCCGAGAATGGTGGACACCGCGCCGGACGCGCCGACCACGGGCATGGTGCTTTGCGGGTCGTAGGCCCAGTGGCAGGCCGTGGCCAGCAGGCCGCCGACCAGATAGAAGCCCAGGTAGAGGAAGTGGCCCAGGCGGTCTTCCACGTTGTTGCCGAAGATCCACAGAAACCACATGTTGCCCACCAGGTGCATCCAGCCGCCGTGCATGAACATGGTGGTCAACAGCGATCCGAAAATGGCGGACTTCGAGGGCTCGAGCGTCACCTGGCCCACGACCTGCAGGGCCTGGGCCGGACGTCCGAAGCGATCCTGCACGAGCACCACCTCGCGCAGCGGCACTTCGAGCACCTGTGGATCAGTTAATTGAGCGACGCGGATGGGAACGAAGCCATGCTCCAGCACGACTTTTTGATATTCCAGCGGCGAGAGCGTCGCCAGCCAGGCCATCACCAGCGTGTTGATCGCGATCAACAGCCAGGTGACAAACGGCGTCCGCTCGGTGGGGTTGTGATCGTGAAGCGGAATCATGGCACGCGCCGGCTGGCAATCGAGTCGTAAACGCCGACAGTCAAGTTATGTTGTGCCGCTGGTGGCGACAAGCCACCGGTGTGGTGTGGAAGGCGGGGAACTGCGCCGGCCGATACGTCACTGTTGCTGCGAAGCACGGGTGGACTTCGCCACCCGTGGCACATTCGGCAGGTGTCACTGGTGAACCAGCACGGGTGGACTTCGCCGCCCGGTTGCACGTTTGGCGGTTAACGGGGCGTGCTGCTAGGTCGTCACCTTGTGCATGGCGGTGAGGGCATCGACGGGCAACGGGATTCCCTTGATCTGGCCGTCGGCCACCATCGTCTGGCCGACGAATTCCTCGAAGCGGCAGATGATGATCGCTCCGGGGCGCACCTTGAGCATCTTGCAGATCACGACCAGCCGGTCTCCGGGGCGCACGGGATCGCGGAAGCGCACGTCTTCCATGCCACCGAAGCCGACGACCTTGCACTCGCCCAGCAGCTTATGCTTGTGGGCGTAGTAGCTGCAGAGTTGGGCGGCGGCCTCGCACATCAGCACGCCGGGCATCAGCGGCATGCCGGGCATATGCCCGCGAACCCAGAACTCCGCTTCGGTGACGTCCTTATAGCCGGCGCAGATCATCCGCTTGTGATCGTCGTAGACGATGGCCGTCAACTGCTCCATTTCGAAGCGTTGCGGGTTATAGCGGCGGACCTCGTCGATGTCGGCCACGACGTGCCCAAAATCGATCTGCGAGGGGTCGAGAATCAGGTCTTTGACGCTCAAGACGAGGCCGCTCCACGGCGTGAATGTTCCGAACTGCTCAGACGGCGCATTCTAGCCGGGCCGCCAAGGCCGGGCAATAACCGAGCGGTCTGCAAGGGGTCGCCACGACGGATGGCTCGAAGTGCGAACGCTGAAACGCGTTGCGCGGCAGAACCTCGGTGCGATGCAATGGACCGAAGAGGGCGCGGCGCGCGCGGCCAGGGGCACCAGGTTGTGCGGCGCGCGGGACGGCTCAGGTGCGAATGTCCTTGCGCTTCAGGCGTCGCGCCTTGCTGTTGGCGGGGCGTTTGCCGTGATTGGCTTTCTTGAGCTTGCGATGTGGCTTGGCCATGCGTAGGTTCTCCGTGGGCAGCGTAATCAAGTAATTATAGGCAAACCAGCCAGCGGCAACAGCCCTGTTTGGCGCCACGATTGTGCAGCTAGGGGCGTGCCTGGCGATTGCTCAGCTCGACGAGTTGCTCGAGCAGTTGGCGGGCGGCGCCGGTGTCGATGGCGGCGGCGGCGAGTTGGGAGGCGGCGGCTGGGGTGTCGGCGCGGCTGGC
>JBGSYQ010000379.1:0-8429 GCA_041750795.1 Pirellulales bacterium | reverse complement strand
GACGGCCCGCTCGTCGATCCAGCCGCGCTCGGCCGCGGCCTTTACCATGCTGAACTCGCCCGAGACGTTATACGCTGCCAGCGGCACGCCGGGAAACCGCTCGCGCACTGCGCGCACGACGTCGAGATAGGCCAGCGCCGGCTTGACCATCACGATGTCGGCGCCCTCGGCCAGGTCGAGCTCCACTTCGCGCAGCGCCTGCTCGGCCGGGGCGGCGGGATCCATCTGATAGCCGCGGCGATCTCCGAATTGCGGCGCGCTTTCGGCGGCCTCGCGAAACGGACCGTAGTAGGCGCTGGCATACTTGGCCGCGTAGCTCATGATCGGCACGTGGGTCAAGCCCGCGCCGTCCAATCGCTGGCGAATGGCGCCTACCATGCCGTCCATCATGCCGCTGGGCGCGACCATGTCGGCTCCGGCCCGGGCGTGGCTGAGGGCCTGGGTGGCGATCAGCTCGAGCGTGGCGTCGTTGTCGACGTCGGTGCGGCCGGTGCGGTCGTTGATCGCGCCGCAATGGCCATGATCCGTGTACTCGCAAAAACAGACGTCGGTCATTAGTAGCACGTCCGGCGCGGCCTGCTTGGCGGCACGAATCGCCTTCTGCACGATGCCGTCGTCGCTGGTCGAATCGCTGCCCTGGGAGTCCTTGGCGTCGGGTATTCCAAACAGGATCACGCCCCCCAAACCCAATTCGGCCGCTTCATGCATTTCTCCGGCCAATTGATCGACCGAGAGCTGGAAGTGCCCCGGCATCGAGCTGATGGGCAAACGCACGTTCTTGCCGGGCCGCACGAACAGCGGCAGCACGAAATTCGCCGGCACAAGCGTCGTCTCCTGCACCAGCCGCCGCATGGCCGGATGATAGCGCAAGCGCCTCAGCCGCGTGGTGGGAAAGCTGCCGGTCGATGGATTGGGCGACGATGCCATACGATTCCTTATAGTGCCAGCGGCTCGCAATGGTTCAATATCAGCGTTTGACCGCTCGAAACGGACGACGTCGAGTGCCCGATGGGTCGCGCCAGTGACACGCCGTACTCCGGGTTTTACGGATTTCGTGGTCGAGCCCTTCGTAAGCTTAATCCTTGGTGGCCGCCTGCGCCGAGTCGATCTCGGCTGAGTCGATCTCGGCCATGGCCGTGCGGGCCTGCTGCACCAGCGGCGCGGCCCAGGGCTTGTCGGCGTACAGGGTCACGACGCCTTCGTAGATTTTTCGCGCCGCGGGCGGATTGGACGCGGCCAGCACTTGGGCCTTTTCCAGCCGCGATTCGACCACCACGCGATCCTCGGCCGAGCGCCGCTCGATCTGCTTGTGCAGCTCTTTGAGCTTGATCCGCGACAGGCGCACGAAGTGGCGGACCGTCTCGGGGCTTTGCTCGCCGTCGTCGTAGACGTCGACAATGGCCTGGAACTTTTCGGCAGCCAGCTCGGAGTTGAGCACGGCCAGTCGCTTGGCTTGCGTATAGGCGGTTTGCACGGGGTGGTTTTGCTGCGTCTCTTCCTGCATCGCCAGCACCTGCTCGGCGCGCGGATCGTTCGAATAGTGTTGCAAAAACCGCTCGACGTCGGGCAGCGCGGCTTTCATTTGCTCCAGATCGCCATCGGCGGTGGCGGCTTCGATCCGCTGGTACAATCGATCGGCGCTGGGTGGCTGCATCAGGTACCAGCCCGCGGCAATCAGCAAGACGAGCGCCGTCACCAGTAACCACGTTTGGGGCGAGAACAATCCGGCGTGCTCGTCGTGCGATGGGAGTGCCGCTTGCTCGTCGACCTTGATAAACCGCCCGCCGCCAGTATCGCTCTGTGAAGGTGGTTCTTTCGGCGGCGGATCCGCCGGACGCGGCGCCTCGACGTCGTAGGCCATGGTGGCTTCGGTGGCCTGTATGTCGGGCGCGACACGCTCGTGCTCTTGGCCGGCGAGCATCGATTCCAACTCGGTGGGCGACATCGTCGGCGTTTGCGGATTGTAGCCGGATGGCGCGACCGGCGGATCGTCGGACGTGGACAACACGAAGTCCTCTCCACGGCTCAACGAGATCGAAAGTCCTCGCTCCATCGCTTCGAGACTGCGGCCCAGGATCATGGTGTTGGAGAATCGCCGTTGCGGATCCTTTTCCAGTAGTTGATGGATGATGCGAGCCAACTCGGCAGGCGTCTGCGGGGCGTAGCGGGTCACCGGATCGGGCTCGGCATAACGCTGCAGCTGCAGCATCTCGACCAGCGATTTGGCTCGAAACGGCGCTCGACCGGCCAGCAGCGAGTACATCAAGCCGCCCAGGCTGTACTGATCGGCGCGCTCGGTGACCGAACCGCCGCTGGCTTGCTCGGGCGCCATGTACTCGGCCGTGCCCAGCACTCCGCCGTCGCTGGTCAGCCGCGTGTTGCCAAACATCCGCGCAATGCCGAAGTCCGAGAGCTTCACCTCACCGTCGGCCGTGAGCATCACGTTGGCCGGCTTCAAGTCGCGATGAATCACGCCGTGGTCGTGGGCGTGCTTGAGCGCGCGGCAGAGCTTGATGCCGATCTGGGTCACCTCGCGCCATTCGAAGCGGCGTCCGCTGCGCAGCTCGTCCTCGAGGCTGGTGCCGGACACCAGTTCCATCGCGTAGAACAGCGTGCCGGCTTGCTCGCCATAGCCGTGCAGCCGGACAATGTTCGGATGGCGGAGCTTCTTGAGCGATTCGATTTCCGCCTCGAAGCGCACGCGGAAGCCTTCTTCGGCGGCCAGGCTGGGCGAGAGGATCTTGATGGCCGCGGCCTCGCCGGTATCCGTGTCCACGCCCTGGTAGACGGTGCCCATGCCGCCTTTGCCGAGCAGCTTTCCCAGCCGATAGGGACCCAGTTGCTCGAGTTGCATGGCGTCGGAGGCGGTTCGGAAAGAAGTGAATGCGAGCGTCAGCCGGCGAGGCACAATCGGCCGACGTGCTCTGTTTCATCCTAGCATCACCCGCACAAGGCGGCCAGCAGCACGCTTTGCACCGTGGGTTTACAACGCACGGCCGGGAGAAGTAGATTGCCGAGATTGCTCGCATTGCGTCAGCCCCTGGCCCGGCCCGGGGGATATTCGTGCAACCGCAACTAGCGCATCAAGGAGACCACGCGTGCCGAACTCGTTCGTCGAGCTATCCCGTACCGAAAACCAGGCGCTCGGTATCGGCCGTTACGCGGTCGATTTTATGTCGGGCACGTGGGGCCAACCGGCCGACAGCGTGCTGCAAAAGGTAGAGCAGTTTCACCTCGATAGCATCGCCTGTGGCGTCTCGGCGTTGGCTTTCGGAGCCAATGCTCCGACCGTGCTGCGGCGCGAAGCGCTGGAGTACGCCACGGAACAGGGCGTGCCGCTGTTTGGTTCGCGCGCGAAAGTGATGCCCGAGAAGGCCGTGGTTGCCAACAGCTCGGCGGTGCGCGAGTGGGACGCCAACGGCACGAACTTCGGCTACAACCCGGCGCGCAACGCCACCAAGGGCGAGTTCGGGCACAACGATTTCTATCCCGTGGCCGTCGCCGCCGCGCAGCTACGCGGGCTGGACGGCCGCGGAACCTTGCGCGCCATGATCCTGTTGGACGAAATCCGCGGCCGGCTGGCCGAGGTGTTCGCGCTGAAGAACTACAAGATCGATCACGTGGTCCATGGCGCGATCGGCTCGGCCGCCACGTACGGCGCGGTGCTGGGAGCCACGCCGGAGCAGATCGAATCGGCCATCGGGCTGGTCGTGGCGCACTATATACCTTTCCGCGCGATACGTGCCGGCAAGCAGCTTTCCGATTCCAAGGGCGCTTCGGCCGCCATCAG
Source organism: Pirellulales bacterium (assembly GCA_041750795.1). Lineage (GTDB taxonomy): Bacteria > Planctomycetota > Planctomycetia > Pirellulales > PALSA-1355 > JTS-RE94. The sequence continues at coordinate 4,639 of JBGSYQ010000379.1, read as the reverse complement.
CTCGGAAGTGGCCGTGATCAGCATGCGGCGTGCGATGCGTGGATTCGTCGGTCCGGCCGATATCTTCCGCAATCCGGAGGCCATCTTCTGCCTGTTCGAGCCGCCGCAGGCCAAAGGCAGCAGCCCCTTCGATCTGGCGCTGGCTTGCTCGGGCGAAGACTTCGCCATCATGGGAATGCACTTCAAGCTGGGACTGTACGAGCACCAGTCGGCCGGCGCGATTCAAGGGCTGATCGATCTGCTGGTCGAGCACCCGGCGCTGCTTCAGGACGCCGAAAAGATCAAATCGCTGCGAATCACGATCTACGAGCCGGCCTTCAGCATCATTGGCGATCCGGCCAAGCGCGATCCGCGCACGCGACAAAGCGCCGATCACTCGATGGTCTATATCGTCGCCACGCTGTTGCGCAAGGCGCTCGAGCAACAGCAGGCCGGTTGGCCGGAGCTGATGCTGGTGCCGGCCGACTACGACGAGGCGGCGCTGTTGCATCCCCTGACGCGGCAACTGATCGAGCGGATCGAGTTTCGCCACGGCGGTCAGGAGTACGACGACAAGTATCCTGACGGCATTCCCACCACGCTGGAAATCGACCACGCCGACTTGGGCAGCCTTTCCAACGGGCTGGTGATGTATCCCGAAGGCCACGCCCGCAACACCAGCGGCAACCTGACAAGGCTGCTGGAACACAAGTTTCGCACGCTGGCCGGCCTGGGCGTCAAAGACCCCGACGCACTGTACCGCCGCTTTACCGGCATGGCCGGCAAATCAGCCCAAGAGATCGCCGAGTTGTACGATTTTGAGATCAGCGGCTTGTAACGCGGCCATGTCCCTTTTCGGCCTACTCAACGTCAACAAGCCTTCGGGCGTTACGTCGCGGCGCGTGGTCGATCAGGTCAAGCGGCTGGTCAGGCCGACGAAGGTAGGCCATGCCGGCACGCTCGATCCGCTGGCTAGCGGCGTGCTGGTGATCGGCATCGGCCAGGCAACGCGCCTGGTGGAGTATGTCCAGCAGTTGCCCAAGAGCTATCGCGCCACGTTCTTGCTGGGCCGCACCAGCACCACCGAGGACGTCGAAGGCGAAGTGACGTTGCTGGAACATCCGCCGGTGCCGACGCGCGAGGACCTTGCCCGCGCCGCGGTCGACTTGACCGGCGAAATCCAGCAGCGACCGCCGGCCTATTCGGCCCTGAAGGTCGACGGCCGCCGCGCTTACAGCCGGGCGCGCGCCGGCGAAACCGTCGAGTTGGCGGCGCGGCTCGTGCAAGTCCATCGCATCGAGATCGTGGGCTACGCCTATCCCGAGTTGCAATTGGAGATCGATTGCGGGTCGGGTACGTACGTCCGTTCGCTGGGCCGCGATCTGGCCGAGCGCGTTGGCAATGGCGCCGTGATGTCGGCGCTGGAACGCACGGCGATTGGCCGTTTTCACGTTGCCGAGTCCATCGTTGCCGAGCAACTGACGCGCGACAACGTGGCCGAGCATTTGCTGCCGGCTTCGTGGGCCGTCGCCGACTTGATGCCCTCGGCAGAAGTCACGCCGTCGGACGTCGTCTGCCTGGCCAACGGATTGCCGATCGAACTGGACGGCATGACGAGCGACGTTTGTGCCGCCGTCGACAACTCCGGCAAGCTCATCGCCATTCTCGGTCGCCGCCCCGACGGCCGGTTCACTCCGACGAAGTATTTTCCGACCGGCGCGGGACAGTAGCTGAATTCGCCAGAGTTCCGCCAAGCCAGCGTACCCCCGCTGGATTCTTGCGAATTCAGCGACGACGGCGTGCCAACTTAGCGATCCAGCTTGCCAACTGTCCTGTGGCGGAAGCACTCGAGGCGCGCGCACTTCGCGCCGCGTTGAAGTGTCAGACCTGACGGCCTGGGCAAGCGCTGCGGACCGCGCCCTTCGCCCAGTCGTCACCGCCGGTCTGGTCGTGGACAACATCCACCCACGTCGTGCCTCTCCGCCCGTCTCGCCAGCGCCCCGCGTGCTAAACTTCCCAGTGGACGAACCACCAGGCGCATGCAACCCACCGAGTTCGAGCCGCGGCGGTGCAGGACGATCCTGCACTCCGCGGCAGCCAACCCCGAACACGCGTCTGAGGAAAATCGACACACCGGACACACCAGGGCGAGGACACGCCCCCGACCGCTAGTGCCGGGCGAGCCACGACGGCGCGCCGGCGTTCGACAGAACTGTTGGAACCACGCAGTAGCGCGCGTATGCTCGAATCACGGAGTCTCAAACTCGACCTGGCCGCGCTGGCCCTGTTTGCGCTGTCGATCTTTCTCGGCCTGGCGTTGTTCACCTACAGCCCGGCCGATTCGCTCGACGTACTCGAATACCCAGCGCCGGTCAAGACGCAGAATGCTTGCGGCCGATCGGGCGCCTTGGCGGCGGACCTGATGCTTCAGGGCTTTGGCGTCGGCGCGTTTTACTTGCTGGTGTCGATCAGCGTGTTGGACGCCTGGCTGCTGGCGCGGCGACCCGTCTCCGACCGCTTCCTGCGCGGCTTCGGCTGGCTGATGTCGCTGGTCGGCTTGAGCACGCTGGCGTCGCTTTCGCTTTCCTGGTCGCCGGGACCGGTCATCGGACCGGGTGGATACCTGGGGGCCGCCGGCCGCGCTTTCCTGGAAATGCACTTCGCCAGCGCCGGCGCCTATCTGCTCACCGTCAGCGTGCTGGTCGGCGGATTGCTGTTGTGTACCGAATACACCGTGCCACGGCTGCTGGGCCTGCTGCTGACGGCGCCACTGCGCACCTGGCGCTTGATTCGGCTGCAGGTCTCGCGTGCCGATGCCGGCAAAAAGCCCGCCAAGCGCACCGACTTGGATGACGAGTTTGAAGACGAGGACGACGAGTACGCGCCCACGATCAAGATCAGCGGCAAATCGACCAGGCCGTCGCGCGTCGCCGACGAGGAAATCGAGGACGAGGCCGACGAGGAAGTCGACGTCGACGAGCAGGACGACGAGCAGGACGAGGCTGTCGAATCGCCGGGCAAGCAGAAGCCCGCTGCGACGGTCCCCGCCGGCCCGCGTCTCAAGCGGCCGAAGAAGAGCGAGCGCGAAGAGGTGATGATCCAACTCGACGCGGCCAGCCGCACCGACGACACGCACGACTACGTATTGCCGTCGCTCGACCTGCTGCTCGAAGGCGAGGAGATTTCGTACGAAGAGCACGAGAAGGAAGTCCGCCGCCAGGCCAAGATCCTGGAAAAGACGTTTTTGGATTTCGGCTTCCGCGTGAAGGTGGTCGAAATCGAAACCGGCCCCGTGATCGCCCAATTCGAAGTCGAGCTGGAAGCCGGACTGCGGCTGTCGAAGATCACCAGCCTGGCCGACGACCTGGCCATCGCGCTGCGCGTGCCCAGCGTGCGCATCGTGGCGCCCATCCCGGGCAAGAACACCGTGGGCATCGAAGTGCCCAACTCCGAGCGCCACCTGGTGCGCATCCGCGAGGTGATCGAGGAAGCCAACGGCCGCGCCCAGAAGATGAAAATTCCGCTGTACCTGGGCAAGGACGTCTCGGGCAAGCCGATGGTCGCCGACCTGGCCACGCTGCCACACTTGCTCATCGCCGGCCGCACCGGCACGGGCAAGAGCGTGTGTCTCAATTCGATCATCGTGTCGATGCTGATGACGCGACGGCCCGACGAAGTGCGAATGCTGATGATCGACCCCAAGATGGTCGAGCTCAGTCCGTACAAGAAGCTGCCCCATTTGATGCACCCGGTAGTGACCGACATGCGCAAGGCCGAGGCGATCCTGGCCTGGGCCGTGGAAAAGATGGAGGAGCGCTAGTCGCTGTTGGCTCGGGCCGGCGTGCGGCACATCAGCTCGTACAACCAGTTGGGCGATGAGGAGTTGATGGACCGGCTGCAGCCGGAAGACGACGAGCAGCGCCGTGCGATTCCCACCAGCCTGCCGTACATCGTGATTGTGGCGGACGAAATGGCCGACTTGATGATGACCTCGGCCAAGGAAGTCGAGCAGCATATTATCCGCCTGGCGCAGAAAAGTCGCGCGGTCGGCATCCACCTGGTGCTGGCCACGCAGAAGCCGACGGTGGACGTCATCACCGGGCTCATCAAGTCGAACTTGCCGGCGCGCATCGCGTTTCAGGTGGCCAGCCGTACGGACAGCCGCGTGGTGCTCGACGAAATGGGCGCCGACAAGCTGCTGGGCAACGGCGACATGCTGTTCCTGTGGCCCGGCACCAGCACGCTGCTGCGCGGCCAGGGCACCTATGTGACCGACGACGAGATCAACGCCGTGGTCGACATTTGCGGCGAAACCGAGCAGCAGTTCGTCAAGGAACTGGTACAGCTCAAAGCGGCCGACCGCGAGGAAGGCGCCGCGAGTGGTGCGGCCAAGTCCTCGAACCGCGACGAACTGTACGACGGCGCGGTGGACGTGGTGGTGCGCGAAGGGCGCGGCAGCGTGTCGCTGTTGCAGCGCGCCTTGGGCATCGGCTATGGCCGCGCCGCGCGGCTGATTGATTATATGGCCGAAGACGGCATTGTCGGCGAGTACAACGGCTCGCAGGCGCGCGAAGTGTTGATCACGATCGACCAGTGGAACGAGATGCAAGGTGGCGGCGGAGCCAGCGCGGCGGCGCCGCCCGAGGCACCGGCCAAACAG
>JBGSYQ010000378.1:0-2874 GCA_041750795.1 Pirellulales bacterium | reverse complement strand
GATCGCGCCCTCTTGCGAGAGCAGTGCGACGATCTCGCTCGCCAGCGACAGCCGCAACTCCGTCGCGTCGGTGCCTTTCATCACCGCTTCGCCTCGCGGGGTAACTTGCACGATGGGGCGATAGGGCTCGATCTCGGTCTGCGCCAACAGCCCGGCGGCCAGCAAGGCGTCGATCAACTGCACAACCTGCTGCTGTTTCAGATGCGCCAGCAGTCCGAACGTGCTGAGCTTGTCGAGCCGGTTGCGCGTTACGCTCTTGGAGTTCGAGCCGCACAACATTTGCGCGATGAGTTGCTTGCCGCAACCGTAGGGGCGCGATCGCGCCACGCGCGCCACGCCGCTGAGCACCATCCGTACGGCCTCGCGCAGCGCGTCGCTGGCCGGCTGTGCCGGACCGTGGCGCCCGCCGTCGACGGCGGACTGGCAATTGTCGCAATGGCCGCAGGCGGCCGCGTCGAGCTCGCCAAAGTAGTGCAGGATCTGTTGCTGCCGGCAGTGCTGGTCGCGCGCGAAGCGCAGCACTTGTTCGATGCGCTGGTACTCGGCCGCCTTCTGCGATTCGAGCTTTTCGAAATCGACGTCCAGTTCGGCAAACGGCTGGTCGCGGCGCAGCATGTGGATGGCCCGGCCGCGAAACGCCGGAATATAGTCCAGCGAATCCAATTCGCTCAGTTCGCGCAGGTGCCGGTTGAGCGACGTGCTGTCCAAGTCGGTCAGCTCGCGCAACAGCAATCTCGGCTGCAGGTAGCACCACTCATAACGGCGCCCGCCGACAATCCGCTCGACGGCCTGCACGATGCGCCGCTTGACCTTGGCCGTTTTGGGCAGCAAGTCGACCAGCGTAGGCACGTCGCTGTTGAGCCGCACGGCGGCGGCGTTCTCGCTGGTCTCCAGGCGTTCGAGCACGCCGGCGCTTTCCAGCAACTTCTCGCAGGCCCCCACACCCTCGCCGCCGATTTGCAACGCCAGCGCCTCTTTCACTTCCTGCTGCGTCACTTCGATGGGCGTCTCCTCTCGGCCGCGCAAATAGTCGTAGACTTGCTCGACCACGTTGCGCGCCGGATACGAGCTTTCGATGAAAAACTCGTGGATTCGCCGGTCGCTCACACCCCACAACAACAAGCACTGCGCCGGCAATCCGTCGCGCCCCGCACGCCCGGCTTCCTGATAATAGGCTTCCAGGCTGCCGGGCAAGTTGTAGTGGACCACGAACCGCACGTCGGCCTTGTCGATGCCCATGCCGAAGGCCAAGGTCGCCACGGCGATTTGCGTGCGGCCCTGCATGAAGTTTTCTTGCGCGGCGCGGCGCTCCTGCGGAGGCATGCCGGCGTGATAGACGCTGGTCGGGCGGCCGGTGGTCTCGGCGATCTTCTCGCCCAAGGCGGCGCACCGCTTGCGTGTCGACGCGTAAACGATGCCCGAGCCGGGGTTCTGTTCGAGGAAACGAAACAAGGCCTCGTCCTTGTCGCGATCAGTGGCGCAGCTTTGCACGCTGTAAAACAAGTTCGGGCGGGCGAACCCTGTGATGAACACCTTCGGATCGCGCAACCGCAACAGCTCGACAATATCGCGCCGCACGGCATCGGTGGCCGTGGCTGTCAGAGCGATCGTGGGCGGGTTGCCCAGCGCCGCCCGAAAATGCCCCAGCCGCGCATAGTCGGGGCGAAAGTCGTGCCCCCATTCGCTCACGCAATGCGCTTCGTCGATCGCCAGCAACCGCACATCGGCCGCCCGTGCCGCCTCGACGAATCGCACGCTGCGGAAACGTTCGGGCACCACGTACACCAGCTTGTAGCCGCCGGCCGCCATCCGCGCCAGCCGCTCCGTCTGCTCCTCCGGCGCGATCGTGCTGTTGATCAACGTGGCCGGCAGCCCGCGCGACAGCAGGCTATCCACCTGGTCCTTCATCAGCGCGATCAGCGGCGACACGACCAGCGTCATGCCGGGCCCGGCGATTGCCGGCAATTGATAGCACAGGCTCTTGCCGCCGCCCGTGGGCATCACGCACAGGCAGTCTTGCCCTGCGACGGCCGTTTCGATCACCTCGCGCTGGCCGGGGCGAAAGCTCGATAGCCCAAAGCGCGCCAAACAGGCGGTCAATTCATCGTGGGCTGCGGTCGCCATCGCGTGCGCTTAGAATGCTGGGGGCGACGCCGTCGCGCGTCACCCGATATCGTGCAGTGCCGGGGTTGCCGCATTATAGAAGTCACACAGCCGCGAACAACCTGCCGTCAGCAACCGGGCTGGACCGTTGTCGCATCATCCCAACTCACCACTCCCCGCATGACTCACGAGGCGCCGAATCGAGCAACCGACCGGCGCGGCGCCGTGGCCGTGGTGGTCCGCGAGCAACGCTTGCTCGTCATTCGACGCTCGGCGCACGTCGTGGCGCCGGGAGCCCTGTGCTTTCCCGGCGGCGTCATCGAAGCGGGCGAAACCGAGGCGCAAGCCCTGGTGCGCGAGTTTCGCGAGGAGTTGGGCGCAGCGATCGTGCCGGTGCGCCGCGTGTGGCAGAGCACGACTCCGTGGCGCGTCGACTTGGCCTGGTGGCTGGGCCGCCTCGAAGTGGCTGGTGAGCTGACTCCCAATCCGGCGGAAGTCGAGTCCTTCCACTGGCTCACCCCCGACGAGATGCTGGCGCACGCGCAGTTGCTCGAGAGCAATCGCCAGTTCCTGGCCGCGCTGGCGTCCGGCGCGATCGAACTGACGTTCGACAACCGCTAACGGCCGAAGTAGCGGCGGTTGAAGATTTCCGGATCGAACGGATCGCGCGGCACGTAGTCCGCGCCCGGCTGAGCCGGCAGCGGCTTTTGATTCGTGGGCGAAGGGTGAACCGTGCCCGCGTGGTCCAGCGCCGCGCTCTCCAGCAGCGCC
>JBGSYQ010000377.1:0-3681 GCA_041750795.1 Pirellulales bacterium | reverse complement strand
TTCGCTGGCCGACGCGCTGGAGTCGGGCGAGTCACTGGACGACGCCCTCAACGCGCTGGGACGCGGACTTCCGGCCCACGTGCGCGAGTTGATGATCGCCGGTGCCCGCTCCGGTCGCCTGGCCGACTCGCTCGACGCGCTGCTGGTCCACGAGCGCGCTATGAACGACCTGGGACAGCAACTGTGGCATGCGATTTCCTATCCCTGCATGCTGCTGGGCCTTGTCATCGTCTGGCTGCTTTTCATCTCGCTGTGGCTGGTTCCGCAAATGGACACGTCCCTGATGCTGGCCGACGTGGATGAGCTTTCCAGAACGACGCGTTTCTGGAACTCCACCAGCGATCAACCGCCGTCGCCGTACTCGTCGCGACTGCGAGAGTTTGCGCGGATTGCACCGCCGCTGCTGTTCGTCGCTGGCGGCAGTCTGTTGATCATGCTGGCCGCGGCGCGATTCTTTGCCGACCGTGCCCTCGTCAGCCGCACATTCGCGCTGGTGCCATTGGTGGGTCCGGCCTGGCGCTATCGCTCGCTGGCCGAGTTTTGCGGTCTGCTGTCGCTGTTCCTCAAGCAACAACTGCCGCTGGCTGAATCGCTCCGCATGACCGCCTTGGCCTCGCGCGACGGCGCGCAGCGCGGCGTTGTATCGCGCGCGGCCGAACAGACGGCCGCCGGAGAGTCCCTTGCGCAGTGCCTGACGCGGCGGTCCGGATTTCCCCAAACCGTCATCAATCTGGTGGCCTGGGGCGAGCAACACACGGCGTTGCCCGAGGCTTTTGACAGCGCCGGCCGCATGATGGCCGAACGATTCGAGTTGCAAGTACGACTGATCCGCCTGGTCGTGCCGCCCCTTGTGTTTCTGCTGGCGACCGGCAGCGCGCTGTTCGTGGCCTACGGTTGGCTCGCTGCGATGACCCACTCGATTCTCATGCTGACTTCCTGGTGAATTCTATGGACACGATCCAACTTTCCGGCGTTGCCAGCGTGCTCGTGATGGGCGTGTCGTTGTTGCTTGCGGTGCGCGTGCTGGCGTTGTCGGGGGAGCGCACGGCCGCCGAAGACGTGCTCCGCCAAACCGCCTATATCCTGCTGGCGGTCGGCGCCATGGGCGCGTGTTTTTTCGTAGCCGGTCCGTGGGGGTTTGTCGCCTGGCCGATCGCGATGACGTTGTGGGCGCGGGCGGCCATCAACATTCGCGCTGTGCAGAAGCGCAATCTGCTGGGCGCGCTGGCTTTCGCCATCCAAAAGCACATGCCGCTGGCGCCGGTGGCGTTGGCCTTTGCCGACGAACAGGATGGCAGCTTTGCAGGACGTGCCCGTGCATTGGCCGACAGGCTGGAGCGCGGCGTGCCGCTGGAACAAGCCGTGCGTCAATCGCGCCAGGCCCTGCCGCCCGAGAGTGCCATGGCCGCGGCGCTCGGCCAGGAGACGGGCGATCTGGCGGCAGCGCTCGAAGCTACGACCTATGCCAGCCGGTTCGATCGAAGCTGGCTGCAACCGGCCATCTCTCGGCTGTGTTACATGCTGGCCGTACTGATGGCCTTTAACGCCGTGGTGACGTACTTGCGGGTCAGCGTGCTGCCCGCCTACATCAAAATTTTCGACGACTATGACCACCGTTTGCCGGACTCCACGATTGCGATGATCTCACATGTTCCCACGCCGAGTGGGCAATGGCAGGTTTCGAATCCTTTGCTGGCCCTGCCGGAATCTGTCCTGGATTGGCTGACGTTCAATTGTCCCGCGCCGCTGCTGATGGCCTTGATCTCCTTTGGCTGGCTGAGCGTGCTGACGGTTCTCTCGATGCTGTTGACGTTGGCACTGATGCTTTGCGTCTGGCTGCAATGGCGCGGCACATTGATGCCGCGGCTGCCCGGCTTGCGAAAGGTCATCAACTGGATGGACATGGGGCCGGTTTTGCGCGGTGTGGCGCTGGCGGCGCGTGACAACCGGCCGCTGGTGGGCGTTCTGGTGGCCATGGCGCGGCTGCATCCCAAGCGCACGGTCCGCCGCCGGTTGCGCCGCGTGGTCAGGGATCTCGACAACGGAATTCCCTGGTATGATGGATTGCGACGGCAGCGACTGATCGACCGCAACGACGCGGCCTTGCTGGCCGCGGCCGGCGCGAGCGGAAACCTGGCCTGGGCATTGACGGAAACGGCCGCCGGCTTCGAACGTCGCGCGACCTATCGACTTCAGGCCATCGCGCAAACGTTCCTGCCGCTGTTGGTCCTGCCCGTGGGTCTGCTCACGGCGCTGATTGCGGCTGCCTACTTCGTGCCCCTGGTCGACTTGGTGATTTACTTGAGTTGAAGCCCGTGCGTTCGTCATCGCGGATAGTTTTCCACAACCGATCACAATACGAAATGAAAGACTCGCGTCGCGGAGTCATGCTGCTCGAAACCATCGTGGCCGGTCTGCTGCTGGCCGTGATGCTGGGCATCGTGCTGCGCGCGCTAGGCGTCTCGGCCATCGAACGCCGCCGCGTGGAGCAACGGGCCATCGCCCTGCAGGAGGCCGCCGGCGCCTTGGAACGGGCCGCCGCGCTTCGCTGGGACGACCTCCATCCAGATCGTCTCGCGCAGATCAAGCTTACACCGACGGTCGACAATCTGCTGTCGCAGCCGACCCTCACCTGGACGGTCACGCCGGATGAATCTCCCCCGGGCGCAAAGCGGATTCGCGTCGACCTGTCTTGGCAGGATCTTCGTGGCCAGCAACCGGCTTCGGTGCGACTGAACTATTGGGCCTATCCACCGGCCGGCAACTCGGCCCAGGAGGCGCCATGAGCACGCGTGTGTGGCACAACACCGATTGCCGGTTCCGCGCGTGCCGCCGAAGGGGCACGACGCTTATCGAGTTACTCGTGGCGATCGCCGTCGGCGGCGCGATCCTGGCCACGACAGTCACGCTGATGGCCCGGATCAGCACAGCCAACTCGCTTGCGACCGATCACCTGCACACCGTGCAGGCGCTTGGCGACCTCGGTCGACAGTTTCGCTTCGACGTCCACGCCGCCACCACCATTGCGATCGACCCCGCCGAGCCGGCGCGGCTGGCGCTCACACTCGACGACGGCAGCCAGGTCCGCTACGAAGGCGCGTCCAACGGCATCGCGCGCGTGCAATCGACCGGCGACGGCCCGGCGCGCCGCGATCTGTTTGCGCTGAGCGGATTCAAGCTGCGCGGATTTCAAACCGCGACGACCGACGCACGAGTGGTTCAGATTCTGTTGGGTCGTGTCGCTCGCCGTCCGGACGACGAGATCATCACCGGCGAGTTTGCCGTCACGGCCGTGGCGCCGCGTCAGCCTGCGGAGGAAGCGCCATGACAGGTACCTGCAGGATTAGCACCTTGTTGAAGAATGCCGTCGCGGCATTTTTCAACCTCGCCAGGTGCCAAGCAAAGCTTCGGACGGAAGCGCAAAACAGCGGCTTATGTCGCCTTTGGTCAGCGCATCCCGGCGAATTTGCAGCCCGTCGAAATCTTCAGCGGGCTCCTTGCGTACGCCGACACCAGCCAGCCTACGTGCTCATGGCGGTGCTCGTCTGTCTTTCGATCGTGCTGGTGCTGGCAACGGCCTGGTTGCGGACCATCGGCCTGGAACGACAGCACGTTCGCGCCGACGCCCGCGGCGTGCAGGCCGAGTTCCTGGCGGCCTCCGGTGTGTCGCGCGCCGCCGCG
>JBGSYQ010000376.1:0-9488 GCA_041750795.1 Pirellulales bacterium | reverse complement strand
GAACTGTGCCAGAGCGATCAGGACCAGGCCGGCGGCCGCATGCAACCGCTGATGCAGACCGATTCCGAGCGTCTGATGCGCGAGGGCATCGCCGCCGGCGCCGCCACGTTCGGCCCGTTTTTGCAGGAGGCCGGCTGGCGGCGAGCCGACGTCGACCGGACCTTTTGCCACCAGGTCGGCGCGGCGCATCGCAAGCTGATGCTCGAATCGCTCGGGCTCGAAGCACAAAACGACTTCGCCACCTTCCCCACGCTGGGCAACACGGGCGCCGTGGCGCTGCCCATTACCATGGCCATGGGTATCGAGGCCGGGCATCTCCAGCCCGGCAACCGCGCCGCGCTGCTGGGCATTGGCTCGGGCATCAACGTGCTGATGCTGGCCATCGAGTGGCAAAAGACGCTGCCCGCGAGATAGAGGCGTGACTTGCGCGCGGCGATGGCGCAGCGGATTACTCCCCGCGCATGACTTTGCGGACGATGTCGGCGTCGAAGTAGTTGACGGACATGCCGGCGTCCACCACGATCGTTTGGGCGTTGATGCCGCTGGATCGCGGGCTTAGCAGAAACGCGGCCACAGCGGCCGCTTCGTCGGTTTGCAGGGCTTTTTTCCGCAGCGTGACTTGCTCGGCATAGAGATAGGAGTCGACGTAGCCCGGGATGCCGGCCGAGGCCGACGTCTTCAGCAATCCCGGCGCGACGGCGTTGAATCGCACGCGCGACGTGCGCGAAAACGACTTGGCCAGGAACACCAGCGACGACTCGAGCGCGGCCTTGACCGGCGCCATGAAGCCGTAGTTTTCGCTGGCCATGCGCGTGGTGGAAATGGAAATCGCCACCACCGAGGCATCCGCGTCGAGCCGGTCGGCCAGCGCGTTGGCCAGCGCAACCAGCGAGAAGCACGAGATATCCACGGCGCGCAGGAACGCGTCCTTGGGCGTCTCGTGAAAGGGCTTCATCCCGCCGGAGTAGTCGGCGAACGCGATGGAGTGCACCAGCCCGTGCAGCACCTGGTGGCGGGCGGCCACTTCTTCGCGCAGCCGCGCGATTTCCTGCTCGTGCTGGACGTCGCAGACGTAGACCGCGGCGCCCGGCTTGACCAGCCTGGCGACCGACTGCTTGCGCTCGGGCGTGCGCACGACGTACATCACCTCGGCGCCGGCCGACTCGAGCATCTGGGCGATGTGAAACGCGACGCTCTTGCGATTGGCCACGCCAAACACCAGGATCGACTTGCCGGCCAACTGCAGAAAATCCATCGGCGCGTCGCCCTGATCAACCGGCTGAGGGTGCATCGACATTACTGTTCAGCCGGCGGCCTGTTCGCCGAGGTTCGACGGCGCAATGGCGCAAGCAAACTCCAGCCGTGCGGCCACCTGACCCTCGCAGGTTACCTTGGCCTTGAGGAACCACGCTTTGCGCGTGCTGTGGGTCAAGTCCACTTCCAGTTCGATGGTCTCGCCCGGCCGCACCACGCGTTTGAAGCGCACGTCGTTCATGCGCGCCGCCACGGGCAATCCACGGTCGAGCGACGGCGTGAAACGCGCCAGCAGGATGGCGCCGGCCTGCATGGCCGCCTCGCACAGGATCACCCCCGGCACGATCGGATGGCCCGGATAGTGCCCGGCAAAATACCACTCGTCGGGGCGAAAGGTCCTGCGGCACACGATCCGCTGCTCCTCGCGCACCACGATCTCGTCGACCAGCAAAAACGGCGGGCGATGGGGGATCGCCGCGTAGATTTCGTCCAAACTCATGACGCCGTTGCGCACGGGCGCGCGGGCGCCGTGCCACTGCTCAAAAGCCAATTGTCCACATCATTGGCCACGATGACGCCATAGTTCATCGCGCCCAGCCAGCCCGACATGATAATGCCCACGCTGCCGGCATGGAACAGCCCGCCCACCTGCTGAGGCAGCGCGCGGCTGACGGCCAGGCCCTCGAACTTGGTGCCGAAGCTGGCGCCGTCGAGGTGCCTGGTGTAGTGGCGGAACGTCAGCGGCGTGGAGGCCTCGGCGTGGTCGATCCGCTGTCGAATGTCCGGTATATAGCTGGCAATGGCGTCCAGAGTCGTTTCGACCAGGTCGCGCTTGCTGGCTTCGTACGCCTCGCGATCCAGTTGAGCCCAGTCCTCGTAGCGCGCGTTGGTGCTCGAAACGATCAGCGAGCGATTGCCACCGGGCCGCGTACGCGGGTAATAGAAGGAATACGTGCGGCTGGTCACGTCGCGGCTCAGCAGGGCCTCGGTGCGAAACAGCGGCGCCGTCGAGCTGAACAGCAAATCGCCCAGGCTTTCGTCCAGCTCGTCGCCGGGCTTCAATGCCATGTAGACCTGGCAGCTCGAATTGTTCAGCCGCACGGCCCGTGCCTCGTCGACGAAGCCGCGATCGAACTGTTCCTCGCCCACCAGGCGAAAGATGGTCGACTTGAGATTGGCGTTGGACATGACGGCCCGCGTGGCGATATCGCGCCCGTTGACGCGCACGCCGCAGACGCGGCCGCGGTGGGTGAGAATCTTCTCCACGTCGCAACGAATCCGCACGTCGACGCCGCTGTGCAGCAGGTCGTCGTGCATCAGCTTGATCAGCCGGTCGGTGCCGCCGGAGAAGGTGAACACGCCCTTGGACATGAAGTTCGAGAACACGATGCCGTAGCTGATGGCGGGGTCTTCGAGCGTCGAGCCGTTGGCGTAGGTGATCGGCTCCATCAGCAGCCGGATGACGTCCTCGCGCCCAGGAAAGAACTTCTCGAACAGCTCGCGGGTGGTCATCTGCTGGTCGTCGTAGAAGTTCATGCCACGCGCGGTGTCGAAGAATGCCTGGACGCTTTCGGCCGGTACTTCGAATTGCTCGACCAACAGGCGCGTGAAATCGTCTCGGTTGAAGGTCGTGGTGAGCGAGAACATCGGGTTGTCGAAGCGGATGTTCTTCAATTGCACGATCGAGTCGGCGATCTGGTCGGTCCAATAGCGGCGGCAGCTCTTGACCATGCCCACCGGAAAGCCGTGCAGCGAAATGTCGAAGATGTGTCCGCCGGGGCGGCGAAACCAGGTGGCCATGCCGCCGATCTTGTAGTGTTGCTCCAGCAACAGCACCGAGCGCCCCGCACGGGACAGCGTGTTGGCCGCGGTCAAGCCAGCCAATCCGCTGCCGACGACGATCACGTCGTAGTCGTCGCGGGCGCCTTTGAGAAAGTCTTTGGGCATGGTCGAGGTGGCGCGCGGCCGCGTTGGCGCCAAGGCCGCGTTGGGGGGTGTTAGAGGACGTCTTGCACGGCCAGCTCGGCGGCCGCGGCGGTTTCGGGCTCGCCGGTGGCCACGTTCAGCAAGTGGCGATTGGCCATGGCGATGCCGCTGAACATGGCGCCGATGATGCCGACGAATCCCTGGTCTGTGCCGCACAGGAACAGGTTTTTCAAGTGCGTGGTTCCGTCGAACACCTTGCGCGGCACCCCGTAAACGGCGCCGTTCTCGTGGCCGGTAAATCGCTTGATCGTCAGCGGGGTGAACATGTCCGTGGCCACGATCCGCGCGCGAAAGTCGCCCACGTGCCGGGCGGCACTTTCGACGATGCGGGCAAACCAGGCGTCCTTGGCGGCCTGGTAGGCTTCGGCCGAGAGCGCTCGCCAGCGGTCGAAATTCGCCAGCGCCGTGGTGCGCAGCACGCCCTCGGCCAGTGGCTCGTCATAGGCGAAGTTGTTCGGCGAGCAGATCACGCCGCTGCGCAGATCGACCAGATCGTGCGGCTTGCGATAGTCGAACCGCTCGGAGTCGTTGAAGAAGACGATCGTGCGATCGTAGCCCAATTCGGCCGGCTGGCGGTCGAGCACGGAAATCGACTCGACAAAGGAAACCTGCCCGGGTTGCGGCGTGAGGACCGGTTCGTTGCCGCACATGCGCATGGTTTCGACCAGCCCGGCGGAGGACAACACGCGTTGGGCTTCCAGTTCGGTGCCGTCGTCGAGCACGACGCGCGTGGCGCGCTCGCCGTCGACGTCGATCCGCTGCACGCCGGCGCGCAACCGCAGTTCGCCCCCCAGCGTCTTGAACTTCCGCACCAGGTGTTTGAGGATCACGCGGACGCCGGCCCAGGGCCGAGCGAAGCCCTCCAGGAAGATGCTGCGAAACATCACCGAGAACTGCCCGAAATCCATGTCGTGCTCGCGCGCGCTTCCGTAGTACATCAGCGGGCAGAACAGCATCTCGACGAGCTGGCGGTCCTTGATGATTTCGCTCACCACGGCGCGGGCCGAAACGTTGGCCGTGCTCTCGCTCAGATCGTCGTAGTCGACCACGGCAGCGGCCAGGCGGCGGAAATTGTCCTTCTCGTGCGGGAAGCGCTCGCCGACTTCGTTTTCCAACAGTGCAAAGTCGTTGTTGAATCGCAACGATACGCCTGGAAAGGAGATCACCGAGCCGAGCTGTGGCACCAGCCCGAAATCGTCCCACCGCAGACGCAATTGTCGCAGCAGGCGTGCCAGCGGTCCCTTACGGGCACCCTTGGGCGTGAAGTTGGTGACGGCGTGCAGGCCGACGTCGTAGTTGCGGCCACCCAGCCGGTAATACGAGTTGAGCCCGCCGATGGCCGTGTGGCGTTCCAGAATGCAAACGCGGCGATCGAAGTGCGCCAGTCGGATGCCGGCAGCCAGTCCCGACATTCCCGCCCCGATGATGATCGTGTCGTACATGAGTGTGATTGGTTTCCGCGTGTCTCTGGGGCGGTTGCTCGCAACCCGTTGAGTTCTTCGACAGTCTGAAACATCGCATGGATGCGATGACAAAATGGCGACGCAAGTCGTTATTTTGCGCTTCCGTGTGAAGCTTTGCTTCGCACTTGGCGAGGTTGAGAAATGCCACGATGGCATTTTTCAACAGTCTGCTAAGCCTTTTGCAAATCCTTCATCAGTGGCGTCAGGTAATTAACGGTGCTTTGCATGGTGGCCAACTCGACGTAGTCGTCCTCGGGAATCTGCACGCGATAGCGCTTGCGCAGCTCCATGACGATGTCGAGAAAGTCCATGCTGTCGAGCTCCAGTTGCTCGCGCAGCGGGACGTCGTCCACGATGCCGCTCAAGTCTTCGTCCGGCGCGATGCCTTCCAGGATGTCCAACACGACTTCTTTGATTTCCTCAGGTGTCATGCCCACGTTTCTCCGCTTCCCTTACACACGTTTGACGATCACGACGGAATTGATGCCCAGCATTCCGAAGCTGTTGTTCAAGATAACGTCCACCTGCTGCTGCCGGGCCTCGTTGACGACTAACCCTTCCATGGCGCACTCGGGGTCGAGCGAGTCGACGTTGATCGTGGCGTGGCAGGCCCGATCGTCGAAGGCGGGCAGATTGCCGGCCAGTTCCAGGGCGCCGGCGGCTCCCATGGTGTGGCCGATGAAGCTCTTGGAATTGTTGAACCGCACGCGATGCGACCCGCCGAAAACGCGCCGCAGAGCGTCGCATTCCTGGATGTCGCCGCTGGCGGTGCCGGTGGCATGCGTGCTGACGACGTCGACCTCGTCGGCGTTGAGCTCGGCCCGGCGGAGCGCCAATTGCATGCACTCGGCCTGCCGCTGGGGATTCGGCAGCACGAAATCGCTGGCGTCGCTGTTCATGGCATACCCGGCAATCTCGCCATAGATCTTCGCGCCGCGGCGACGAGCATCTTCGTAGCGCTCCAGCACGTAGATGCAGCCCCCCTCGGCTACCACGATGCCATTGCGCGCGGTGTCGAAGGGTCGCGACGCGCGGGTTGGATCGTCGTGCTCGGCAAGCGCCCCTTGGCTTTTGAAGCTGGCAAAGATGCCGAACGTGTGAATGCTCTCTGAAACTCCGCCGGCCAGCGCCACGTCGCACTCGCCGAGGCGCAGCATTTGCGTTCCCTGGATGATGCCGGCATTGCCCGCGGCACAAGCGGCGCCGATGGAGTAGTGCGGGCCGGTGATGCCCAGGTTCAGAGAAATCTCGCCGGCCGGATTGTTGGCCACGGTGCGCGGATTGTGATGGTGCGACCAGAACTTGGTGTCGTAGTCGTAGCCCTTGAGCTCGAAGATTTCGTTTTCGGTTTCGACGTTGCCGTGCTCGGTGACGCCGATATAGATGCCGACCATCGAGCGGTCGACGTTGGGCCAATCGAGCCCGGCGTCGGCGATGGCCTCGTTGGCGCAATAGATGCCGACGCTGCCGGCGCGGGTGCCGCGGCGCAGATCCTTGCGCTTTTGATACTTCAACTCGTCAAAGGTACACACGCCGGCTACGGTTTTGCCGACGTAGCGAATCTCGTAGGGCGTAACGCCGCTACGGCCTGCCAACAGGCTCTCGCGAAACTCGCCGAGATTGTTGCCGTTGGGCGAGGCCAAACCGATGCCGGTAATGACAACTCGCTCGCGCTTCGGCAGTCCAGCAATCATCATCCGCCTTCCAAGAAGGTCTGTTGATGCCCAGCTTCCGATCCCAAGCAGCCGGCGGGGGCGCGCTCCGTGGCCACTCGTGGCAGGCACTCGCCCATCGCAGGACGAGAGCATCGGGCTCTCGGTAAAACCTTTGAAGTTACCGGTTTGCGAAAAGTTTGGCAAGGCGCAAGCGCCGCGCACGGCAGAAACAGTGCTTTGTTTTGCAAAGCGGCAAGGATCGCTCGCGGCGAGATGGGTTAGCGCGTAGGCGCGTTGTTGATGGCCGCGCCTAATCGATGCATGCCTTCGGCGGTGGATATCCGCGGCTGGTAGCCAAAGTCGCGACGGGCGCGGCGGATGTCGAAGTAGTGCGACGTGCCCAGTTGCGCCGCCAGAAAGCGGGTCATACGCGGTTCGCTGCGAACTCGCAGGCATGCGTAGGATGTCTCCAGCAGCCAACCGATGCGCCAAGCAGCATTGAGCGAGATCGATTTGGCTACCGGCGGCAAACCCGCCAACGCCAGAATCTCGTCAATCCACTGCCAGCAATTCACCGGTTCGCCCTGGCTGAGGAAATAGGCATTGCCAGCAACGTCAGAGCCGGGCTCCAGCGTGTCGGCCGCTTGCAGGTGCGCCTGGGCGGCGTTGTCGACGTAGATCATGTCCACCAGATTCGTGCCGTCGCCCACGCGTCGAAGCTGCCCTGCGCTGGCGCGATCGATCAGCCGCGGAATCAAGTGGTGATCGCCCGGACCCCAGATGAGATGCGGCCGCAGAGCGCACGTGGCCAATGGCGCGTCGTTGGCGGCCAGCACTTCCTGCTCGGCCTGCGCTTTGGTTTGCGGATAGTAGCACAGCCAGCGCTGGGGATACGGCGCCGATTCGTCCACGCCCTTTTGCGCAGTGCCGTCGAACGTGACACTCGGGCTGGAAGTGAACACCAGCCGCCGCACGCCGGCTGAGCGGCAAGCGGCAATGACGTTGCGCGTGCCGACGACGTTGATTCCGTAGAACTCGTCCCACGGCCCCCAGATGCCGGCAATGGCCGCCGTGTGAAACACGACGTCGACGCCTTGCGCGGCGCGCCGCATTGCATCCGCCTCGCGAATATCCGCGCGCACGCATTCGACGCCGAGTTGCTGCAAGGCCGGATAGCGTCCGCGTGCAATGCTGCGGACGCGATCGCCTCGCGCCAGCAGTTGTGCGACGATCGCTTTCCCGAGGAATCCGCCGCCGCCGGTGACCAATGCCAGCATCGTGGGCTACCTCAGTTTGCCTGCGGCCCACACGGCCAGCTTCTCGCGCGCGATCTTGGCATTGTGCCGCACGTCGACCGGCATGGCCGGATGAATCAGGAAATCGCGAATGCCAGCGGTCCGTTCGTTGCCGGCCGCCAACGCGGCCAACTCTGCCAGCAGCCTGGTGCGGGCCGATTTGCCGCGCGGCCGCTGCCGGGGCCAGGGCTCGACCACGATCACCGGCCGCTGTCGACCACGTGGCCCAATGCCCACCAGCGCCGAGCGATACACGACCGGATGCTGATTGAAGATCGCTTCGCAGCAAATCGTGTACATCGGGCCGGCAGACGTTTGCAGTCGGTGGGCCATCCGCCCGCAAAACCAGAAGCGCCCGCGTTGATCGAGATAGCCGACGTCGCCCAGGCGATGCCAGACGCGCGTGCCGTCGGCAATTTTGGCCAGCGCGTTCCACTCGGTGCGGGTGACGTACTGGTCCGTCACCACAGGGCCGCTGACGATCAACTCGCCGATTTGACCGCAGGGCAATTCGATGGCGTCGGAGAGTCGCGCGAGCGGGCCATCAGTGATCTCGATCACCTTCCAATCGATGCCGGGAAACTTGCGCCCCACGCACGTGCCGGCGCCGGTGGTCCAGGCCTGTTTCGTTTCGGAAAGCACCTCGGCGGCCGAAATCGACGCCACGGGCAACGACTCGGTGGCGCCGTAGGGCGTGTGGACTTCGCCGTCGATGGCGATACATCCGCGCATCCGTGCCAAGACGTGCGGCGGCACGGGCGCTCCGGCCGACAGCACGCGGCGCAGCGTCGGCAGCGCGATGTTCCGCTGCTGGCAATACTCGCCGACGCGGTTCCAGATGGCCGGCGAGCCGAACGACTGAGTGACCTGCCAGTCGCGCACCGCCTCGACGATGTTGCGCGGATCGACCCGTGCCGGCCGCGAGGCATCCATGTCGGGCACCACCGTGGTGACGCCCATGGCGCAATTGAACAGGCCGAAGAGCGGGAAGGCGGCCAGATCGATCTCGCCCGGCTGGATGTCGTAGAAACCGCGAATCTCAGTGACCTGTCGATCGAAGTTGCGGTGACGATAGAGCACGCCCTTAGGCGGGCCGGTGCCGCCGGAGGTGAAGATGATCGCGGCCGGATCGTCGGCGTGCGTGTCGTGACAGATTGGTTCGCCGGTGCCCAGGCGGCGTACCTGGTCGAGCGTGAGCCCGTCCCAGAAGAGGCGCCGCCCGACGGTCACGTTGAGCCGAGCCAGCGGAAAACGGCGACGAAAGAGCGTGCGAATGACGTGCGCCAGCGGAATCGCCACGAAGCCTTGCGGCGCGACGTCGGCCAGGCACCGCAGCAAATTGCGGCGCCCCATGCCGGGATCGACGAGCACAATCACGGCGCCCGCTTTGAACAGCGCAAACACCAGCGCGATGAACTCGCTGCCCGGCCGCACCAAGAGCGCGATGCGCATGCCGGGTTGCAGGCCGGCGGCGCGCAATCCGTTGGCCAGGCGATTGGTTTCGTCTTCAAGCTGGCGAAACGTCAGCGTGTCGTACTGCCGGCGGCCGGCGCGCCGCTTGCGTGGCACGACCACAGCCAGCGCGTCGGGCATGCGCGCGGCGGTTTCGGTCAAGCGGCGTGCAATGTTGATCCGCTCGGTGGCGATCGCGCTGGGAGTGGCAACGTCGGTCATGTCGAGAGATTGCTGGCGGCGGAGGGCTTTTCAACTTCAGAGCGCACGAACTGGAGCACGTGCCGAGCAACGTCGACCTGGTGGACGCGCGCCAGCGCCTGCCACCCCGGCACGGCGTTCACTTCAATCGCGTATAACGTGCCGTCGCGGCCGGGCAGCAG
>JBGSYQ010000375.1:0-8399 GCA_041750795.1 Pirellulales bacterium | reverse complement strand
CAACGGCACAGCAAAACGCGCAAAACCCGCGCGCCGCAGCGAGCTGCGCGAAGCGCGCGCCATCACCGTCCGCGGCGCCCGCCAGCACAATCTCAAGAGCATCGACCTGGAGATTCCGCGCGACCAGATGACCGTCTGCTGCGGCATGAGCGGATCGGGCAAGAGCTCGCTGGCCATGGACACCGTGTATGCCGAGGGTCAGCGGCGCTATGTGGAAAGCCTCAGCTCCTATGCGCGGCAGTTCGTCGGCCAGATGCAAAAGCCCGCGCTGGATCATATCGAAGGGCTGTCGCCGGCCATCGCCATCGAGCAGAAGCACATGGGGCACACGCCTCGTTCGACCGTCGGCACGGTCACCGAGATTTACGACTACCTGCGCATCCTGCTGGCCCGGCTGGGCACGCCGTACTGTCCCGATTGCGATATCCCCATCGGCACGCAAACTTCCGACGAAATCGTCGACAAGATCCTGGCCGAACCCGAGGGCACCAAGCTCTATCTCATGGCCCCGCTGGAGGTGCAGGTCGGCGAGAAGTACGAAAACGTCTGGAACGAGATTCGCTCGCTGGGGTACGTCCGCGTGCGCGTCGACGGGCAAACGTATGCCATTGAGGAAATGCCCTCCATCGATCGCCGCCGCAAGCACCTGGTCGAAGTGGTGATCGACCGCGTCAACGTGCGGCCCGACGGACGCAGCCGCGTTGCCGATACGGTGGAGACGGCCTTGTCGCTGGGCAAGGGCGTGATGCACGTGGCCTATCCTGCGGCCGACGTGCCCGAAGCCAAGTGGCGCACCGAGATTCACAGCCAGCACTTTGCCTGCGACCGCTGCGGCAGAAGCTTCGAGCGACTGACGCCGCACAGCTTCTCGTTCAACAGTTCCTTGGGCTGGTGCCCGGCCTGCGAAGGATTGGGCACGCAAACGGGCGCCAATCCGCAGGCGCTGTTGCGCGATCCGAAGCTGACGCTGGCCCAGGGAGCGGTCAGCTTGTGGCCCACCGCCGACTCCAAGGTGTTCGGCTGGATGCTCTCGGCGCTGTCGGCGCAGTGCGCAGTGCCGTTGGACGTGCCCTTCGATCAACTTGGAGCCCGTCAGCGGCGCACCGTGTTTCACGGCACGGGCGAGGAATGGATCACGGTCTATCCCGATGGAAAAACAAAGAAGAACGCGCGGCCGCTGTTCCGCTTCCAGTTCAAGGGGCTGTATCCGGCGCTTGAAGAAGCCGCCCGCCTGTCCCCCGCCTTGCGCGCCAAATGGGAACACCTGGTCGGCGAAGTGGAGTGCTCCACCTGTGCCGGCACGCGGCTGCGCGACGACGCGTCGGCCGTGCGCCTGCACGGAAAATCGATCGATGAGCTGTGCCGGCTGCCGCTGAATGACCTGCTGGCTCGGTTCGCGGCCTGGAAGCTCGACGAGCGCCAGCGCAAGATCGCCGGCGAGTTGGTGCGCGAAGTGCGCAATCGCTTGCAGTTTCTGGTCGACGTGGGGCTCGAGTATCTTTCGCTCCACCGTCCGGCGCCCACGCTCTCGGGCGGAGAGGCGCAGCGCATTCGCCTGGCCAGCCAGGTGGGCAGCGGATTGTGCGGCGTGCTGTACGTGCTGGACGAGCCGACGATCGGCCTGCACCCGCGCGACAACCGCCGGTTGTTGGGCGCGCTTACCAAGCTGCGCGATCTGGGCAACACGCTGTTGGTCGTCGAGCACGACCGCGAGGTGGTGGCCGCGGCCGACCAGTTGCTCGACTTCGGACCGGCGGCCGGCGACGGCGGCGGCCAGATCGTCGCGCGCGGCACTCCGGCACAAGTCGCCAGGCAGAAAGACTCGGTCACCGGCCCATACCTGTCCGGCAAGAAGGCCATCCCCGTGCCGACCAATCGCCGCATGGCAAGCCGCCAGGCCCACACCAACGGCGAGGCCGACCCAGCGCAAAGCAAGTCTTGCAAGAAGCCAACCAAGCGCAAACCCGCCGCGTCCTCCCTCCAGCCTCCCGCCTCCAGCCTCCAGCCTGTTCCCCTCAGCCTCCAGCCTGACCCACCCGCCGGCTGGCTGCAAATCGTCGGCGCGCGGCACAACAACTTGCGCAACGTGAGCGTGCAGATTCCACTGGGCACGCTGAGTGTGGTCACCGGCGTGAGTGGCAGCGGCAAAAGCTCGCTGGTGGAAGACGTGCTCTACAATTCGCTGGCGCGAACGCTGCACCGCGCCAGCACGACGCCGGGCCAGCACGAAACGATCCGCGGCGTGGAACTGATCAACAAGGTGATCCGCGTCGATCAGCAACCTCTGGGACAAACGCCCACCTCGAACCCGGCCACGTATACCGGCGTGTTCGAACTGATCCGCACGCTGTACGCCCAACTGCCCGAGTCGCGCTTGCGCGGTTATACGTCGCGGCGCTTCAGCTTCAACGTGCCGGGCGGACGCTGCGAGGAGTGTGAAGGCAACGGCCAGATTTGCATCGAGATGCACTTCCTGCCCGACGTGTGGGTCGAGTGCGACACGTGCCGCGGCCGGCGTTACAATCTCGAGACCCTGGCGGTCACCTACCACGGGCAGTCGATCGCCGACGTGCTCGACATGTCGTGCGCCAAGGCGGTCAAGCTGTTCGAGAACATTCCCAAGATCCGCCGCATCCTGCAGACGCTGTGCGACGTGGGGCTCGACTATCTCACGCTCGGCCAGGCCGCGCCCACGCTGTCCGGCGGCGAGGCGCAGCGCGTGAAGCTGGCCGCCGAGCTATCGCGGCCCGACACCGGGCGAACGCTCTACCTGCTCGACGAACCGACCACCGGGCTGCACTTCGACGACATCGCCAAGCTGCTCGACGTGCTCAACCGGCTGGTCGATCTGGGAAACACGGTCGTGGTGATCGAGCACAATCTCGACGTCATCAAGACGGCCGACTGGATCGTGGACATGGGCCCCGAGGCGGGCGACGGCGGCGGATACGTGGTGGCCTATGGCACGCCGGAAGACGTGGCCGCGCACGCCACGTTCGCTGCCAAACCCTCGGCCAATGGTTCGAAACGCGCCGACGCCGCGGCGTTGCGTTCGCACACGGGCGAGGTGCTGGTCGAAGCCTTGGCCGCCAGCCCGCAGCAAAAGCGCAAGCTGTACGACTTTGCCGCCGAGGACGAGCAGCGCCGGGGCGACGTCGACATTGCCGAGGTGGGCAAGGACGCGCGCATGCCCTGGGAGGCCAATGGGCGCCGCTGGCACACGGTCGATCGCGTGGGGCGGAAAGGTTCGCCGTGCCGCTGGGACGGCCGCATCCTGGAAAAAGTGATCGATCGGATCGAAGCCACCAACCAGTTTGGCGACACGAATTGGAACTCGCGGACCATCGTCGAAATCGCCGCGCCTACCAAGAGCGACGGCTGGTTCATGCACGCCATCACGGGCGAAGAATGGCTGCTGAAATTAAAGTTCCGCGTGGCCAAGAATTCGTTCAAGCGCGAGACGCTGGTGGCACAACTGGGGCTCAGGCCGCTCAACGATTTGCCCGACTTGCCCGTGTATGGCAACGAGCCGCGCGTGAAGTGCAAGAACCTGCGCGGCCCGTTTCAGGAAGTGCAACTGCAAGTCCACTCGCTGGAGGAAATCGACAAGCCGGAGTTCTGGAAGTTCGTCGACGCGGCCATCGCCGGCTTCAACAAGTTCGCCGAACGGGTGCGGCAGAATCCCGAAGACGTCATGCCCTGGAAGGTGCTGGGCCAGAAATGGCACTTCGCGCGCAAGGGATTCCCGCCGGGCAAGACGCCGGCCTGGGACGCCGACCTGCTGGAAGAATTGTGCGAGCGCTTGAGCGACGTCGCCCCCCAAGGGCAGTTCCTGTGGAACAATCAGCAACTGGTCCACGTGTTCGTACCCCAGCAGCGCGAGCCCTGGGCCACCATCCATACCAAGCGGATCGCGGGGCTCGACCTGACGCTGACCGGTCCGAAAGGGCACTTCGCCTTGGGGCGCATTGCCGACTTGGGCGTCGATCGCGAGTTCACGGCCGGCGCGCAGCTCGACACGCTGCGGCTGCGGTTCGTGTCGCCCGAAGATCTCGATCGCGGCGATCTGCGCGAGTTCCTGGCGGAACACATCGCCAGCGTAGCGAGCGGAAAACGCGCCGCATCCATGACTTGAGCGAATGAATTGGTCGTACGAAAATGGAGAGGTACGAAGGCACGCAATCACGAAGGGCAATACAAAATAGATCCATACGGCGAGGCCACGCGAATGCTGGAATCCCCTTGCTTCTCCTCTGCGTTCCTCCGCGATCTCCGCGGTGAACGTTGTTATGAACCAACCACAGAGATCGCAGAAGGCCGCAGAGGATACTCAATGGATGAAAGTCGTCATCGTGTCGCGTCGTGGTCAAACGACTACCTTGAGAATCTTTGATGGGCCCACCACTCCTGCCAACCCGGTTTTTATTTCGCTTCGCGTCCGACGTGGCATATCGCGATCAGCTGAGCGGCGCCGCGCCGAGCGAGTTGCCGCTGGAGTCCCGTTTGCCCAACCTGTCGGAATTGGACGGCGAGCGGATGATTGCCGACGTGCGCGCGGCCTGGAGCGAAGTCGGCTTGGCCTTCAGCGTCCGCGTCGAGGGCAAGCGCCATCCAAGCTGGTGTCGCGAAAGCAAGCTCGAGGACTCCGACGGCCTGCAACTGTGGATCGACACGCGCGGCACGCACAACATCCACCGTGCCACGCGCTTCTGCCACCGCTTCATCTTCCTGCCGGCCGGCGGCGGGCGCAGCTACGACGAACCGGTGGCCGATCAACTGCTGGTCGACCGGGCCCGCGAGAACGCCAACCCGGTGCGTCCCGGGCTGCTGAAGGTAGCAACCGAGAAGCGCGTCGACGGCTATGTGATGAGCCTGTTCTTGCCGGCGGCGGCATTGACCGGCTTCAATCCGGCCGATCATCCCAAGCTAGGGTTTACCTACTACCTGCTCGACCGCGAGCTCGGCAGCCAGCACTTCAGCCTGGGCCCCGAGTTTCCCTTCGCCAGCGACCCCAGCCTGTGGGGCACGCTGCAGATGGTGAAGTGAAGCGGCGTGAATCAACTGCGCCCACGAATGAACGACGCATCAGCGGATTGAATGTACTGGCTGCTGGCCGGCACTCGATTTCCAATGGTCGAAAAGGAGTTGGTTGGATTGCACTGGTGGCTAATCGCCACCAGTGGCACAAATCGGCAACTGAAGCGCCGGCAAAACCAAAGTGCAGTAGCGTCTCTTCTTCCTCCCGACTCCAGCCTCCCGCCTCCCGCCTGCTCTACCCCAGCAACGCCTCGATCGCTTTTCCCTTGCCGTCCTTGGTCACGTAGAAGGGGCGGCCTTCGGTGATGTAATTGGTGTCGGCCGGGATGCCCAGGGCGCGGTAGATCGTGGCGTGGACGTCTTCCAGGCAGACGGGGTTTTCGATGGGCGTCATCGGGTGGCGATCGGCCGTGCGGCCGTAAACGAAGCCGGGCTTGAAGCCGCCGCCAAAGAACAGCAAGGCGTTGCCACTGGAGAAGTGGCCGTGAAAGCCAAACATGTCCTGGTCTTCGATCGTCAGGTCCTCGCCCGACTGGCTTTCGGCAAAGCCCACCGGTTCGACGCCCGCCTTGGGCTGGTTGGCGATCGTGCGGCCGAACTCGGTGGCCACCACCACCAGCGTGCGCTCGAGCAGGCCGCGATCGGCAAGATCGCGAATCAATTGCGCAATGGGACCGTCGATCTGCTTCTTCATTTCGACCATGCGCGTTTGGCCGTCCTCGTGCATATCGAAGCCCTTGAACGGGCCGTACTGATATTCGACCTGCACGAAGCGGGCGCCACTTTCGACCAGCCGCCGCGCCAACAACAGCCCGTGGCCAAATCGCTTGCCGAAGAAATACTTCGTGTCCAACAGCTCGCTCTCGGCGATTTGCGGCTCGTACGCGGCCAGCGTGGCCGGCTTTTCCTCCCTGGCATAGTTGAAGGCGCGCTTGACCGGCGAGTCCATCATCGCACGGGCCTGGTCCATCATGCTCGCATAGTCCTCGACCTTGGCCGAGCGGCGCAGGGCCGGATCGGACAGCTTGCCGGCGTCGCGCAGATAGGCCAGTCGCCGGTCGAGGCGCGCCGTGGTCATGCCGGCGACGGTGCTGAGCGTTTCCAGCCCCGCAGTCGGATCGGGAATCATGAACGGCGCATACTTCACGCCGT
Organism: Pirellulales bacterium; assembly: GCA_041750795.1. GTDB lineage: Bacteria > Planctomycetota > Planctomycetia > Pirellulales > PALSA-1355 > JTS-RE94. The sequence goes on along the minus strand of JBGSYQ010000375.1, from coordinate 2,210 downwards.
AGAAGCCCGGGCCGATGGCCTCGCTGATGAATTGCTTTTCGGTGTCGCTGGTGTCGACGTCGCGTCCGATGTAGATATACGGCGGCACGTTTTCGTTGCGCGGGCCCAGCGTGCGCGCCACGGCCGCGCCGATGCTGGGCGCCTTCAGCCCGACCGGGAACAGGTATCCGGTGAGCATGTAGTACTGCGCTTTGAGATGCACGGCGCCGAACTTGGTCTCATTGGTCAAGCTGCGCAACAGCGTGCCGTGATGCATCACCGAAGCAATGTTTTCCAGTCCCTCGCCAAAGCGCAAGCCATCGACGCTGGTGGGAATCGATTCGCACGTGCCCAGCAGTTCGCTCCCCTTCATGCCGGGCGTAAAGGGCGTGTAGCTCTTGGGATCCCAGGTATCGGTCTGCGCGATGCCGCCGGGCAGCCAGATAAAGATGACCGCGTCGGCCTTCGCCGCCAGCGCAGCCGCAGTAGCCGCCTCGGCTGCGTTCGTCCGGGCCAACGCCGATCCCAGCGCAGCAGGCACTACCACGCTGCCCGCGCCCGCCAACGATCGCTGAAGGAATTGTCGTCGATGCATTCTCTTACCTGCTTCTCCGTCCTGCCGCCTACCGTCTACAGCCTACCGCCTATTTGACGTATTGAAACTCCGGGCTGCAAACCAGCGCCCACAACATGTCTCGAAAACCCTCTTCCGGCGAATCGGCGGCTTGCAGGAACGCACGTCCCAGGTTTTTCTCGTCCGTGGTCGCGGGCCGGCTGAGCGCTGCGCGATACAGGCGATCGACCTGCCGGCGGGGATCCTGCCGGGCGAGCGTGTCGTCGAGCTTGCTGGCGGCAAGAATCTCGTGCAACTCCTGGCCGTTGAGCAACTCGAGCGATTGCACCACGGCCACGTCGTCGGGCCGGCTGGTGCTGATCTCGTTGCGCGAAGCCGGGCGTCCCAGCGCACGGGCTAGTGCCGTGGATCGCGCATCGAGAAAGCATCGCAAAGCCGGCGTCCATTGGCCGCTGGTCGCCACGCGCACGCTGTCGAGAAACTGCTCGGCCGTCAAGCGCCGCAGCGACGGCGAACGGAAGTAGCGCGGCGTGGCGGCCTGTTCCGGGTGAAAGTGATCCTCCAGCTCCGGGTCGTATCGCAATTGGTACGCGCGACTGGTCAGGATCTGTCGCATCGTATGCTTCAAGTCACAGCCGTGCTCGATGAAGTCGTAGGCCAGCCAATCCAGCAGCTCCGGATGGCTGGCGGGCGTATCGGCGCGGAAGTCGTCGACCGGCTCGAACAAGCCCAGGCCGAAGTAGCGCTTCCACAGCCGGTTGACGATCGTCTTGGCAAAACGCGGGTTGGCCGGGTCGGTAATGAGCTGCGCGGCCAGGTGCAACCGCGCGGACAGCTCCTGCGGCACCGGTTCCGCGGCGCTCGGCAACTCGAAGGGAAACCCGGCCGCCACGATCTCGCCGGTTTTGTTCTCACAGCGAATCCGCTCCAGGTCGTGCGGCGCAAACAGCCCGGCAAACGCCAGGAAGCGCGACTGCGGCCATTCGTCGTTCTCGAAGTGGTCGTGACAACTGGCGCACTTCATGCTGGTGCCCAGGAACACCTGTCCGACGTTGGCCGCCGTTTGCAGCGTGACCGTGTGGTCCTCGTTGCGCACGAACTCGATGGAATATGTGGCGCCGAGCACTTCTTTCGCTTCGGCGTTCTGGCGGCGCGGCATGGTCGGATCGATCAGTTCGGCCACCATCACGTCAAAAGGCCGGTTCTGTGCAAAGCTGGCCAGCAGCCACTCGCGATAGTTGCCGCGCGTGAGGATTCCCCCCTGCGAGAGCACGTTCTGGCTGGCCAGCGCATCTTCCCAGAACGCGGTCCAGTGAGCGGCATAGTCGTCGGAGCGCGCCAGCAATTGATCGACCAGCTTCTCGCGCGCCGGCTGGCTGTCTTTGGCCGCCAGGTAGCGGTTGGCTTCGACCCACGTGGGAATCACGCCGATCACGTCGAGATACACTCGCCGCAGATACGTCGCCTGGTCGCACAAGCTGGGCTTCGGACCGGCCGGCGCTTGCGGCCACCCGGCGGCGACGAACGCATCGATCGGGTGCAGCGAGCCGTTGCCGACCTGCGGCGGAACCGGCTTGGCGGGCAGCTCGCGCAGCCGCACAGCGCGGCGCTCGATCAGTTGCTGCTCGCTGTCCGGCGCGGCGTCCGTTTCCGCGGC
>JBGSYQ010000374.1:0-3972 GCA_041750795.1 Pirellulales bacterium | reverse complement strand
CTTTGCCGGCGGTCCCAAGCGACGGAAAGGCGCAACGCGCGTGCCAACAGCAGCGCGTCGACCGGCGGCTCGGCGCCGTCGAGTGCCGCGATGGCTTCGGCGGCCACGGCGTCCAGCGCCAGGGACAACTCTTCTTGCGTCAATTCGGAGAGCATGGCGTGCTCCTGAGTACTATACTAATGTATAGTATCTTAGCGGGGCCGACCGGCACCTGCAAGCAACCATTCGGCCACGTTCACGTCGGCGACCGTCGACGTGGCCGGACAGCGGGAGCACTCGTCAGCGCATGGTCGATCGGCTAGGATGGGGATGCGGCGGTGTTACTTGAAGGCGGTCGCTCAGGTCGCAAGGCTTCAGCGGTTGCCTGCTGAATTCTTGCGAATCCAGCAACGATACGCGCACCGGTCGCTCGTTCCAACCGCTTGCCTCCCACGGATTTCCTTTCTTGGCCACCCCTTCCGCTCCACCGACTGAAGCGCCCCGCGACGCGGACAAGCGGCCCTCGAAGGGCACCTATTCCTTCGTCAGCCTCGGCTGCCCGAAGAACCTCGTCGACAGCGAGCGGATGCTCGGCCTGTTGCAATTGGACGGCTACAAGCTGGTCAACGAGCCCGCCGGGGCGGATTTCGTAGTGGTGAACACCTGCGGGTTCATCGAGCGCGCGCGCGAAGAATCGTACGCCACGATCCACGAGATGTTGGAGCTGAAGCGCAAGGGAGACATCCGCGGCGTGATCGTCTCCGGCTGCCTGGCCGAACGCGAGAAAGAAAAGCTGCTCGACACGCTGCCCGAGATCGACCACCTGGTGGGCGTGTTCGGCCGCGAGATGGTTACGAAGGTGGCCGACCGGTTGATCGGCGGCCTGGACGAGCAGCGGACGGTGTTTCAGCCCGCTCCTTCGCGGCCGCTGGACGATCGCAACCGATTGCGGATCACGCCGCGGCACTTTGCATTTTTGAAGATTTCCGAGGGCTGCGACCGGCTGTGTACGTTCTGCGCAATACCGAAAATGCGCGGCAAGCACGCCACCAAGCCGATCGAGGACGTGATCGCCGAGGCGCGGGAACTGGCGGCCGACGGCGTGCGCGAGCTGATCGTCGTGGCGCAGGACACCACCTATTACGGCATGGATCTTTACGGCGAGACGCGGCTGGCCGCCTTGCTCAAGGAGTTGGAGCAGGTCGACGGCATCGAGTGGATTCGCTTGATGTACCTGTACCCGATGTACTTCGGCGACGACGTGATTGACGCGATCGCCGCCAGCAAGAAGATCGTGCCGTACCTGGATCTGCCGCTGCAGCACATCAACGACACGATGTTGCGGCGGATGCAGCGCCGCGTGGCCCGGGCCGAAACCGAGGCATTGCTGGCAAAGCTGCGGCAGCGGATCGACCGCCTGGTGATGCGGACGACGTTCATCACGGGTTTTCCGGGAGAGACGGACGAGCAGTTTGCCGAACTGGTCGATTTCGCACAGGCCCAGCGGTTCGAGCGGCTGGGGGTGTTCAGCTACTCGCTGGAGCCTGACACGCCGGCGGCCAGGCTGCCGGAGCACTTGCCCGAGGACGTGAAGCAAGCGCGGCGCGAGGCGTTGATGGCCGTGCAGCAACAGATCGCCTTCGAGTGGAACGCGGCCCAGATCGGCCGGCAGTACGATGTATTGATCGACCGGGATGTGCCGGGGGAAAAGGACGCCTGGATCGGCCGCAGCTACGCCGACGCCCCGGACGTGGACGGCGTGGTGTATGTTTCAGGTGGCCGCAAGCTGCGGGCGGGAAGAATAGTGCGCTGTGAAATCGTGACCACCAGCGATTATGATCTAGTTGGAGTCGCCGTCGGCAAGCCACGCTAATTCGGGGGCCATCGATGATGTCGATCGCCGCGAAGGAACAAATCGCCAAGGAACGGGTATTCAACGTTCCGAATCAACTCACGGTGCTGCGGCTGCTGTTGTCGCTGGCGTTGTTCGTGTTGATCGCTTTCGAATTCTACCTGACCAGCTTTTTCGTGTTTGCCGTTGCCGCCGGCACCGACTGGTTGGACGGCTATTGGGCGCGCAAGTACGGCCAGGTGACGACGCTGGGGCGGATTCTCGATCCGTTCGTCGACAAGATCATCGTCTGCGGAACCTTCATCCTGCTGGGCGCGGTGCCCGGCTCGGGCGTGGCCGCGTGGATGGCGGTGTTGATCGTGGGGCGCGAATTGCTGGTGACGGCGCTGCGCAGCTTTTTGGAGGGGGAGGGGGAAAACTTCTCCGCCGTGATGTCGGGCAAGCTGAAGATGCTGCTGCAATGCCTCGCGGCGCTGGGGAGCCTCTACGCGCTCTACTACGGCGCTCCGTATCCGCCGGCGCTGGAATGGGCCTTGGTCGTCAGCGTTTGGGCCGCGGTGGTCACGACCGTGTACTCCGGGGCGGCCTACGTGCTGCGCGCGTACGCCTTGTTGACGAGTTGACCATGCGCCGCGGAGCCGGCGGAGCATCTTTCCCGGACGGCGCCGCACAAGCTCGCGCCGCTCTCGTTTCGATCTGAGGGCGACTGGCCGCGATGGAAGAGCAAGGCAGCTACTTGACGGGCATGCTGACGCTGGTGCTGTTGGCCGGCAGCCTGTTGGTATGGGCGGGACTCGTCAAGCAGAGCGCGTCGCGTCGCGAGCCGCTGGGTTACGAGCCGCGACTGCCCGTTCCCTGGAGCGGACTCGACGTGATCGTGCTGGGCGTGACCGTGCTGTTGTTGCCGTCGCTGTTGGTGGCCGCCGCCGCCGCCGCGACCGGCACCGAACCCACGATCAATTCGCCGGCGGCGCTGGGCGCCGTCCTTGTTTCGCGCATCGTGTGGCTGCTGCTGGCGATCGGCTATCTGGTGAAGCGCACCGGCGCGTATGCCGACGACATGGGCTTCGATCTGCGCCGCTGGCGATACGACCTGCGCGTGGCCGGATTGACGTTTCTGGCGGCCATCGTGCCCGTCTACGGTACGCAACTCGTGTTGACGGAGTTGTTCGGTTACACGTCGGAGCATGCGCTGGTGCAGCTGTCGAAGGCGGAGCCCAACACCGGCGTGCTGCTGCTGGTGTCGCTGGCCGCGGTGCTGGTGGCGCCGCTGGTGGAAGAATTCATGGTGCGGGTGGTGTTGCAGGGCTGGCTGGAAAAGAAGCAGCGCGAGCATCGCCAGCGGCGCGGCGATCTGTCGGAATCGCCGGCCGGCTTCGGCCCGATCGTGGTCTCGGCGGCGATCTTTGCCGCGCTGCACGGCTGGCCCGACGCGGTGGCGCTGTTCGTGTTGTCGCTGTTTTTGGGCTATGCCTATCAGCGCACCCACCGCATCGTCGCGCCTTTGGCCATTCACATGCTGGTCAACTCGCTGGCCGTTTTCAAGCTGTGGCACGCGTTTCTGGTTGGCAGCCCGTAAGTGCATGCGAGCGCGGCGATCGGCACTGCCGCAGGTGCTGTCGCACCGCGACGGCACGCGGTATGATCGTGAGAACCACCACTGCCAACTTTTTCACAACCCTCGCCTGCTGCCATGCCGAAAATTCCCGCCGATGCGTTGACTGGTTTTGCCACGCGGCTGCTCGCCAAAGGCGGGCTTGCCGAAGATGAAAGTGCGCTGATTGCGCGCAGCCTGGTGGGCGCGAACCTGCGCGGCCACGATTCGCACGGCGTGATGCGCGTGCCGAGTTACCTGGAGACGTTTCACAAGGGCGAAGTCGTCGCCGGCGCGCCGCTGACCACGCTGCGCGCCTCGCCCAGCATCTTCGTTGGCGATGGCAACTGGGGATTCGGCCAACCGCAGGCCCAGCGCCTGACGCGCAAGCTGATCGAGATGGCGCGCGAAACCGGGCTGGCGATGGGGACGCTGGTGCGCACCAGTCACGTGGGGCGGCTGGGCGAGTACTGCGAGATGGCGGCCGACGCGGGGTTGGTGTCGATCATGATGGTCAACACGCACGGCAACGCGCGCCGCGTGGCGC
>JBGSYQ010000373.1:0-5403 GCA_041750795.1 Pirellulales bacterium | reverse complement strand
CGCCGCGGCGCCAGCCCGTCGGCGTGGCGCGGCGGACGTAGAAGCGCAGGTTGACCTCCTCGAAGTGGCGATGAAACGGCACGCGGATCGAGCAGACGCGAATGTCGCGAAACTGAAAGCCGACCAGGCTCACCAGCGTGCGGCCTTGCCAGCGATCCAACTCGGTGCCGCGCGGCACGTGCGGCGCCAACACCGCCGGATCGATCTCGAAACTGACGATGGCTACGTTGAGCCACTCGGCGGTTAAAAACGGCCGCAAGCGTCGTTCCATCGCAAGCTCCTTGTGGCGGTGCGGCCCGCGGTTCGAATCGTGCGAGCGTCGGTCGCTGACAACGGGGTAACCGCTGGTTGAATGGTTCAACGGGTTGCTAACCGCAGGGCGTCGCGCGGATTCACAGGCCTTGTCGATCATTATCGGCCCGGTCGCTGGAAAGCGCAAGAGTTGAGGCAGCGTGTGGTGTGGCCTGGGGTGGATTTTTACGTGTTGCGTTGGGTCGGCTGAATTCTTGCGAATCCAGCTACGGGGAAGTGTTGAGCTACGGGGGTGAGGTCAGTGACGGGGGCTGCGGGCTGAACTCTTGCGAATTCAGCTACGGGGCGAGTACAGCTACGGGGGCGAATTCACGGCACTTGACGGATCGCGGGCCGCGGCATATATTCGTGTAAGCGAATATGAAAACCAAGGCGCCACCCGCTGTCGACCTGCTGTTTCGGGCCTTTGCCGACCGGACGCGGCTGCGCATCTTGCACATGCTGGCCGAAGGCGAGTTGTGCGTGTGTGACATTGTGGGCGTGCTGGACGTGCCGCAACCCAAGGCCTCGCGGCACTTGGCGTATTTGCGCCGGGCGGGGCTGGTCGAGGCGCGCAAGGAAGGGCTGTGGAGCTACTATCGCCTGGCTCCGGCTCGAACCAAGGTCCACGAAAAGCTGCTCGATTGCCTGGCGTGTTGCTTCAGCGACGCGACCGACCTGTCGCGCGACCGCCGCACACTCGACGAGCGCTTGGAGGCACGACGGCGCCAGGAGGCACGACGGAAGTGCTGCCGGCAATAATGTTGCCGGCGATAATTTTTTTGAACATTACATTCGCTTACGCATATTTATTGGCCGCCGGAGAGCCGCGATGAAGCGCGTCGTGTTCGTGTGCGTCGAAAACTCGAACCGCAGCCAGATGGCCGAGGCGTTTGCGCGGATGGCTGGCGGCGTCGAGGCTTTTAGCGCCGGCTCGCACCCTTCCGGCCAGGTGAACCCCAAGGCGATCGCGGCCATGCGCGAGTTGGGCTACGACCTGACGACACATCGTTCCAAAGCGATCGAGGAGTTGCCGGCCGGCGCGTTCGACGCGGCGGTGACGATGGGCTGCGGCGATAGCTGCCCTACGCTGCGCGCGGCGCGGCGCGAGGACTGGAGCATCCCCGATCCGAAGCACTTGACGCCGGAAGCATTCCGCAACGTGCGCGATCTGATTCGAACCAAAGTGGACGAACTGTTAACCGATTTGCAAGGAGACGAACATGGCAACCGAAGCGAAGGACATTGAAAAAGTCGTGCAGTCGCGCTATGGCGCCGTGGCCGAGCGAGGACTGTCGAGCGAGCAGGCCGGCGTGCGCGCCGTGGCCGAAGCGTTCGGCTATTCGAGCGAGCAGCTCGCCTCGATCCCGGCCGAGGCCAACATGGGGCTGTCGTGCGGCAATCCCACGGCGTTTGCCAGCCTGCAAGCGGGCGAGGTCATCGTCGATTTAGGCTGCGGCGGCGGGCTGGACGTGTTCCTGGCGGCCGACAAGGTGGGTCCGACCGGCCGTGCCATCGGCATCGACATGACGCCCGAGATGCTGGAGTTGGCGCGGCGCAACGCCGCCAAGATCGATGCCAAGAACGTGGAGTTCCACCAGGCCACGATCGACAAGCTGCCGCTGGCTGACGCATCGGTCGATTGCGTGATCAGCAATTGCGTGATCAACCTGGCGCCGGACAAGCCGGCCGTGTTTCGCGAGATCGCGCGGGTGCTGAAGTCGGGCGGGCGGCTGGCGGTGAGCGATATTGCACTGAAGAAGCCGCTGCCGCCGGAAATCGGCAACGACCTGATGGCCTATGTGGGCTGCATCGCCGGCGCCATCCCCGTCGAGACCTATCGAGCGCAACTGGCCGAGGCCGGCTTCGAGCCGGTGGACGTCATCGACACCGGCGCCGATTTGAACGCTTATACGAAGGTCGAGAACCAGTCGGGTTGCTGCTCGCCCGGCCAGTCGTCGTGCGCCACCGACGCGCACAGCCAGTTGCGCGAGTTGCTGGCGAAGTACAACGTCAACGACTACGCCGCCAGCGTAAAGGTGTACGCGATCAAGCCGTAAGGCGACGGCTTGCTGTCAGGATTCGGACAGCGCGGCGCGCGGAGGCGCGCCGCGCTGTTGTCGGTAGAGTCGCAGCGAATCGATCGAGTAGATGGCTACGGCGGTCCAGATGAGCGACATGGCGGTCCATTTGAGTGGCGTCATGGCTTCGCCGAAGGCGAACACGGCCAGCAGGAATTGGATCGTGGGGGCCAGGTATTGCAGGAAGCCCAGCGTGGCGAAGCGGAGCCGGCGGGCGGCGGCGGCGAACAGCAATAGCGGAATGGCCGTCACCACGCCGCTGGCGGCCAGCAGCAGGCACATTCGCGGATCGCCGGTGTCGAACGACGAACGGCCGGCGACGGCCAGGTACGCCAGGTAGGCCGCGGCCACCGGCAGCAGCAGCATCGTCTCGACGAACAGGCCGACCAGACCATCGGCGGCGACGGTTTTGCGCAGCAGGCCATAGAACGCGAACGTCAGGGCCAGCGTGATGGCGATGGGCGGCGCTCCCAGGATCGCCACGCCGATGATGGCCAGCAGCACGCTGGCCAGTTGCCACGAGCGGAGCCTCTCTTTGAGCAGCGTGACGCCGATGACGACGTTCACCAGCGGATTGAGAAAGTAGCCCAGGCTGCCTTCGACCACGCGATTGGTGGAGACGGCGTAGATATAGGTAAACCAATTGACGGCCAACAGCAGCGTGCTGGCCGACAGCGCCAACAGCACTTGGCGATTGCAAAGCGCCCGCAGCAAGGCATCCCAGCGGCGCACCAGGGTGAGCACGATCGACAGGAACACGAACGACCAGAACACACGCTGGGCCAGCACTTCGATCGGCGAGACGCTGGCGACCGCCTTGAAGTACAGCGGGATCAGCCCCCACAGGCCGTAGGACAGCACGCCATAGAGCACGCCCTGGCGCGAGCGCAGCGGGTCGGGCGCAGGGGGCGATGCATCGCGGGTGGGAGCTTCGCTGATTTCGGCCGATGCCATTTCGAATTTGTTGGTTGAATTCTCGCCGGTCGTCCGCCGGCGCACGCCCTCGTTGCCGGCGGCCACCCAGCCCTCGTCGCCGGCGACCACCCACCAGACACGTGGCAGCGGGCGGAGGTTCATCGGCCGGCGTCGCAGCCCGTTGAAGCCTTTAACAGTCTGCTAGCGGCAAGCCCACGATGATAGACGCCACGGTGCCCGAAGAAAACACGAGCGCGAGCAGGCGTCACGTTTCCACGCCGCGCAAGCGGTGGGTGGGCATGCCAGCGCGACGTGCGGCTTTAGCCACAATGAATCGCACCACCTCGATTTCGGCCCAAGGTCTTCAACCAACCATGCAGGTCATGCACTGCGTGCATCGCATCGACGTGACCCACCGGTTCGCACCCATGGTCGTGCAACACCGCTTCGCAGCGCATGAGGGCCAACGGCCCGCGCGCTATTAGCCAGGTGTGGAGAGAAGCGAAACCCCTGGATCGGTAAACTGCAAAATCAACCGCAAGCCCCAACCGGTGCGACTCATACGGCGACAGCGAATGGACCGCCCCGTTGGGTCTTGTTTCACTACCTCTTGCGGCGAATTTTTGTCTTACGCCGAACGCGCGAAGCGAATTCTGGAGCAGGCGCATAGCTGTTCATTCGGTGGGCACTTTCTCTTGCCCTTCCCTAATTCGGTGGATATGCTGGCGATAGCGAGGGGGGGCTTGAGAAGCGGCTTGGAACAGGGGGGAGTTCGATGAGACGATGCAATATTGCGTCGATTGCGGGATTGTTTGTATTCACGTGCTCCGCGGCTGCGGCAATCACGATTCCGACTGTGCTGGTTGGCGACGCCGGGAATCCGCACGACCCGTCGACGAATTCCAGCTTTCCTGATCGGTTCCTTGGTGCGGTGCCATACACGTACCGCATGGGCACGACGGAAGTCACGGTTGGCCAATACACGGCATTTTTAAACGCCGTGGCTGCCGCCGATCCCAACAGCCTGTATTCCACCGAGATGGCCACCAGCGTCGTTGGCGCAGGCATAGCCCGAAGCGGAGGTTCTGGGACCTACTTGTATAGCGTGATAGGTTCGCCGGACAATCCAATCACGCACATCCGCTGGGGACAGGCGGCGCGATTTGCGAACTGGCTCCACAATGGCCAGCCCATGGGACCGCAGGACGCCGGCTCAACGGAAGACGGTGCCTACACCTTGGCAGGTCAATTCGTCCCATCTACTGCCACACGCAATGCCGGCGCCAAGTGGTTCATTCCCAGCGAAAACGAGTGGTACAAGGCCGCCTACTATCAGCCCGCAGACAAGGGAGGCGACAGCGACGGTTATTGGTTGTATCCAACCGGCACCAATACGCCGCCTGTGTCCGCGCCGCCGGGCAGCACACCCAACACGGCCAATTTCTATGATCCTGTCAGCGGCTTTGCCACAACGGGATCGACCGTCGTAGACCTCAACGAGGTCTATCTAACCGATGTCGGCTCATATACGCAATCGAGCAGCTACTATGGCACGTTCGATCAAGGTGGAAATGTTTTTGAGTGGAACGAAACTTTATTCGGCAACGCGGCGCGCGGTCTGCGCGGCGGATCGGTTGCCGTAATGGTTAGCGCACTCGAAGCAACGTCGTTTCCGATGGTAGTTTACTCAGGAGTCGACGTCGGATTCCGTCTGGCTACTGTACCCGAGCCCTCGAGCATAGCGCTTGCGGCGCTTGGGCTCGTTGGGCTGATCGTCTGGCGATGGCGCCCAAGGCTCTGCTGAGCTCATGCAATGAGCGAGCATGGCGATTCAACAGCGGCGCAAAAGAGTCTCGCTATTCACTCCGGCGCCTTCGGCTCCGTTCGCTGCTCACACGGATGCTGCCACGGCGGTTTGCCTGCGGGCCATTCCCCTTTGGCTTCGTGTTCCAGCTCGACGTATTTTTGCGCGAGCTCGACCACGGCGTCGTCACTGTTGTCGACGTAGAGCTCGAGCCAGTGCCCTTCGACCGCGGGCCTGGCCACGATGATGCCGGCGGCCAGGCGGCCGCGATGATCGCCTCCGGCGCAATCGCCGGCCACCAGTGCGGCCAGC
>JBGSYQ010000372.1:0-1938 GCA_041750795.1 Pirellulales bacterium | reverse complement strand
GCGGCGGCAGCACGTGGCGGTCGAGGCGCTGCGCACCTCGAATCCGGCCGCGACCGTGCTGTACGACGATCGACGGCCGGGCGATGCAGACGACTCGGCGTGGCGCCGCTGGGCGCAGCGGCAACTGGGCAAGGACTACGTCGCCACCGTCACCGGCGTGGAACTGTTCTACGCGACCGACGCCGATCTGGAGCGCGTCGGCCGGCTGCCGCACCTCAAATGGCTCAGCCTGGTGCGCAGCGTCGATCTGACCGACGCGGGCCTTGCGCACCTGAGCCAACTCAAGTCGCTCGAAACGCTGATCCTGCTGGATGCCGAGCAAGTGACCGCCGCTGGATTGCGCCAGCTCGAGCAACTCACGCGGCTCAAGCGATTGCGGATCGACCTGGGACGACATCCAGTGAGCAACGAAGTGCTAGACGAATTGCATCGCGCGCTGCCGAGGTGCACGATCGAAGTGGGCCAGCCTGGCGACGGCGAGTCGCACGTGGTGGCGGTTGTTTGCCCCCGGTTGTTGACCGCGGGCTAAACGGGGTACTCGCGCGTCACCTACAACAACGCGTCATCACCACTTCAGCCCGAATTGTTCGCCGGTGGCGGGGCCGCCGATGCCGCCTTTGAGCGGAACTTTCCGCGGCTTGGGGGGCGCGGCCGGCGCGGTTGGCTCTTCGATCGGCTCTTCCTCGGCCTTGGCCGCGGTCGGTTTCGCTTCCAGCGCCTTGAGCGAGAGGCTGATGCGCTGCGCTTCGGGATCGACCGAGAGCACCTGCACGTCGACCTCCTGGCCTTCGCTGACGACGTCCGACACGCGGAACACGCGCTTGTGCGCCAGCTCGGAAATGTGAATCAAGCCCTCGACGCCGGGACCGAGCCGCACGAAAGCGCCGAAGTCGGTCAGCCGCGTGACCTTGCCCGTCACCCGCGTGCGCACCGGATAATCGCGCGCGGCGTTGGCCCACGGGTTTTCGGCAAGATCGCGCAGGACGAGGCTGATCTTGCCGGTTTGCGGATCGATCTTCTGAATCTTCACTTTGACCTGCTGGCCGACTTCCAGGACTTCGCTGGGGTGCTTGATGCGGTCCCAACTGATCTGGCTGATGTGGATCAGCCCGTCGACCCCGCCCAAGTCGACAAACGCGCCGAAATCCTGCAGGCTGCGCACGGTGCCCTCGCGCTGCTGGCCCGGCTCGAGCTCGGCCATCAGCTTTTCCTTGGCCTCGGCCTTCTCGCGCTCCATGACGGCCCGATGGCTGAGCACCAGGTTGCGCTTTTCGGGATTGGCCTCGGTGATGACGCACAGGAAGGCCTGGCCGACGAACTGCTCCAAGTCTTCGACGCGATACGCCGACACCTGGCTGGCGGGGATGAAGCCGCGCAGGCGGCTCACTTCGCACTCCAGCCCGCCCTTGTTATGGCCGGTGACACGCGCCTCGACCACCATGCCCTCGGCCACGTCGGACCAGTCGCCCACGTCCACCGCGCCGCCGGGCAGGATCAACTCATAGATGCCTTCGGCCGGCACGAAGCGAGCGACGACCACGTCGAGCAGCGCGCCAGCTTCGGGCGGCTCGGCGAAGTTCTTCAGCGGCAGGATGCCTTGCTGGCGTCCACCGATTTCCACAAACACGTCGTCGCGATGGATCGAGATCACGCGTCCTTGGTGGCGCGACTCGGGCTCGAGCTCCACGGCCACGGCGGCGCCCTGGTCGGGGGCGATGATGTCGTCGATCGACTGCCCGCCGAGCGCTTCGAGATACTCCATTTCCAACTCGGGGGAGAGCCGGTCGCGAATGTTCGGCGGCGGATAGTGCCGCGGCGGCTGGTCGTTGAGGACGCGCGGCGGCGGTTGCTTTTTCTTGGGCGGCCGCTCGGCTGGGGTGGATGGCGCGGAATCGGCAGCGGGCGCGGAATCGGCAGTCGGCGCGGCGCTTTCGGCGG
>JBGSYQ010000371.1:0-73856 GCA_041750795.1 Pirellulales bacterium | reverse complement strand
AGCCGGGCGAGTTCACGCTGCGCGCGTTTCTGGCCGGCCGGCTCGATCTGGCACAGGCCGAGGCCGTCTTGGGCGTGATCGACGCACGCGATCGGGCCGAACTGCAGTTCGCGTTGGGGCAACTCGCCGGCGGCATGACGCAGCCGTTGCACGCACTGCGCGATCGGCTGCTCGATCTGCTGTCGCACCTGGAGGCTGGGCTGGACTTCGTCGAAGAGGACATCCAGTTCATCGAGCCCGGCGAAATCCAGCGTCAGCTCGACGACGCAGCAGCACTTGTGGAGCAATCGCTCGACCAACTGGCCGCACGCACCCGACGCGACGCCTGGCCGTTGGTCGTGCTGGTAGGTTGGCCGAACGTCGGCAAGAGCAGCCTGTTCAACCGGCTCGTGCCTGAGGCATCGGCGCTGGTGGCCAACCAGCCCGGGACGACGCGCGACTATTTGACGGCTGCGCTCGACCTCGGCGGCATGGCCTGTCAACTGTGTGACACCGCGGGCTTCGAGACGCTCGCAACGGCCGCCGGCGACCGTTCGCACGCCGGCATCCGCCAGTCGGCGCAAGAATTGAGCGCGTCGCAGGCGGAGCGCGCCGATTTGCACGTCTTATGTCTCGATGCCACGCGAGAGTTGAACGGCTGGGAGCGACAGCAACTGGCCGCGAACCACGCCGGCACGCGACTTGTCGTGTTGACGAAGTCGGATGCGCCGCGTCGCTTGGAAACGCCAGCCGGCGCCATCGTCACCAGCGCCCAAACGGGCAGTGGCCTGGCGGCGTTGCGCACTGCCATGCGGGCGAAGCTCGGCGAGCTGGCCTTCGGCGAAACGGCGGTCCATGGCACGGCCGATCGCTGCGTCGAAAGCTTGCGTGCCGCGGGAGAGTCTCTCCGGCGGGCCGCGGAGTTGAACCGCACTAGTGCCGGCGAGGAGTTGATCGGCAGCGAGCTGCGCCTGGCCTTGGACGAACTGGGCAAAGTGGTTGGCGCCGTGTACACCGACGACATTTTGGATCGAGTCTTTAGTCGGTTCTGCATCGGGAAATAGGGCGAAACCCGGCTGCAGTTCCACGGGTAAACGCTTTGTTGGGACGCGAAGGCCGCCCGGGGGCGCCTCGCGGTACGGAGGAAACCGCGGGCCTCAGCCTCAATATTCTCGCGCCGGGGACGAATCCCCAGGTAGCACGGCCTGACGTGGGCCGAATGTCGTTCTTGATAACTCCCGTGGAAAAATGTTGGTCGTTGGGCTACACTAGCCAGTCCTGTCCACTCCCCCCAGCGTGTGCCGGACCTAGAGTCGTAGGCGCTCGTTTCATCTGCTCACTCTCTCTCCCAAACGCGAGGTTTTTGTTATGCGAACCCGAGCAAACGCGCTGGTTGCCCTGTTGGCGCTGTGTGCGGCGCCCCTGATGGCCGAGGAGTCAAAGGCTCCCATCGGCAAAAAAATCGACAACTTCACGCTGAACGACTATCACGGTCAGCCTTACTCGCTGGACCAGGTGGGCAAGGACAAGGTCGTGGTGCTAACGTTCCTGGGCACCGAGTGCCCGCTGTGCAAAATCTATGCGCCCCGGTTGATCGAGCTGGCCAAGCAGTACGAGCCGCAGGGCGTCGTGTTCCTGGGCATCGATCCCAACCGGCAAGACGCCGTGACGGAAATTGCCGCGTACGCGCGGATCCACGACATCGAGTTTCCGATTCTCAAGGATCTCAAGCAAGGATTGGCCGACCTGGTCGGCGTCACGCGTACTCCGGAAGTGGTCGTGCTCGACAAGAACCGCACAATCCGCTATCGCGGCCGCATCGACGATCAGTACGGCTTCATGCAGAACATGAATTATCAGTTGACCGAGCCGAAGCAGCGCGACCTGGCGACGGCCCTCGACGCCGTGCTGGCTGGCAAGCCGGTGGCCCAGGCGGAAGTGGCCGCGGCCGGTTGCCTGATCGGCCGCGATCTCGAACCGGTCGTCGGCAGCGACGTGACGTACTCAAAGCAAATCTCGCGGATCATGAACGACAACTGCGTATTCTGTCATCGCGAGGGGCAGATCGCGCCGTTCACGCTCACCAGCTACGACGACGTCGCCGGCTGGGCCAGCATGATCGAGGAAGTCGTCCAGCAGCAGCGCATGCCCCCCTGGCACGCCAATGAGCAGTATGGCCACTTCAAGAACGACGCACGCATGAGCGACGAGGAAAAGGCGCTCATCGCCAAATGGGTAGCCAACGGCGCTCCCGAGGGCGATTCCAAGGATTTGCCCGAGCCGCCGCAGTTCGCCGAAGGCTGGATGATTCCCGAGCCGGAGCAAGTGCTCTACATGAGCGACGAGCCGTTTGACGTGCCGGCCACCGGCGTGGTCGACTACCAGATGTTCGTCATTGACCCGGGCTGGACGGAAGACAAGTGGATCACGGCCATTGAGCCCCGGCCGGGCAATCCGTCGGTCGTGCACCACATCCTGCTGTTCGTAATTCCGCCCGATGGCAACATCAATGGCGGGTTGGGCGGCGGCAATGATTTTTTGGGTGCCTATGCCCCGGGCCTGCGTCCGGAGCCGTTGGAAAGCGGCCTCGCGCGGTACGTGCCGGCCGGATCGAAGTTGATCTTCCAGATGCACTACACGCCCAATGGCTCGGCGCAGCAAGACCGCAGCTACTGTGGGTTTGTCTTCGCCGACCCCGAGTCGGTGAAGAAGGAAGTTCGCGTCACCAGCGCCGTCAACGCGGTGTTCGAGATTCCGCCGGGCAACAGCGATTTTCCGGTCGCCGCCCGCTATATCTTCACCGACGACAGCCTGCTGTTGACGTTCATGCCGCACATGCATTTGCGCGGCAAGGCGTTCCGCTATGAGGCGACCTATCCGGACGGCAAGAAAGAAGTGTTGCTGGACGTGCCTCGCTATGACTTTGGTTGGCAGACGAACTATCGCCTGGCCGAGCCGAAATTCATGCCCCGTGGCACGCGGATGGACTGCTTCGCCAAGTTCGACAATTCGGACGACAACCTGAACAATCCCGACCCGACCGCCGCGGTCCGCTTCGGCGACCAGACGTTCGAGGAAATGATGATTGGGTTCTTCGAAGTGGCGCCGGCGCACGAGGATCGCCAGGATCCGAATCACAAGGCCACGCCGCTGTCGCGCATGGACAAGTTCAACGTGATCATGGCAGCCACCGAGGGCCAGCCTGACGACAACATTCAAGTCGGAGCATACATGGCGCTGAGCAGCCCGGACATTTTCCGGCAGTTCGGCTTCATTCTCCGCACCATGGTGCCGCAAGTCGACCGCGTGTGCATCACCACGGTCAAGGACGGCAAAGTGGTTGAGGTAATGGGACCGTTCAGCGGTCGCCACGGCGGCCACGACCACGCCGAGGCGGGCGAGGAGGAAGTCGAGAAGGCCATCGCCGAAGCCCGCAAAAAACACGGCCACAAGATGCCCGAGAGCATCCTGTCTCCGTTGCCGCCTACGGACGCCGATGGCGAAGACCTGGCCGCTTACACCACCAGCACCAAGCCGGTGGTCAACAACGACCTGAGCAAGGCCAAGGGCAAGTTGCTCGAGCGGATGGTCGAGCGCGGCGCGAAGTCAAGCTTGCACATCCCGGCCGAAGTTCAAGGCCAGCGCGTCTCGATCAATTTCTGGAGCCGCGACGAGAACGCCTTCCCGCCCTTGGCCGAGGCCCTGCTCACCGGCGTGGCCCAGATCATGACCGCGCCGAAGGACAACGCCCAGGCCGCCGCCAAGTAGCGGTCTGAGCCAGTTCACCAACCGCAACTCAACCGGGACGGCTCACCTCCATGGGCCGTCCCGGTTTTCGTTGCGCCAGGCGACAGCTTTCGCCGGCACCGATTGAAATGGCGTGCTGCGTCCCTCACACTATGGGGCGAAACAGAAACTCCATTTCGCGGAGCATCCCATGGCTCGTCTCATTGGCCAATCGCTGTTGGTTGCGTTGCTGACTTTGCTCGCTGCCCTACCCTGTCACGCCTCCGAGACGATGTCGGCCGGCGTCGCCACGGCCGACATCACTCCCGAGCCCGGCTTACGACTGTGGGGCTATAGCAATCGCACGCACGGCGCCACCGGCACGCTCGATCCGCTGATGGCCAAAGCGGTGGTGCTGCGCACAGGCGACCATGCCGTGGCCATCGTGACGCTCGATTTGGGCCGCGTGCCCGAACCAGCGGTGCTCGAAAACGTCCGCGCGCAAACCAAGGCTGGCTGCGGCATCACCGACTTGTTCATCACCGCCAGCCACACACACCACGCACCGGCGCTGGACAACGTGCCGGGCGACCCGAATCCATATGCGGACAAAGTTGGCGACGCCATCGCACGGATTGTCTGCGAAGCCGCTGCCCGCACCGAGCCGGTGACGATCGGCGTTGGACGCGGAGAAGCCGACCTGGCGCACAACCGCCGCCACTTTCTGCCCGACGGCCGCGTGGCCATGCAATGGCGCAACGCCGAGCGCGAACCGACCGCGCCGGTCGATCGCGAGTACGTCGTGGTGCGCCTCGATCGCGCCGACGGCACGCCGCTGGCTGTGCTGTTTCACTATGCCTGCCACCCGGTGGTGATGGGGGGCGACAACTACGAGTACAGCGCCGACTACGTGGGCACGGCCTGCGCCGCGGTCGAGAATCAGCTTCAGACGAAGTGCCTGTTTCTGCAAGGCGCCTGCGGCAACATCAACCCGTACATGGACAAGACGCCGCTCGACCAGGGCGGCGTCGAGGCGATGCGCGCCATGGGCCGCGAGCTCGGGGCGCTGGTGTCCAAGACCGCCGCCGCAACCAAACCTACGGCAGACGCCAAGCCGTCGTTGCAGTTCCAAGAACAGACGGTTCCGATCCGCACGCGCTGGGACTTGGATGATCCCGAGGTTCGTGGCGTGCTGAGCGCCGCGTACGGCCCGCGGTTCGACAATTATCTGAGCAAGATCATCAAGGACAATACGATTCCGTGCGCGCTGACCACGTTGGTGATCGACGGCAAGCTGGCGCTGGTGGGCATGCCGGGCGAGATCTTCGTGCAGTTCCAGTCGCACCTCAAGCAAGAGTCCCCCGTGCCCACGACGCTCTTGGTCGGCTACACGAACGGCTATCACGCCTATTTCCCCACGATTCGCGACGCGGCGGCCGGCGGCTACGGCGGCAAGACGGCCACTTACGTCGAACCGGGCGCTGGCGAACGGCTGACCAACGAGGCGCTCATCGCGCTCTACAAAATGTGCGACCAGCTTCACGACGTCCCGCGCAAACAGGACTTCAAGCTGCTGGACTACGACGAAATGCAACGCAATTAACTTGCAGCACGAGAGGAAGTAAGTTTGTACGACAAGGCGCTCCGCATATGAAGGTGATTATTTCACGCAAAGGATTCGACTCTAAGTTTGGCGGCGGACCGAGCCCAATTGTGGACGGTGAGTGGCTCGTTTCGCTGCCGATTGTCTATGGTCATAAGGAACAATTCCGGCGATTCGACGACTTGAGATGGCGGGGGCAAAACCTGGGCAAACTGATCGAGCAGTTGTACCCGAGGAAACGATTTCGCGACGAATTCTGTCACCATGATCCGGACTTACGGTTAAGTAGTTTGCCGGCTCGGATGCGCCATCGAAGTTGGCGCCCACTGTTCGGACAAGCAGGTGCAGCTGCCAGTCACTTGCAAAAGCAAAACGTCGGAGAAGGTGACGTTTTTCTCTTTTTTGGACTTTTTAGGAAGTCTGAGGGTTGGAAACGATTCGCCAGAAACGCACCGATGCTGCACGTTATTCATGGTTGGCTGCAGGTCGAAGAGGTGATCACCAATCCGGTCGAGTGGGCTCAGAGACAGGAGAACCGATGGGCTCGCAACCATCCACATACAAGAGGCAATTGGTGGGGACAAACGAACTTATTATTCATTGGGCGAAGGAAACTTCAGACAAATCGTCCCCGCGGACGCAAGGAGATTGATGTCCCAGGAGCTGGCGTCTTTGAGCGATTCGATCCACGGCTTCAACTTTCGGCTTCCGAATCGACCCGCAAGTCCGTTTGGTGCTTACCTGCATCGCTAACGCCAGATCCGATGCATGGTCGTTGTTTCTCCTTTTTGGAACGTGCCAAATGGACGAATGTCAACGGCGCAAAGACTGTCTTAATGGACCCGGGGTCAACGACTCTATGGCAAGAGGCAGTCATCAGTGGCAATCGAGCCGCGTACAAGTGGGCACTGGAACTAATCACGGCGTTCGGCGGCTCACACTCGCAGCCATTTAATTCAGCACGTCATCGTTGAGATTCAGGG
The DNA here is from genome assembly GCA_041750795.1 of Pirellulales bacterium. GTDB lineage: Bacteria > Planctomycetota > Planctomycetia > Pirellulales > PALSA-1355 > JTS-RE94. The sequence goes on along the minus strand of JBGSYQ010000371.1, from coordinate 67,565 downwards.
GCTGTCGGACGGCACGTCGCCAGGTAAACTGTGCGCAATACGATCGCAATCGCTTAAGGAGAGGACTTGCATGGATCCGTCGGCCACGCCCGCGATGATCGTTGACGCCGTGACCGTGATTCGCAACGTGGAGCGTCTGGCGGCGTATGCCAACGAGCACGATCTGGACGTCCGCCCGCACATCAAGACGCACAAATCGCTGCAGATCGCGGCCCTGCAGCTATCGGCCGGCGCACTTGGGCTGACGACCGCCAAGGTGGGCGAAGCAGAATTGATGGCCGAAGCGGCCGACGACATCCTGGTGGCCTATCCTGCCATCGACCCGGTCCGCACCAAGCGTCTGGCCAAGCTGGCGAAGCACGCCACGGTGCGCGTGGCCGTCGACTCGCTGTTGGGAGCTCGCTGGCTGGGCGAGGCCGCCAATCGAGTCTCATCCACCATCGGCATCCTGGTCGACCTCGACGTGGGCATGGGGCGCACCGGCCTGCAGACCCCCTCGGAAACGCTCAAGATGGCACAGTACATCGACGCCACGCCAGGACTGCGGCTCGACGGGCTGTTTTGCTATCCCGGCCATATCGGCGGGCCGGCCCACGAGCAAGAAGCAGCCCTGCACGACGTCTCGGACAAGCTCGATGCAACGTTGCGTCTGTGGGAGGACCACGGGCTGCAAGCGCGCATTGTCTCCGGCGGCTCGACGCCCACGGCTTTCCGATCGCACCTGGTGGCCGAATACACCGAAATCCGTCCCGGCACGTACGTCTACAACGACATGAACACCGTGCGGGCCGGGTACTGCACGATCGACGACTGCGCGGCGCGCATCGTCTGCACCGTGGTCAGCACCGCCGTGCCGGGCCAGGTGGTGATCGACGCCGGCACCAAGACGCTAACCAGCGACCGCTGCGGTCCGGCCCCGGACAGCGGCCACGGATACATCCTGGAGTATCCCGCGGCAGTCATCGCGCGATTGACCGAGGAGCACGGCCAGGTCGACGTGCGCCAGTGCAACACCGCGCCGCAGCTTGGCGAGCGCGTCACGGTGATTCCGAATCACGTCTGTCCGTGCGTCAATCTGCAGGATACCGTCTGGTGGCGCGACGAGGACGGACAACTGGTCGAATTGCCGATCGATGCACGTGGGCGGTTGTCGTAGCGTCGCCGCTATTCGGGCAATTCTTCGGCCGCGGGTTCGGGCAGGAAGAAACAGGAAATCGTGCCGACCAGGTACACGAACAAGGCGACGCCCGCGGCGGTGTAGGCCATTCGCGTGGCCGGCGACACCGTGTCGGCATAAAAGTTGGCGGCGATGAAATTGCTCACCCAGGCGAACGACGTGCCGATCATGCGCCCGCCGATATTGGCCGCGAATCCCTCCCCCGTGCCGCGCAAGTGCATCGGATAAACGCGTGGCAGATAATTGCCCCAAAAGCTAAACTGCGCCACGGTGAATAGTCCGGCCAGGAACACGCCGAACATGAGCGCATTGAGCGACAACAGCGGCGCCAACGCAAACACCAGCGGCACGACGAAAAGTCCCGGCAACTGAAACACGCGCAGCAGCGAGCGCCGGCTGACGATGCGCACAGCCAACAAAGCCAGCAGGAAGCGCCCCACCAAACCGCCCGTCTCCTGCAAGGTGGTCACGCGGGCAACGTGCTGCTGTTCGATTTTCTTCTGCTCCGGCACGGTCTTGCCCGCGGTCTCGGCCTTGACGTCCGAAACTCCGGGAACGATCTGCGGCAACTGCTGGATGGCCCCGAACGCCGCGCCATAGCTGCAGGCGAACATGATCGTGGTGACGACGGTCGTCCGTCGCAACTTCGGCGCAAACAATTCGAACAGACTCGGTCGCCGTAGCGTCCCCGCGGCACGCCGTTGTGACCAGACGGGCGACTCGGGCAGGAACGGCCGAATGATAATCAGCGGGATCGCCGGGATTAGCCCCGACATCAACGTATAGCGCCAGGGCGCGTGCGGGTCGCTGATGCCGCCTCCCAGGAACGACGCCCACTCGGGAATGACAATGGCGGGAAAGCGGTCGGCGTACGTCGTGCAAAACCAGTAGGCCACGGCGACCATGAAGCCCCCCAGCGACGAGAAGGCCTGCGTATATCCCAGCACGCGCTCGCGCTGCTTCGGGTCGCTGAACAGCTCGGCCAGCCAGGCCACGGCCGCCACGAATTCGACGCACACGCCGACAAACGTCGCGCAGCGCAGAATGAGCAGCATCTCGATTGACGTCGAATAGCCGGCGCCGAACGCCGAAAACGCATAGAGCAAAATGCTCCACGTCAGCACGCGCCGACGGCCCAGCCGGTCGGTCAAGTATCCGCCCAACAGCCCAAAAATTCCGCCGGCAAACGCCGGCACATAGAACAGGCGCCCGATCCACATGTGAAACTCGGGCGTGCCGCGCTGCGCCCCGGTCAGGTCGGCGATGGCCGGCGGCAACACGACCTGCGCCATCAGCAGCTCGTAGATATCAAAGGCAAAGCCGATGGCCGCCAGCGAAACGATCAGCCACTGGGTTCCGGTCAACCGCTTCGGGCCGCTGGGTATATCGTTCATGGAATTGATTCGGCCCTCGGGCAGAAGGATCGGGAAGGTTCATGGGGTGGGGAAGTCCGATGATAGTGGACGCCTATCGCCCCTGGCAAGGACGAGTGTGCGAGCGTGCCGCCGGCTATCGGTCGACGCGGCGGTAAACACCCAGGTTTTGCTCGGCCAGGGTCTTCAGAAACACGTCCAATGGGCTGCCGGGAAAACCCGCGCCAACGCCGATGGTGTACAGACTGATGCGGCGCAGCTTGTTGTTGGCGGTGACTGCCGCCACGATGTCGACCGGCGCTATCAGCGTGCCAGTGGTGGGCGCTCCGTCAGAGAGAAAATAGATCGCCTCGGTATCGAACGTGAACGCCAGGTCCAAGGCGCTGTACGAGGCGGTCGAGCCGCCCACGCCGAGCCCGTCGACGTAGACCTTGGCGGCTTGCTTGTTGCGATCGTTGGCCGGCACCAGTTGCCGCTGCCAGCAGTTGGCCCGATCGTTGAACACCACGATGCCGAACTGCGACGATTCTCTCAGCCCGCCGATGGCGGCCAGCAGTTCACGCTTGGCGGCCACGATCCGCGGCCCACCCATGCTGCCGGAAATGTCGAGCACGAACACCATCTTCTCGGCAAAGATGGGCATCTCGTAGTACGATCCCGATTCTCCCTCGGAGAGCGTGCCGCGATAGCCGGCCCGAACCATCACGTTGGGATACGCATATGCGTCTTTCTGCTGGCGCCACCAGTCTTGCCAGCGCGCACTGTCGAGTCCAAAGTTCTCGCCGGTGACCTGCACCAGGTGCTCGACGCCGTCTGCCCGCGCTTCGCCCCCCACGCGATCCAACAGGCCGATCAGCACGCCCACCGACTCCTTGCTGGGAATCATGGTCAGCGCAAAGACGATCGTGCGGCGAACGCCAAAATGGCTGTCGAAGACGTGCGTGCTGGCAAGATGCTCCAAGGCGATCACGTCGCGCGGATCGCGCCGGGCCGCCATTTCGTCAAGCAAGTTGATAATCGCCTCGGCGCCGTTCCGTGAAGCGGCGACTTCGGTCAGCAACGCATCGACCGCGCGCTGGGTGCTGTGCAATCGCGACGAGAGCAGGATCGAGATATCGGCCGACGCCCCGCTGCTGCCAGCGCGCAGGGCGCGTCTGGCCGCCACCAGCAGCGTCTCGCAAACCTCGTGATTGTCGTTCATCGCACGCAGGATTTCGACCGCCTGGCGGCTCACGCCTGGATCTTCGTCGTTCACCCGCGTGCGGATCATCCGCACGGCATCCTCAACCGGAAAGTTTTGCAGCCGCTTGAGGGCCTCGATGCGGTCCTGCGGATCCTTGCTCCGCAGCAGCGGCATAAGGTCCGACTTGGCCTGCTTGAACTGCTCGAGCGTGTCGGCCCCCGGCGCCGACGTCGGCCCCGCGATCAATGCCAGGCAACCCATCAAGAAAAACAGCGCAGCGGCACGCACGCTTCGCCTCCCGTTGACCGGAATCTCCGTTCCGGCGTTTTCCACACCCAATCGCTCCGAGTCCATTCTCCGAACGGCACACCGCGGCTGTCAACTGCCGCCCGTCTGTCGCCAGGTTTCGGGGTGGTTACCATGGGCATGCTGCTTGCGGCCTTAGGCGCCGCGTGGTTAGATCCAGACATCGGCCCCCCTGAACACCGCTACGGGACCCCCTCATGCCATCGTCATCGCGTCTTTACCGCCGCCGGTTCGTGCTATCGGTCATCCTTGCAGCTTGCTTGGGGTTGCCTGGTGCCGTTTGCGCCGATGAACCCCAGCGGCCGAACATCATTTTTCTGCTCACCGACGACCAGCGTGCGGACACCTTGGGCTGCATGGGCAACACGCTGATTCGCACACCGCATATCGATGCCCTGTCGCGGCGCGGCGTGACGTTCGACAATGCCTTCGTGACCACCGCAATTTGCATGACCAGCCGCGCGTCGATCCTCTCCGGGCAATATGCCGCGCGACACGGGATTTGGGACTTTCGCACGCCGTTCACTTCCGAGCAACTGGCTGCCACGTATCCCGCGCTGCTCAAGTCGGCTGGCTATCACGTCGGATTTATTGGCAAATGGGGCGTAGGCGATCCACCCGTAGGCGCGTTCGACTACGACCGCACGTTTCCCGGACAGGGACGATACTTCGTCAAGCGCGACGGCAAGCAGGTCCACCTGACGCGGTTGATGGGCGACCAGGCACTGGAGTTCCTGGCTGGTGCCCCGGCCGATCGGCCATTTGCGCTGTCGATCAGCTTCAAGGCGCCGCACGTGCAGGACTCTCCCAGCGTCAACGAGCAGCCATTCCGCTACGATCCGGCGCACGAGGCCTGGTACAACGGTGTGGCCATTCCCGCGCCGAAGCTGGCGGCCAGCGAATACTACGACCGGCTGCCAGAGTTTCTGAAAAACTCCGAGAATCGAGCGCGCTGGGCCGCACGGTTCTGGGGTCCGGCACGCTATCAGGAATGCGTGAAAGGATACTACCGGTTGATCACCGAAGTCGACGACGAAGTGGGACGCATCGTCGCCGAGCTGGAAAAACGCCGGTTGGCGGACAACACGGTCATCATCTTCACCTCGGATCATGGGTTCTATCTGGGCGAGTACGGCTTTGCCGGCAAGTGGTACGCACACGACGTTTCGATCCGCATTCCGCTGATCGTGGTCGATCCGCGACTAGCCGGCACGCGAGCCGGCACGCGGCGCAGCGAAACGGCGCTGAACATCGACATGGCGCCGACCATGCTGGCCATGGCCGGCGTCGCGGCTCCCCAGCGTATGCAGGGCAAGGACCTGGGGCCGTTGGTTGCCGGCCAGTCGCCAGCCTGGACGCAGGAGTTCTTCTACGAACACCTTTTTGCGCACCCACGCATTCCGCCGAGCGAAGGCGTGCGCACCACGCGTTGGAAGTACATGCGATTCACGGAGTCTGAGCCGCTCTACGAAGAGATATACGACCTTGCAGCCGATCCGCTGGAAGAATTCAATCTGGCTCGCGACGAACAGCACACTGCGACTCTGGCGGAAATGCGGGCCAAGTGGCAGTCGCTACGCGATGCGGCGAAATGACGCATCCCACGGTGCTCGGCGATCCTTGCTGCCGTCTGTATCCGGACCGCTACAACGGCGCGTCGCTGGTCTGCCGCATCGTTTGCCAGGCATGCTGCAACTGCTGGCGCGTGGTGTCGGGTAGCTCGCCACGGGCGAAGGCGGCGCGGGAGTAAAGCTCGGCCAGATTACGGGCATCGACTGCCATCGGTGCGTTCAGCCTGGCGACGTCGCGCGCCAGTTCGTGCGGCGTTTGTTCCGGCTGGCGCTTGCAGCCGTGCTCGCGCGACCAGGCTTCGAACGCCTCGAAGCTGTAGCGAACCAGCTCTTCCAGCGGATAGCGAGCTGCCACGCCCGTGGCGAATGGATCGGCATACGTCGAAAACGCCGCAGGCGGGACTTTGACGGCCACCGGATCGTCCGCCGACGCGTTGCCCGCTGTCGTGCGACCCCACAGGCCCGCCCAAAAATCGCGAATCGCCCTCAGCACGTCTTCCCAATAGCGCCACACGAAATAGCCGACCGCCAGCGCGAACGCCACGTAGAAGGCCCATTTGAAAAGAACGGCCAGAAATCCGAGCGGTGGACTTCGAATCGACGGCGGTTGAAACGTCGCGTCGGGCTGGGCCGTCTCCCCTGACTTGCCGTTTGAATGGTCCTGCTTTGCAGCGGGACCTGCGCCGGACGCTTGCTTCTCCTCCGTCTGCTCCTCGTCGGGCGGTTGCTGGTCGCCGTCGCCCGCTTTGGTGCTCGAATCGCCCGCTTGCTTCGATGAATCGTCCGACTGCGCGTCGTCGCTGCGCTGCGTTTCCCGCCGCTCTCGCTGCGCTTTTTGCCGGGCGGCCACCGCCTCTTGGAATTTCTCGTAGCGTGACTTGCGTGAGTCGGGATCGGCCGGTTCGCTGCTGCCCTGTCCTTGCTGATCCTGGTCCTGGCTGCCTTGGCGATCTCCGCCGGCAGATTCGCCCTGGCTGTCACCCGCTTGTCCGGATGACGACGCTGCTGTGTCAGTTTTTCCACCGTCCGCGCCAGGACTGTCGTCTGCTGACGGGTTGCTGCTGCCGGTACCATCAGCAGGCGGCGTGGTGTCCGTTGCGCCGGCCGGTTGGCCTTGGGCTTGCTCGGGCGACTGGCTGGCGGCAGCGCCTTCGCGAATGCTGCCTGACTGCTCTGCCTGATCCGCGTCATCGCTGCCGCGGTCATCGGCCGCATCGGCCGCTTGTCCCTGGCCGGTGCGGCCATCGTCGGGTGCTTCGCTCGGATCGGGCGCAAAGGGCGAGCTCTGCCGGCTGCCGGGCGAGCCAACAGTAATCGGCAATTGTGAAATCGCATATTCGGCGCTCGGCCTGGGGAGCAACGTGGCCAACAGCAGCAGCACCCCGATCAGCACCGCGCCGGTCCCCAGCCACAAGTTCGACATGGTCGCCGGCATCTCGATGCGCCGCTGCCGCAAATAGCGCCGCAGACCCAGGAAGCTGGTGGTCACCAGCAGTCCTAGCCCGCTGGCGACATACACGCACAACAGCCAAAACACATAGCGCCGCGCGCCGGTGGCCGTCGCGGGAATGAACCACTGGCCGATGCCGAACAGCGGCAGTGCGGCCAACGAAAAGTAGACGACCCACACCCCCGGTGCGTGCGGTCGGTGCTGGTGCTCGACATAGCGCTGCCACCAGCCGGCGGGCACGTCGCGCGACGTGGTGCCCTCGACCGCCAGCGGATCGGGGTTTGGTGCAGTCGCCGCCTCGGCGTCCTGAGGCCCTTCGAGCCCGACGATCTGCATCAAGCCTTCGCCCGATGCGTCCTGCGCATCGTCGATCACTGTGCAGTCCCAAGTCAACTTGTGGGCACACCACCAGACCACGCCGATCAGTGTCCAGTTGATGAGCCAGCCAAAATGGTCGACCCAGCTCCCCTGATACTCCACGAATCGATTGGCGGCGATGCCCACCACGATGGCCAGCGCCGCGCCAAAGGGCATGGCGCGCTCGAGCCCCTCTTCGATCGAGATCCGCCCGATCAACACGGCCGCAAACACGAAGCAGGCCATCACCCAGTGCAATCGCGCGGGAAAGGCCCCTTGGTAAAACACCGTGATCAAAAAAAACACCAGACTGCCGACCAGCGTCATGATCAACGCCGGACTCAGCGCGATCACCACGTAGTCGTAGGCCGTATGATGCAGTCGACGTGCCATGGGTATTGGTGCTGCTTCAGCGAAAACTTTCAATGTGCCACCGGTGGCGTGCGCCGCCAGTGGCTCATGCGATTACTCAATACATTATGGTCATTTCATCGCAACACATGCATCCGGCAGATCTCGCTTACCGCTGCTTCGTCCTTCAGGTGTCGCGTCTCGATGCGCTCGGCCAGCAGCTTGCCGGCCGCCTCGGCATAGTCGCGGTCTTCGTATACGTTGACAATGGCCGTCACGGCGAATCCGCGCCGCCGCAAGTTGCCCAATGCCACGGCCGTCTCTTCGCTAACGCTGGTGACGATCGCCACGATCGTGGCGTCTCGCGGCAGCCGGCTGCCCGTTTCGGACACTAGTTGGGCGACGTTCAGCCCGTCGGTCAATTCTACCCGTGCGAGCGTCTCCAGGATGCGCATCAACTGGTCCTCTCCGCGGCGGGTGTCGACCACCAGGGGCGTCAGCCGGTCGCTGACCACTTTCATGCCGGCGGCCTGTTGCGCGGCGCTGCGCGAGCGGATGTCAAACTGCCAGCCTTCCTGCCGAATGCGATCGGCCGCGTCGCGCCCGTTGCTGACCAGTCCCACCTGCTGCCCCATCAGATAAACGGCGTTAGCCAGCGATGCCGCTACGGTCACTGCCAGTTCCGAGCGATACGGCTCGTGCCGCGCATCAAAGCTCTGCTGATGAAAGTCGAGCAGGATCGTGGCGCCCGCCACGGTCGACGGTTCGTACACCTTGCTGTGCAGGATGCCCGTGCGGGCCGTAGCGTGCCAGTGAATGCGATTCATGGCGTCGCCCGATTCGTAGCGCCGCACGCCGGCCACACGCGTGGGATCTTCGAACAGGCGATAGCTCATGCGCACTTCGCCGATCGGTCGACGCGAAGAAACGTCGTAGCCTGCCAGCGGCTGCACCTGCGGATAGACCAGCAGGAAGTGCGGCTCGGTGGCCACGCGATAACGACGGTGCAGCCCGAAGACGTCGCCCGTCTCGAGCACCAGCGGGCCGATTTGATAGTACCCGCGCCGGTTGCACTGCAGTTGATAGTACAGCGTTTTGCGGCCGCGCCGGGCAAACATGGCCAATTGCAGCCGCCGGCCGGAGACCTTCAAACTGGGCGGATCGTAGATCACCGCGTGCCGGGGCAACAAGTCCTCCAACAACAGCCAGGCGACCGGCAGCGCGCCCTTGTTCTCCACCGTGATCACCACGGCCACGTCTTCGCCCACGTTGGCCGTCAACCGATTGCACTCGCGCGTGGCGTCCAGGTTGTCGGACCAGGCCCGGGACAGAAAGCGGCTCACCAGCATCACGCCCAACAACGCATACATGGCGTAGGCCAGCAGTCCCAGGTTGAACACCAGGGCCACGACCAGCAGCAATACGGCGCCAAGAAACCACTTCATGAGGCTCGCGACTCGGCCGGCATGGTGGGAACGGGAACCTCACTCAGAATCTCCTCGACGATGGCCGCGGCCGTCACCTTCCGCAGTCGGCTTTCGGGCCGCACGATCAGTCGGTGGGTCAGCACGGCCGGTGCCACACGCTTTACGTCATCGGGCAGCACGAAATTGCGCCCCAGGATGGCCGCCATCGCCTGGCCCGTGCGAAACAAGGCCAGCGAAGCGCGAGGGCTGGCGCCCAGGCTCAGCTCGTCGTGCTCGCGCGTCTCGTGTACCAATTGCATCAGATAGCGGCGCACCTTGTCATCGACGTGGACCTGCCGCACGGATTGCTGCGCAGCGATCAGATCGGCCGCGGACACCACTGGCGCCAATTTGTCCAACGGATGCGCCTGCTCCAGCATCTCCAGCATCTTCAGTTCCTGGTCCATCGTCGGATAACCCAGGCTGAATCGCACCAGAAAGCGGTCCAACTGCGCCTCGGGCAGCGGAAACGTGCCCTCGTGATCGACGGGGTTCTGCGTGCCAATCACCAGGAACGGCCGCTCCAGCACGTGCGTCGTGCCGTCGACGGTGACGCGCGCCTCGGCCATCGCTTCCAGCAGCGCCGCCTGCGTGCGGGGCGTAGCGCGGTTGATTTCGTCGGCCAGCACAATTTGCGCGAAGATCGGCCCGGCGCGAAACTCGAAGGCGGTCGTCTTGGGATTGAAGATCGACGCCCCGGTGACGTCGGTGGGCAGCAGATCGGGGGTACACTGAATGCGGCGGAACGAGCACCCCACGCTGGCCGCCAACGCTCTGGCCAGCATCGTTTTGGCGACGCCCGGCACGTCTTCCAGCAGGATGTGCCCTTCGCAAAACCAGGAAACCAGCGACAACACGATTTGCGATCGCTTGCCGACGATCGCCGTCTCCACGTTGGCGATGATCTTCTTGGCCGTGGTGGCAACTTCCGCCATGACGAGGGGCCTTTCACCGGTTCCGCAATCCAGCCGCAGGAGGGGAACCTCTATGCTAACCCGAGGCAGGCGCATTCGCCACCAGCGCCGTCAACCTCTGGTTAGCGCTCCACCGCGTCCTCCAGGCTGGGGTCGAAGCGCGCGAATAACCAGCTTGCCAGCCAGACCGTTAGCGCGCCTTCGACGAACATGGCCATCCAAGCGCCGGCGGCCATCACGCCGATCGCGTCACTCGAATCGCCCATTGCAAGGTTGACCGCCACGATCCAAAGTCCCGGCACGATCGCGGCCAGCAACAGGTACAGATACTTGACCATATAGACCAGCATCATGCGTGCGCCCGCCAGCGGATCGCCGGCCGTGACGTGCCGTGTCGACGGATACAACAGCACCAACACGCTGTCGATCGACACCAGCAGCAGGTTCAACGGCAGCACGAAGCAAGCCGACAGCGTGCTTGCCAACGGCCACTGCCCGGAGATCGCCGTCAGCAGCAGCAAGACGGCGATTTGCACGATGGTCGGATAGAGCACGGCCGCGGCGATCGACCCACACACAACCAATGCAGGCCGAACGGGCAAAGCCTTCAACGCTTCGACGTGGTGTAAATCGGCGCGCAGTCCGAGCGGCATCACGGTCGAAATCAAGAACGACACGAAGAAGGTCAACACGATGACCGACACGGTCAGCCCATGCGGCCCGGCCATGACCGCCGGCGCTCCCATGGCGATCACCGCTGGCAGCACGAAGAGCAACCGCGCCGAATTGCGCAACAGGTCGAGCGCCTGCCGCCAGGCGACCGGTCCCGCTCCGCCCAATCGTGGAAACCGCGGCAAGCTGAGGCGAGGCTTGCTGCGCAGGCCGATCGACGGCATGCCTCCGCCGCGGCGCGCACGCTGCAGCAGTTCGTAACGCTTCTGGCTGGCAGCCAGGCTGGCTTCGAGAAAATTGGCGTCGCTCCACAGAATCAACACGACGACCGCTGCATTCATGGCCAGCGCCACCGCAAACCACGTCGCCAGCTCGGCGCCGGCATGGGTCTGCAGCAAACGGCTGAAGACCTCGAACGGCGCCAATGCGGCTCGTGCCGGCCAGGTCGATTCCACGATCGCCAAGCGGTCTGTCCATGTCAGTTCGGGCGCAAATGCCGGCCGGGCTTGCCAAAGCGCCACGGCGAGCAGTCCCACCGCCGCGGCCACGAGCCATCGGCGCCAGCCGGCCGGCAAATTCACGATCCAGCTTCCGATCAACCGCAGCAACAGCGACGTATTCTGCATGAAGGCAAACGCCATCCACACGCCCAACGCCAGCGCCGGCCACCACAACGAGAATCGTCCCAGGAACAGCACCATCATGGCCGCCGTTCCCAGCGGCGCCAGCGTGCCCAGCGCCAGCTTGTATGCCAACAACTCGCGGCGCGAGAACGGCCCGGGAAACAAGAACTCCACTTCGGGCAGCGTGAACACCATCGCGTTGGCGCCACGCCCGATGACCACCATCAACAGCCACAGGCCGAACAGGGCCTCCGCGTCGAGAAACCAGGCATTCTCGACCTGCAACTCGGCTCGTCCGCGCACCAGCACGCTGGGCAGCACCAATAGCGTAAGCAGGCCGACGCTCAACAGCACCAACAGCGCCCCCTTGGGACGCTTCATCGTTCGTACGACCTTGCGCCCCGCACCGCGGAGGCGCAGCTTCATTAGCGTGAGCAATGCCCGGTTCATGAGAAGCGTCCAATATGGCCCTGCGGCCTCACGGCCCTTGCTCCTCGAGCGCCCGAAAGAACACTTCCTCCAAAGTCGCGTCTTGTCCCAGCGCCGAGAACCTGGCACGAGCTTCGGCCACTGGCCCCAGGAACAGCGACTGGCCTTTGCGAAGAATGAGCAGGTCGCTGCACAAATCCTCCACCAACGAGAGCAAGTGCGAGCTGACGATGATCGCCGCTCCTGCCGCCGCGCGCTGGCGGATCGAAGCCTTGAGCGTGCGAATGCCGTGCGGATCCAAGCCGGTCAACGGCTCGTCGAACAAGATCACTTGCGGATCGTGCAAATAAGCGCAGGCCACGGCCACCTTTTGCCGCATGCCGCGCGACAGTTCCTGCGCGATCGTGTCTCGCTTTTCCGTCAACTCGAACAGCTCGAGCGACGCTTCGGCTTTTCCTTCGAAATCCCCCACGTCGTAGGCCGACGCGACGAACTCGAGATGTTCCCACACGGTCAAAGCGTCGAACAGCCGCGGATCGTCGGGCACATAAGCCAGCCGGCGCTTGGCCGGCACCGGCTCGGCCACGACGTCGAAGCCGGCCACGATCAGCCGCCCGCGCGTGGGCGGAATGATGCCCGAAAGCGTGCGCAGCGTCGTGGTTTTTCCCGCTCCGTTCGGACCGACCAGGCCGAGTACCGACCCTGCGGCAACTTCGAACGACAACCCTGCCACCGCCGCCAGATCGCGATAGGTCTTGTGAAAGTCGACGACTTGAATCACGAATCGACTCCAGGTCGAGCAGGTCGAAGACTATTGCGGGCGTCGGTGCGGGTGCAAGTAGATGAAGCTCTTGCCCAGCCGGCCGCCATAGTTGCCGGCCGAAATACGCACCAGGCCCGGTGTAGTGACAGCCGCTTCGATCGCCCGATGTGTGGCGCGAGTGATGCTCTCCAAATCGCTGCCGTTGATGATGATTTCCATGACGCTGCCCACGCCCTGTGGCAGCCGGCTTTGTTCGCCCAGCTTGTCGCGCAGCGTGGGACAAAATTCGGCATACGTGCTGGCGATGGCGAACTTGTAGCGGCTGCCGGCCTTCGATCCGCTGGCAGCCACGCCGCCGGGAAAGGGCATGATAACACCTGGCACGCTGCCCGCGGCGTCGCGACCGCGCTCGGCGGCCAGTAGCGCCGCATTTTCATCGCGCCCCATGAACCACAAGTTGCCTCCCATCAAGCCATCGCGAAAGCCGAAACGGCGATCGATCGCAAACTCGCCCGCCAGGATGGGCACAACCCACATCGCTCGACCGCAGCGTTGATCGCGAAACTGATGGCCGTCGCCAAAGAAGGCCAGCTTGCGCCCCAGCTTGAAATAGTCCGCAGTATCCAGCAAGTTGAAGCAGGCCGTTGTCGGACACGTCAGCACGTTCTGGCTGATGCGCACCAACAGCGCGCGCTCGAGCGCTTCGCGGCGGTCCTTGCGAAATCGCGGCACGTGCAACTGGACGATCGCCCCGGGACGGCCGTCGGGCGTGGCGATCGACTCGTCGCCGCCCGGGCCCACGTAGCGGTCGAGTCCGGCCTCGCAATCGCACATGATCGTGCTGGAGGCGTTGCCGGTGGCGGCCGCCACGGCGTGGTCGAGCCAGGTGCGGTCTCGGGCCGTGATCAGGAATTCGGCATAGATGCTGCGGAAGGCTTCGGCATAGGTATCCTCCACCTCGGCGCCAGTGGTGTTTGCCACGCGATTACCGCCCCTTCCCTTCGTAAATCGCCTGCTCGGTGATGATCTTGTCCATGAAGATGTCGTGCGGCTGCGTGGGAATCTCCGGAAACAACTGGCACTCGAAGGCTAGCGCCACCAGCGGCGTCTCGGGCCGTGCATGCTCCAGCAACTTGTCGTAATATCCGAAGCCGTGGCCCATGCGCGCTCCGTTGCGGTCGAAGGCCACGCCGGGCACCATGATCAAGTCCACCTCGCGCACGTCCACGCGCTTTGCCGGCAGCTCGCGCAGCTCGGGCTTTGGCTCCAGGATCTTGTACATCCCGATCGACAGTTCCTCCATGCTCTCCAAGTGAAACAACTGCAAAATGTCGTCGACGCAATAGGGCACGGCCACCCGCTTGCCGCTGGCCAACAGCGCGGGCAGGTTGTGGCGCGTGCGAACCTCGGTGCGCACGTCGATATAGGCCAGCACGCACGCGGCCACGTCATACTCGGGCAGTGCGGCAAACTTCTCGCAGATGACCTGGCTCAACTCGTCCTTGTTCTCTTGCGCTTTGCGATTGGCGTGGGCCTGCTCGCGAATCGCCTTCTTGATTTCCTGCGGTTCCATCAGTCGCTCGGGGTTCATGGTCAGGTGACAGTCTGTTGCAACATGGGAGGACGAAGGTGCAAACAGTGTCTGCACACGATGCTGCCCCCGGCCATCGACGCTATCGTACTGCTTGAAGCGTCAAAGGCAATCGTCCCGCGCGCCAACCGCCGCGTGCCTCGCCGCCTCGAGGCGACTGGCCAGTTGCACGACGGCACGGTAAACTGCCTGATGGGCATTGCTTGCGACCACGGCGGCGCGCCCGATCACCCGTCTCAAGTCTCGTTTGCGAACCACCACCATGAGCGCGTCTTATCTCATCGCCGGTTGTCGAACACCCATCGGCCGACTGTCCGGCGCGTTGTCCGGCGTGCCGGCTCCAAAGCTGGGGGCCATCGCCATTGCCGAAACGCTGCGCCGCGCCGGCTTGCCCGTCGACGCAGTCGACGAAGTCATCATGGGCAACGTGCTGGCCGCCGGCCTGGGACAGGCGCCCGCACGCCAGGCGGCCCTGTTCGCCGGCCTGCCCGACAGAATCGCGGCTTTGACGATCAACAAGATGTGCGGCTCGGGCTTGAAGGCCGCCATGCTGGCCGATCAAGTTATCCGCGCCGGCGACGCCGACGTGATCATTGCCGGCGGCATGGAAAGCATGAGCCGCGCGCCGTTTTTGATCGACGGAGCACGGCAGGGCTGGAAATTCGGCAATCAGAAAGTTCGCGACTCCATGCTCTACGACGGGCTGTGGTGTGCATTCGAGGACATGGCCATGGGGGCCGAGGCCGACTATATCGCGGCCAGCCGCGGCGTCTCGCGCGCCGACCAGGCCGCCTTTGCCGTCGAGAGCCATCGCCGGGCCGCCGCTCGGGCCGGCAAGCCGCTCGAGGAAATCGTGCCGGTCGCCGTGCCGGGGCGCAAGGGCGACTCGCTGGTCAACCAGGACGAAGGCCCGCGGCCCGATACGTCGCTGGAGATCCTCGCCAAGCTGCGCCCCTCTTTCGGCGCCGAAGGAACCGTCACCGCGGGCAACGCTTCGCAAATCAGCGACGGTGCGGCCGCGGTCGCGGTGGTTTCAGAGAAAATCGCCCGTGAAACTAACTCGCCGACCAAAGCGCGCATTGTGGCCAGCGCCACCAGCGGCGTGGCGCCCAAGGAGATCTTTTATGCCCCGGTCAGCGCCGTGCAAAAGGTGCTCGCCAAGGCCGGCATGACGCTCGCCGACATTGACCTGATCGAGCTGAACGAGGCCTTTGCGGCGCAGTGCCTGGCGTGCATGCGCCCGTTGGACGCCGATCCGTCCAAGACCAACGTCCACGGCGGCGCCATCGCGCTGGGGCATCCGATCGGCGCCAGCGGGGCGCGAGTACTCGTCACGCTGCTTTATGCACTGGCCGAACGCGGACTCAAACGCGGGCTGGCTTCGCTCTGCCTGGGGGGCGGAAATGCCGTGGCGATGATCGTCGAGCGCGAGTGACCGCCCGACGGCAGGAGCAACCCGCGGGTTGATTTTACTCAACTCGCGGGGAATCGTGGCTCGGTTCGTGCGAACCGGTTTTCGTCGTAGCGTCTTCCGCGTCCCGTAGCATCGTCAACCAAAGATTGCGCTGCCGGTCGTCCAGTACGGCCAGCGCGCGTGCTCCGATTTCCGGATCCACCGCCGCGTCGCCCAATGCGACAGCAGCCACGTTGCCTTCGGGCGGCTGCGCTGCCAGTTCGACTGATTCTTGCTGGTTTAGCCGGTCCAACGCCTGGTGTTCTTCGGCCAAACGATGCAGTTGTGTGAGCTGTTCCGGCTCGAGCGCCAGTAAGCGTGCCACCTCCGGTTCGAGCAAAGCTTCCGGCCGCGGCGCACTTACGACATCCTGTGAAAGAGCGTCTTCCACAAGCAGATCGCGCGACTCGTCGGCGGGCAGCAGATCACGTGACTCGCCGGCGGGCAGCAGGTCACGGGACGCGTCGGCAGCCGGCAACGGATCGCGCGGTGGCCTCGTTGCAGGCCGTGACGATGGCAATGACGGCGGCGTGGGATCCGGGTGTCCCAATTCGACTTGGGGCGCTACGATATTTTCCAGGACAATTCTCGAGTGCTTGCGGGGGGCCTTGGGCGCGACAATGGGAAACTCGTCCCTCGACGTTATCAGGCGATTGGGGTCTTCGAGCGCCCAGATCACAAACAGCCCTCCGGCAACAATTGCCAGAGTCATCGCCAACGCACCGCCGGCCGACAGGCCGATCGACGCCAGTGATACCCTGAGCGACTTGAAATCGATGCGTTCGAGCCAGCCGGCGCCCTTCTCGTTCTCCCGCCGCGCCTCGCCCAAGCGCAACAGCCCCAGCCGCATCATTTCGACAGTGGTCGACGTATCCGCGTCGTGTGAAGTGGCAACCTCGCAAGGACGCATGTTCATCACGCGAGCTTCGAGCCAGCCTGCTTCCGTCCGCAAGTGAACTGTTTCTCCAACTTCGCATGCCGGTCGATCCAGCGCGACAACCCCGAATCCGTTCGCCGATTCGTCAACAATCGCCACTTCGACGGTGCGACTGCCGAATCGCAGAAGCCCGAAGCGATCGTCGCTGGCGCAGCGAAACGCCGCGCGCTGATCTTGCGACGCAGTGGACACTGGCGTCGAGCTCATGGCTTCCCAGTTGCTTGATTCCGACAAGTCAATTGCCTTCCACTCTGTTGATTTCGGCTTCGGCGCGCGCCGCTCAGGCGGTCGCCGGCAGCGGCCAGCGGTTTGCACTGCGCCCCGCTAACCAACGCACCAATGACGCCGAATCTGCCAGGAGCAGTTTCAAAACCGGCTCGGAGAGGGGGTCAGTCCCATTTTTCTCCCACACCCTACGGGCGGTGCCCGCCTGTTGTGAATGTGCTGCTAGTCAAGGATATGCCCTTACCAGCTACATGAGGGCCGAAATTGGGGAAATACTCGGCCGAAACAGTCGTTTTGCATCCAATAGGCCGGCCCGGCTACCGCTAGTGGAGGAGGCCTGCCCACAATGCGGGGTCGTCCAGCACTGCACTGGGGTCACCGGGCGCTGCGGCGCGTGCTCGGCATCGGCGGGCAACAATCGGCTGGGCACACGTCGTGGCTTGGGCCCAATGTTCCCAACGCCCGCTGCGGAGCGCCGACAGTGCGTTCCTCAATGAGCTCGCGAACCATCCCGACAAAGTCGGGATGGCTGCCCACGGTCGCCGCACGCACCATGTTCAACCCCAACTGCTGAGCCAGTTGCTGCGCCTCGGTATCCAGATCCCAGAGAATCTCGATGTGATCGGAAAGGAAGCCGATCGGCACGACCACCACGTCGCGCGTGCGGCCTTCGCGGCTCAGCCGCCGCAATACGTCGAGGACGTCCGGCTCGAGCCACGGTTGCTGCGGCGGCCCGCTGCGACTTTGATAGGCCAGCTCTCGGTTGACGATGCCCAGCGACTCGCACACCAGGCGACTGGCTTCCGCCAGTTGCGCCACGTACTGGCTAGTTTCAGCCATGACCAACGGAATGCTATGCGCAGTGAACACGACGTGCGCACCAGCGCGCCGCTCCGCGGGCACGACCTGCAGCGCTTCGCGCACGCGCTCGACCAACGGGCCGATAAAGCCCGGATGGTTGAAATACGCACGCAGCTTGTCGACCTGGGGCGCATCGGCGCCGACGACGGCGGCAGCACGCTGGATGTCCTCGCGATACTGACGGCACGACGAGTATGAACTATAGGCCGAGGTAAAGAACCCCAGCGCCCGGCGCACTCCGTCGCGCGCCATTTGGGCCAGCGTGTCGGCCAACAACGGCTGCCAATTGCGATTGCCCCAGTAGACCGGCAGGTTCGGACCGCTTGCTTGCAATTCGGCCTCGAGCGCCGAAACCAGGGCCCGATTCTGCGCGTTGAGCGGACTGACGCCGCCGAAATGCTCGTAGTGTTCGGCCACGGCCAGCATTCGCTCGCGCGGCACGTTCTTGCCACGCAGCACGTTTTCGAGAAACGGCAGCACGTCGGCCGGGCCCTCCGGTCCGCCGAAAGAAACGAGCAGGACCGCGTCGTATGCTGACGTCACCGAGATACCCCGTGCTCGCATGGCGTCGGCGCGCGCAAGGCTGACTATTTCCCTTGCGCTGGCGATTTCCTGGCGCCGCGGCCGCGACCAGCATTCGACTCTGGAACGAAAATGACCCCGACGGGATTTGAACCCGTGTTATCGGCGTGAAAGGCCGGTGTCCTAGACCAGGCTAGACGACGGGGCCGCATACGAGCGATATCGCTCATCCGCATCCGATGACCGCACCGGTGTATACCGGGCCAAGCGCCGGTTCGTCAAGTGGACCCGAACGAGAGTGGTCGGCGGCAGCGCGGTGATCGCAGGTACAACCAGCGCGCCGTGCGACGTTCGGCCTTCACACCCAAGCGCGCGCCTGGCAACGATGTGCTTGCGCGCATCGCACGTTGAGTCAGAGTGAACGATCAAGCTTCGCCCGCGGAACCGTTGGCATCGCCGTCCTTCTGTTCGCTAATGCCCACGTTGCGGTGGATCGCGTCGTAAACTTCCTGACGATGGACCGGAACTTCTTTGGGAGCCTCGACTCCCAGCCGAACCTTGTCGCCGCGAATCTCCACGACCACGATCGTAATGTCATTGTTGATGACAATACTCTCGTTCTTTTTGCGGGATAGTACCAACATGGCAATTCCTTCGATGTTGCCGCGGGGCTTCCTTTTTTGGTTCCTCCACCCCTCGCCGTGCGGCGCATAAGCCGCCGGCGCACCCACGTGCCATTTCCGCCCCCTCGATCTAGGGACTCCGCGCTGGCGCGGCATGGCACTAGCTACCAATTACTCTACGTACCACATGCACAGAGTCAAGGTTTCGCAAGCTGCGCCGGCACAGATTCTTAGAGAAATCGGCAGCGAGTAGGGGATCAATCTGGCAGGGAGAGCAGGTCGTATAGGCAATCTGCGATGACTTTTCTGGCACTCAGGCATGGCCGCCCGGCGGATCGTAACCGCACAAGCGGCAGAGAGTTATTGAGGCGCTTCGCCGCCCCCGCTGCTAGCATGAGGACCGGCTCCTCGTGGCGATACGCTCGGGCGCTATTGCGGCCACTACGCTGACCGCGTTGGTTCGACCATCGTCGGCGCATCACAAGCCGCCGGTTTATTAGCAGACCAAATAGTGACCGGACACACGCGCCTGGCGCAACCGTTTACTTGCCGCCGGTTCCGCATCCGGTTGCATGGTCGACGAAACGCGAAGCTCGTGGGGCATTTCCACCGCGATCCGTTGCCGAGCCTCGCGAGGTCGACGCGCTTTTGTTGTTCGCATCGGCGTGCGCGGCACGGAGTATTTCCCGCGGAATTCTTCCGCGCCGTGCGACCCTTATAGGAGTTTTTCGCGCGATTGCGTTGCGCGGGAAGCGCCTTGCGTCCTGCGAGCGCCCCGCGGCTTCGCTTGCGGCCATGAGTCGTGCGCCTATAATACCTGTTGAACTACCGTTTCGTCGGTGCCAACAGGCAGCGATGGCTGCGATTCGTTTTCCGCGGCGAGAAGTGCTTCCGGCTTGTGCCGCACATAGGGATCTCACGATGGGCAGATGGTTGCGCGATATCTGGGAAGCCGTTTACACGGTTGCCTACGGCATGTTCATCACGATGCGCTACTGGCTCATCACGTACCGCTCCGATCGCAAGACGTTTACGGAACATTTCGAGTATCCCGAGTTGCCCGTGCCGGTGGCGGCTCGTTATCGCGGCTTTCATCGCTACGACCTGACGACTTGCATTGCCTGTGATCAGTGCGCCAAGGCCTGCCCGGTGGATTGCATTTACATCGGCAAGGAGCGCGTGACCAACGGCAAGGGCTTCAAGATCACCGGCTTCACGATCGACTACTCGAAGTGCATGTTCTGCGCTTTGTGCGTGGAGCCTTGTCCGGTGGATTGCATTTTCATGGGCGCCACGCACGACTTGAGTTGCTATAGCCGCGATGGCTGCCTGGTGGATTTCGCGCGTCTGCCGGTGGACGTGGCCTGGGGCAGGGCCACCTTGAATCCCACGGCCGTGGCCGCATCGAAGACGATCGTCGAGCCGGTACACGGCGGCCCGAACCAGTGACACAGACCGCGAGCCAGTGACACTAACCGCGAGAACGACACCATGACCACCGAGCCCTATCGCCCCAAGCGGCTATTTACGGTCGAGCAGGCCAACGCGGCATTGCCGTTGGTGCGCTCGATCACTGCCGACCTGGTGCGGCTGTCGCGCGAGGTGATGGAGCGGCGCGAGCGATTGGCGCATTTGACGGCTGGGCGCAACGCCGCGGTCGGCGATCCCTATAGCGAGGAACTGGCCCAGATCGAGGAAGAACTGGAAAAAGACAGCGCGCAATTGGGCGAGTACGTCGAGGAATTGCGCGCCTTGGGCGTCGAGCCCAAGAGCGGTCCCGAGGGCCTGGTCGATTTTCCCTCGCAGATGGACGAGCGGATCGTGTTTCTCTGCTGGAAGCTGGGCGAGAGCGAAGTCACCAACTGGCACGAGCTGGACGCCGGTTTTCGTGGGCGGCAATCCTTGGTGGCCGGCAGCCTGAGCGATGCCGGCAGCGGTGCCAGCGACGACGACTCTCAGCCATAGCGGCCGCTGCCCGGCCTCAAAGCTCCGCTGTGCCGCTTCGTCGGAGGGCGCCGCTTCGTCGGAGGGCTTCGGTTCGTTGGAGCGCTTCGACGCCCTTGGCAAGCAACCGGCTTGCATGCACGCACGCGTCTTTCCTACAATGCACGCTTCGCATTGTTTGAGCTTTGCCGGCTGAAGTCCGGTTTCGCGCGGAAGCAACCAGCAGTCATGGCTACTCCCACCACGATCGTGGCCTATCTGGCCCTGTTCGTCTTCGTCGGTTTCGCGTTTTTGTTTCTGACGTTGGTCGTCGGCTGGCTGTTGCGCCCCAAGTTGCCCAACGCCGAAAAGCTGGAAGTCTACGAGTGCGGCGAGCCCACGATCGGTTCCAGCTTCGTGCAGTTCGATCTGCGGTTCTACGTGGTGGCGCTGCTGTTCATCATCTTCGACGTTGAGGTAGCACTCTTCTTTCCCTGGGCCACGGTGTTTGGTAAGGCCACGCACTTGATGGATCCGAATCTGGCCAAGGTCACCGCCGAAGGCACGCTCACCGAACCGGCCGCGGCACTGTTTACCGAAATGGGCGTCAACAACGCCGCCGTGCCGCCGCTGCCCGAGGGACTGGCCGAATCGGCCGCGGGGCTCTCGACACAGCTCCAGGGTGAATTGGCCGTGACCCAATTGGCCAGCACGATCGCGATGATCGCAATCTTCGACATTCTCGTGTTCTTCGCCGTGCTGTTGGTGGGCTTTGCCTATGTCTGGAAGCGCGGCGATCTCGATTGGATCCGCACCCTGTCGCGTGAGCGCGCCGCGCAACTGACGCGCCCTCCGCGCACCCAAGAGCAAGAGCCTGCACTGACGCCCTGACGTGTTCCTCGAAAAAACACCATCCAAAGCCACCTTTGCCGCTCGCCTGTGAGCGGCCCACGCGGGAAATTGACAACACCATGAGCGGCACGGCCTTCCTCGAACGGCTGAAAAGCAAATTCGGCGACAAGATCACCGGCGAAAACCTGTCGGCAATCGATCCCTGGATCGAAGTGGCGCCCCACGGGCTGGTCGAACTTTGCACTTATCTGCGCGACGAGCCCGACCTGCGGTTCGACATGCTCAACTGCATCAGCGGCGTCGATTACTTCGAGCCGGACGAGAAAAAGGCTGTCAAGGTCGACTGGAAACCGCACACCGAGGTCGTCTACCATCTGTCGAGCCTCCCCAGCAAGACCACGCTGGTCCTGAAGGTCATCCTGCCGCGCTGGAAGGACGACAAGCCGGGCGAATTGCCCGAGGTTCCCTCGGTCAGCGGTGTGTGGAGCACCGCCGATTGGCACGAGCGCGAAGTTTATGATCTATCTGGCGTGACCTTTACCGGCCATCCCGACCTGCGCCGCATCCTCTGTCCCGAAGACTGGGTCGGCCATCCGTTGCGCAAGGACTACCAGATGCCCCTCGAATACCACGGAATCCGAGGCCGCTGAGAGATATTGGTCAGTGGCCAGAGGCCAGTGATCAACAACGACAGATACCCCTGACTCCTAGCCGCTGACCACAACTCCACCATGTCCACTCAATTAGACGACCCGCGGATCATCGAGTTCGACGTTCGCACCGACGAGATGTTGGTGAACATGGGTCCGCAGCATCCCAGCACGCACGGCGTGCTGCGGCTGGTGTTGCGCACCGACGGTGAAGTCGTCTCGGAAACCACGCCGCACATCGGTTATTTGCACCGTTGTGCCGAAAAGATCGGTGAGAACCTGACGCCGCGGCAGTGGATTCCTTACACCGATCGAATGGACTACCTGGCTGGGATGAACATGAATCTCGGCTGGGCGCTGGTGGTGGAAAAACTGATGAATCTGCAACTGCCGGAAAAAGCCCGGCACTTGCGCGTGTTGATCGTCGAGCTCAACCGCATCGCCAGCCATCTGGTGGGGATGGGCGCTTACGGGCTCGACCTGGGCACATTCAGCCCGTTCTTGTACGCCTTCCGCGAGCGCGAGAAGATTCTCGACCTGTTCGAAGAAGCTTGCGGAGCGCGGCTGACCTACAGCTACTTGACCGTCGGCGGCGCCACGGCCGATCTGCCGGCCGGTTGGCTGCAGAAGTGTGAAGAGTTTCTCGATCAACTGCTGCCGGTGATCAGTGAGTATCACACGCTGTTGACCAGCAACGCCATCTTCGTGCGGCGCACCGCGGGCATCGGCATGCTTTCGCCCGAGATGGCCATCGACTACGGCTGCACCGGACCCGTGTTGCGCGGCAGTGGCGTCGATCACGACCTGCGCCGCGATGGCGAACAGCGCTATACCGAGATGTACGACGGTTATGCCTTCGAGGTAATCGTCGAGAAGGACGGCCACTATCCCAAGGATCACGACTATCCGCCGGTTCCCAAGCAGACCGTTTTGGGCGACTGCTGGCACCGATTCTACGTGCGCATGCTCGAGGTGATGCAGTCGATCGATCTGGTGCGCCAGGCCATCGACCGCTATAGCACGTCAACAGGCTCCTGGGGCGAGCCGGTCAAGCTGACCGAAAAGCTGCCCAAGGGCGAAGCCTACATGGAAACCGAGGCCCCACGCGGCCAAATGGGCTTCTACATCGTGTCCAACGGCGGCGGCGCCATTCCCTGGCGAGCCCGTGCCCGCAGCAGTTCCTTCTGCAATTTGTCGGTCACCCACGAACTGTGCCGCGGCTGCCTGATTGCCGACGTGCCGGCAATCGTCGGCTCGCTCGACATCGTCATGGGAGAAATCGACCGATAGGTCGATGCCGCGCTGTCGGATCCCGAATTGCCGAGGTCGTTCGCGTGGCGTGCGTGCAAACTTTTGGCGGGCAGGGGCTTGTCGATCGAGGGTAGTTTGTGCGATATTTCACGATCTTAATGCGGCGCAAAACTGGCCTCGAACCATCATCAACAATATCTTCCTGCGACCAGATGTGCCGCGCTACCGCGAAATGTCGGTGCAGGGAGCGTTTGTTTTAGGACCTGTGGGCGGTGGCTGAATACCTACGACAGTTTCTCGCTCCCGAGTGGCTGGCCTATCTGGTCGCCGCGCTGGTCCACGCCTTCTTGCTGGTCAACGTGCTGGCCGTCAGTGCGCTAGTGTTCATTTGGCTGGAGCGTAAAGTCTCGGGCCGCATTCAAGACCGGCTCGGTCCCACGCGCATCGGCGGCAAGTTCGGCTGGCTGCAAACACTGGCCGACGCCATCAAGCTGGTTACCAAAGAAGATCTACGTCCGGCCGGCGCCGACCGTATGCTGTTTTTGATCGCGCCGTACGTCGGCTTCATCGCTTCATTCGGCGCCTATATGGCGCTCCCCTTTGCCGACAACTGGGTCGCCATTCGGCTCAACGTTGCCGTGTTCTTCATTCTGGCCGTGCTCGGACTCGAAGTGTTCGGCGTCATTCTGGCCGGTTACGCCTCCGGCTCGAAGTGGTCGCTGTTCGGCGCCATGCGCGAGGCGGCTCAGGTCGTCAGCTACGAAGTGCCGTTGGGGATGTGCGTCGTGGTGCCGGTGCTGATCGCCGGCACGATGGACCTGGTGACGATCGGCCAGATGCAGGCCGGCATGTTCACCCAGTGGTTCGTCTTTCACGATCCGTTCACGTTCATCATTTTTGGGGTCTACTTCACCTGCGCCACGGCCAGCGTCAATCGCGCGCCGTTCGATCTGGCCGAAGCCGAAAGCGAGTTGGTGGCCGGCTTCCACACCGAGTACTCGGGATTTCGCTGGAGCGTGTTCTTCCTGTCCGAATACGGCTCGATGTTCGCCGTGAGCGGGCTGGCGGCCATTTTGTTCTTCGGCGGTTGGAATGGACCGTTGCCGATCACGCACTGGCTGGGACTGGCCGACGCCACCAACCCGGTATTGCACTACCTGGGCAATTTTCTTGGCCTGGTGAACTTTGTTGGCAAGTGCATCTTCGGCGTGACGTTCATGATGTGGGTCCGCTGGACGCTGCCGCGGCTGCGCATCGACCAGGTGATGACCACGTGCTTGAAATACTGCACGCCGATCGCGGCGGTGATGTTTTTGGGTGCCATGCTCTGGACCTATTTCATTCCCGGCGGTCTCGTCGTCCCGAACAACTACGGGCCGGTGCGCGAGGGGCAGTTGATCCCAGCGGTTGGCACGTATCC
The DNA here is from genome assembly GCA_041750795.1 of Pirellulales bacterium. Taxonomy (GTDB): domain Bacteria; phylum Planctomycetota; class Planctomycetia; order Pirellulales; family PALSA-1355; genus JTS-RE94. The sequence goes on along the minus strand of JBGSYQ010000371.1, from coordinate 42,622 downwards.
GTCGGTCGCGCCGGCGGAGTCCGACAAGACGGCGTCGACGCGCGCCGCAACGGCGATTGCACAAGCAGGGCCGGGAGAATAGCCGTGGACGCGATCAATTTCAGCTCGTTGCTCTTCTGGTTGTTCGCAGCGGTCGCGTGCATCTTTGCCGTGGCGGTGGTGCTTTCCAACAACATCGTGCGGATGGCGTTCTACCTGATCCTCTCGCTCGGCGCGACCTCCGGCTTGTTCTTTCTGGCCGGGGCCGATTTCGTCGGCGCCATGCAGTTGATGATCTATGTCGGCGGCACGCTGGTGCTGTTGATCTTCGGCGTGATGCTCACGGTCAAGGGGCCGTTCATCACCATGAAAACGTCGGCCGGCGAGTGGATTCTGGCGGCGTTCGTCGGCGGTTCGTTGCTGACTGTGCTGCTGGCCGCGGCCACCAGCGTCGAAGCCTGGCAAAGGCCGGCCGAGCGCCCTGCCGGGACACAGGTCACCGCCACGCGCTTGGGATTGGCGCTGATGGGAGCCCGCGTCGACAAGCTGGAAGAGTCCGACGCCACGCAGCGCGGCGGCATGTCGGGCTACTTGCTGCCGTTCGAAATCATATCGGTGCATTTGCTGGTGGTGCTGATCGGCTCAGCTTACCTGGCCCGCCCCAAGCGACGGGCATCCAACCACGAAAACCAGTAGTCGGCGCCCCGCCGCCGGCAAACCTCGAAAAACTTCTACAAGCATTACGATGAATCCATTTGTCGAACCGATTGGCATCTCGCACTACCTAGTGGTCGGCGCGATCATGTTTGTCGCCGGCGCCGTGTGCATGGCCACCAAGCGCAACGCGCTGGGCGTGCTGATGGGCATCGAGCTGGTGCTCAACGGCGCCAACGTCAACTTCGTCGCCTTTGGCAGCGAGTACCTGCGGCCGGGCGTAATGGGAGTCGGACTCGACGGGCAACTGGTGGCCTTGTTCGTCATCGTGCTGGCCGCGGCCGAAGCCGCCGTGGCACTGGCCATCACTCTCAACTTCTACAACAACCATTCCACGGTCGACGTTGACCAGGCGGACGAGCTCAGCGGCTGATGGATCCAATCACTGCCTTACCGAAGTTGTTGGGAGCCGCCTGGCTGATTCCGCTGGCGTCGTTCGCGCTGATCGTGTTCTTCGGACCGCGCATGGGCAAAGCCGGCGCCAAGGCCGGCTGGGTCGCCACTGGCGCGATTCTCACCTCTTGCTTGCTCTCGCTTTTCGCGCTGTTCTTCGTGTGGCTGCCCAACTACAAGCTGCCCGGCCCCGTCGAACCGCACATCACGGCCGAGTCCCGCACCGGCGACGCGCATGCGGCCGGCGAGCACGCCGACGACAACCATCGCGCAAAGGACGGTCACGCGGGAAGCAAGGAGCACCCGGCAGCCCACGGCGGCGCTTCACACGCCGAATCGGCCGTCCGGCCCATCACCGGCGATTGGTACACGCTCGGCAAGTTCGGCGAGCTGAAGATCACTATCGGCTACTACATCGATTCGCTGACGGTGTTGATGTTCGCGATGGTGACGTTCATCGCCACCAGCATCCACTTCTACGCCATCGGCTACATGCACGACGAGCTGCACGACGTGGAGGATCACGAGGTGCGTCTGGCCGATGGCCATCATCTGCACCGCAAGGGCCGCTTCCATCGCTTCTTCCAGTATCTTTCGCTGTTTTGCTTCAGCATGCTGGGCATCGTCATTGCCGGCAACATGGCGATGGTGTTCGTCTTTTGGGAACTGGTGGGCATCTGTTCCTATTTTCTGATCGGCTTCTACATCGAGCGAAAAAGCGCCTCGAACGCGGCCAACAAAGCCTTCATCGTCAACCGCGTGGGCGACTTCGGCATGATCATCGGCATGATGGTCCTGTTCGGCACGCTGGGCACGTTTTCGTTCGGCGACGTCGACGGCCAGCCGGGCATCTTTAGCCTGGTACGCCCCGGCGCCGATCACCAGCTCATCGTGCCCGACGGCATGATCAAAGCCGCCGCGTTCGAACAGATCGCCGCCGGGGTCGAGCCCACCGCCGAACAAATCGCCGCCTGGCGCGCCGACACGGCGCCCGGCACCCCCGGACACTGGGCCTATTGGCTGATGATCATCGCCGGGCTGGGCATTTTCTGCGGTTGCGTGGGCAAGAGCGCGCAGTTTCCGCTGCACGTCTGGTTGCCCGACGCGATGGAAGGCCCCACGCCGGTCAGCGCCCTGGTCCACTCGGCCACGATGGTCGCCGCCGGCGTGTATCTCGTGGGCCGGTTCTTTCCCGTGTTCGTGCCCGAGGTGTTGTTGACCATTGCCATTATCGGCGCGATCACGCTGTTCATCGCCGCGACCATCGCCATCACCGCCACCGACATCAAGCGCGTGCTGGCCTATTCCACCGTCAGCCAACTCGGTTACATGATGCTCGCCCTGGGCGTGGGCGGCTGGTCGGCCGGCATGTTCCACCTGATCACGCACGCGTTTTTCAAGAGCTTGCTGTTCATGTGCTCCGGCTCGGTGATCCACGCCTGTCACACCAACGAGATGACCGAGATGGGCGGGCTGCGGAAGAAAATGCCCTGGACCGCCTACACCATGTTGGTCGGCTGCCTGGCAATCATGGGCGCCGGCGTGCCGTTTTCGCTGGGCTTGTCCGGACACTATTCGAAGGATTCGATCCTGGCCCAGGCGCTCTCGTTTCGCGCGGTCAATCCGATGTACGGCTGGGTGTTTTTCGTGGCTGCCGGCGGCGCGGCAATCACTGCCTTTTATATGTTCCGGCTGTGGTTCATGACGTTTGCCGGTGCGCCGCGCAACAAGCACGTATACGATCACGCCCACGAGTCGCCGCGCATCATGTACGTGCCGCTGGTCGTCCTGGCCGTGTTTGCGGTGGCTGCGGGCTGGAGCACCAACACGTTTAACATCGACGGCCTGGTGGGCAACTTCGGCGTCGAGCCGCTCCTCGAGCAGGCGCGCCCCTTGGGCACATCCGGCGAAGTCCACGGCGTGTTGATGAACGTTGTACATCCCGACGAGCACGACTCACACCTGGATCAGTTCCATTCCCGGGCCGAATTGGTGGCGCTGCTGACCGGCCTGACGGGGCTGGGTCTGGCGATTGTGTTCTACGGTCTGCGGATTTTGAATCCCGAGGAAGTGCGGGCGCAGTTCCGGCCGATCTACGACTTTTTGATTCACAAGTGGTACTTCGACGAGTTGTACAACGCCATTATCGTGACACCGGTGATGTTCGTCGCGCGACGCGTGGCCGAGTTCGACCAGGTGGTGATCGACGGGCTGATCCATGGCGTGGCCCTCTGGACCCGGGGCGTGTCGGTGCTCGACGACCGCTTCGACCGCTACTTCGTCGACGGGCTGGTCAACGGCGCTTCGCGATGGATCTTCCGCACGGCCGTTTGGCTCCGCGGCGCAGAGACCGGCCAGATACGGCAGTATGTCATGTTCATCGTCATCGGTACGGTGGCGCTGTTTCTTCTGATTTCGCTTTACACGTCCACGCTGGCTGGGTGATCGACGCGCACGCCCACGAGACTTCGGAATAGCCGATCATGGAATCTTCTTACGTAACGCTGTTGAGCCTGATTGTGTTTTTGCCGGCCGCGGGTGCGCTGGTGCTGGCGTTCTTCCCGCGCGACAAGGGCGACGCGATGAAGACGTTCTCGCTGGTCGTCACGGCCGCGGTGTTCGTGCTCACGCTCATCATGTTGTTGCCGGGCAAAGGGGATTGGCAATTTCAAGTGGGCGTCAGCGACATGCAAAAGACATTCTCGCTGCCGTGGATCGAGAGCTTCAACATCTACTACTTCATGGGCACCGACGGCATCAGCTTTCCGCTGATCGTGCTGACGGCGTTTGTGAGCATGCTGTCGATGGCGGCCAGTTGGCCCATCACCAAGTACGTGCGCGCCTACTGCATTCTGTTTCTGCTGCTGGAGACAGGCATGCTGGGCGTTTTCCTGGCGCTCGATTTCTTCCTGTTCTACGTGTTCTGGGAAGTGATGCTGCTGCCGATGTACTTCCTGATCGGCGTGTGGGGCGGGCCGCGGCGCGAATACGCCGCCATCAAGTTCTTTCTCTATACGCTGCTGGGCAGCGTGTTCATGCTGATCGCCATCCTCATGCTGTACTTCGCTAGCGACGTGAAGTTGCTCTCCGACGAACAACTCGCCGCCGCGCACGTCATCGACGCCAGCCTGCCCCTGGAAGAACAGACCGCCCGGATCGGCGAGCTGCGCGCCCACGCTGGCCCGATCCACACGTTCAACATCCTGGCGCTGCAGCAAATCGGTCAGCACACCGAAGCCTTCGACGTCAAGATCCTGTGGGGCAAGAGCCTGCAATGGTGGGCCTTCCTGCTGCTGCTCGTCGGTTTCGTCATCAAAGTGCCGTCCGTGCCGGTACATACCTGGCTGCCCGACGCGCACGTCGAAGCGCCGACGCCCATCTCCATGATCCTGGCCGGCGTGCTTTTGAAAATGGGAGGCTACGGCATCATACGAATCTGCTATCCCATCTGCCCCGACGCGGGCTACGACCTGGCCTACTTCGTGTGCGCTTTGGGCGTGGTGAGCATGGTGTATGGCGCGTTTGCCGCGCTGGCCCAGAAGGACTTCAAGCGGCTGGTGGCCTATAGCTCGGTGAGTCACATGGGCTACGTCGTGTTGGGCATCGGCGTATGGAGCGCCGTGGCCGGCAACGAGTTCAACGCCGATGCCTGGAAGCTGGGCATGAACGGCGCCATGTTCCAGATGATCGCGCACGGCATCAGCTCGCCGGGCATGTTCTTTCTGGTCGGCGTGATTTACGATCGCGTACACCACCGCGACCTGGACAAGTTTGGCGGGCTGTTCGCCAAGATGCCGCTGTACGCCGGTTTGTCGATCGGCATTTTCTTCGCCGGCCTGGGCTTGCCCGGTCTGTGCGGCTTCATCGGCGAAGTGTTCGTCACGCTCTCGGTTTGGAACTTCAGCCACGCGCTGGCCGTGGTGTCGGCCTCGGTGGTGATTATCACCGCGGCCTACATCTTGTGGACATTGCAGCGCGTGTACCTGGGTCCGGAATACAAGGGCCCGCATCCCGAGGCGCTCACGCCCATGACCTCGCGCGAGGTGCTGATCGCCGCGCCGCTGTTGGCGTTGGCGATCGTATTCGGCGTGTACCCGCAAGCGATCTTCAATTACATGACCCCCAGCGTGGACCAGACCGTCAACGAGCTGGCCACCTGGACGAAAGACGTCAAGGCGCCCCGCATCCACGACGAAGCCACCGCGGCGATGCCTGCTCCGGCGGCCATCGTCGCCCAGCAATAACGATCCAACGTGCCCACTGAACATCCGTTTTACGAACTGATTCAAGCGCTGATCGCCGATACGATCCGCAGCACCGCCGGGTTTCAAGGCGAGCTGGTGCTGTGCGTCACGATCGTGTTGATCCTGCTGACGCGCATTCCGGGCTTGACGGCGCGCCTCGACGCGTTCTGGCTGGCGCTGGCCGGCTCGGCCACCGCGCTCTATCTGGCCGGACCCTGGAACGAAGTCGCACAATCCTCCGAGCTCTTCACGGGCTTGCTGGTCTACGATTCGTTCACGGTTTACTTTCGCACGCTGTTGTTCTTTTTCCTGGTGTTGTTCACCATCTTCACGCGCATCTCCGGCATTCCAGATCGCGATGCCGCGCCGGACGTTTACCCCCTGGTGCTGGGCGCCACGTTGGGCATGTGCCTGATGGCGTCGGCCAACCAGATGCTGATGGTTTTTCTGGGCGTTGAGATGGCCAGCGTGCCGTCGTTCGCGCTGGCGGGCATTCTCAAGGGCCGCCGCACCAGCAGCGAAGCGGCGCTGAAGTACGCCGTCTATGGTGCGGGAACCGCGGGCATCATGCTCTATGGCATCAGTCTGCTGGCAGGCTTGCTGGGCAGCCTCCACATTCCCACGATGGCGGTGCGCCTGGCCGAGCTGCTGCAGTCGGCCGGCGGCGAGCAACAAATCGGCGCCGATTCGTACATGGTGCTCGCCCTGGGCGGAATGATGCTGATGGTGGGCATCGCTTTCAAGCTCTCGGCCGTGCCGTTCCATTTCTGGTGTCCCGACGTGTTCGAAGGGGCCTCGGCCGAAGTGAACGCATTCTTGAGCGTCGCATCGAAGGCCGCCGCATTGGCGCTGTTGGCCCGGGTGGCGATCGGCTTTGGCACCATTCCGCAAACCGTCGTCGAACCTCCAGCGGTTGCCATCGTCGCGCCGGCGGAACAGATCAGCGCGGCCTCAAACGCGATCAGGCTGGCCAGTCAGACCACCGTGCAGCCCGCAGCCGAGGAGGCCGCAAAGGTTCGCGACGATCGAATCGCTTCGCTCGCCCCGGCCCGCGAGTTCATCTGGAGATTGCTGGCTTTCGTCGCGATCATTACTTGCACGTTCGGCAACCTGGCGGCCTATGGCCAGACGAACATCAAGCGGCTGTTGGCTTATTCGACGATCGCCCAGGCCGGCTACATGATGATGCCCGTGCCGGCGGCCATGGTGCTGGCCGGACACGATCCGGTGGCCGCGCGCGAAGCGTTGGCGGCGCTGGCCTTCTATGCAGGCGTCTACTTGTTCATGAACCTCGGGGCGTTCGCCATCGTGGCGCTGTTGCGCAACGAACTGCACAGCGAAGAGATCGCCGATTATGCCGGACTGATCCGCCGTGCGCCGGTCACCACCATTTGCTTCGCCATTATCCTGATCAGCCTGATCGGCCTGCCCCCCTTGGCCGGTTTCGCGGGCAAGCTATTGATTTTCTATTCGCTGGTGCAGGCCAAGCTGTGGACCGTGCTCGTGGTTGCCGGCTTGAACACCGCCATCAGCCTGTACTATTATCTGCGGGTCGTGAAGATCATGACGATCGACTCCGAACCCGAGCAGGTCCGCCCCGCCGAAATCACCTTCATCCCGGGCACGTACATTGTGGCCATCACGGTGCCGGTCGTGCTGCTGGGGCTGGCCTGGAACCAGTTGAACGAATGGACTTTGGCCGCCAGCGCACAACTTTTCTAACTTCGCTCCTTCCACAGATCGCCGACGACGCATGGACCGACGCGCCATACACGATGCGCTCAATCAGTTGCTGACGGTGTTGGAGCGCTCGATGCCGAACTACTTGAGCTACGCAGCGCCCTGGACGCGCAACGGCGATGACAAGGCCGCGGCCGCCCTGCGGCGCATCGTCGACGAGCAGCAGGCGCTGGCCAACCGCGTCGCCGAGCAAGTGCTCGAAATCGGCCCCACGACCGTCGGCGACTATCCGGTCGAATACTACGACATGCACGATCTGGCGCTCGACTACCTGCTGCGCAAGCTGGTCGAGTATCAGCAGCGCGACATCGCCAAGGTGGAGCGCATCGTTGACCAGTTGCAAGCCCATCGCCCGGCCGCCATGTTGGCGGAAGAGACGTTGGGCACGCTGCGCGCCCAACTGGAAACACTCGAAGAACTGGCCGACGAGTTGGGCGCGTCCAAGGTAACCTGGATGGTGCCGTAAAGCGCTCCCGCGCCGGCAGTTTTTCACTAGCGACCGGGTGGCGCTGGCATCGCGCCAGTGCGCGCCGGCATCCCATGCGACTCATCGACACGCACGCGCATCTCGACCAGGAAGAGTTCGACGCCGATCGCGAGGCCGTGATCGAGCGGGCGCATGCAGCCGGCGTCGAAGCCATCGTGGCCATCGGCGTTACGGGCCCCTCAAGCGAGGCCGTGGCGGCGTTGGCCGCTGCGCATCAAGGCGTGTATGCCGCCGTTGGCATTCAGCCGAACTACACGGCCCAAATCGCCGCCGGCGATTGGGACCGCGTGATGGCGCTGGTCGATCGGCCCAAGGTCGTGGGCATCGGCGAAACGGGGCTCGATCGCCACTGGGACTATGCCCCGTTCGAGGTGCAGCAGGACTATTTTGACCGGCACCTGCGGTTGGCGCAACAGCGCGATCTGCCGTTCGTGGTGCATACGCGCGAAAGCGATGCCGACGTGCTGGCCATGCTCCGCGAGGCGCGCCAGCGCGGCCCCTTGCGCGGCATCATGCACTCCTTCACCGGAACTGCCGAGACGGCCGCCGAATGCGTCGCCCTGGGCCTGCACATCAGCTTCGCCGGCATGGTGACCTTCAAGACGTCCGACGCGCTGCGCACCGTGGCGGCCAGCATTCCGACCGACCGCATCCTGGTGGAAACCGACAGCCCATACCTCTCGCCCCATCCGCTGCGCGGCAAGCGCAACGAGCCGGCCAACGTAGTACACACAGCCCACTGTCTGGCCGCAGTTCGCGGGCAATCGTCCGCAGAGTTCGCCGAGCAGACAACGGCCAATGCAAGGGCGCTGTTTCGGCTGGCATGAGCTTGTGATCGCAATGACTACGGCGCGAAACCGCGCGAATTCGCCCACTTTCACCGATACTTGACACCCACCCTCGCGATCCGAGAAAATCAGGTCGCTCGGCGCGGTCGGATGCGTCTTGCCGGGCCAGTGTTTCGCGCGCTCTCGTCTCGTCTCCAACCGCCAGGCCACGCATGGTTGCGACTGCCGACGCAAAACGCCATGCCGCACGGATCGTCAGGCGGCTCAAGGCGGCGTATCCCGACGTGAACTGCGCGCTCAACTTCAGCTCGCCCTTCGAGCTGCTGATCGCCACCATCCTCTCGGCCCAATGCACCGACACACGGGTAAACATCGTCACCCAGGATCTGTTCCGGCGGTTTTCGAGTCCCGCGGCCTACGCCACGGCCAGGCGGGACGAACTGGAACGGGCCATACAAAGCACCGGCTTCTTTCGTAACAAGGCCAAGAGCATTGCCGGCTGCTGCCAGCGGCTGGTGGCGGAGCACGACGGCCAGGTGCCGCAAGACCTCGACACGCTGGTCAAGCTGCCCGGCGTGGGCCGCAAGACGGCCAACGTGGTGCTGGGCACCGCTTACGGCATTCCCACCGGCGTGGTGGTCGATACGCACGTGGCGCGGCTCAGCAAGCGGCTGGGCCTGACCCGGCAAACCGACGCAGTGAAGATCGAACGCGACTTGATGGCCGTGCTGCCCAAGCGCGAGTGGATCGACTTCTCCCACCGCATGATTGCGCATGGCCGGCAGATTTGCCAGGCGCGCAAGCCAAAGTGCGACCAATGCCCGCTCGACGCGCTGTGTCCGAAGTTTGGCGTTCTCGACGGCACGGCGGCACGCCGGCGCGCCGCGAAACCCTCAACCGCCAGGTGACCCATGATCCTCTCCGGCCACCAGATTCTCGAGCACCTGGGAGCGAACATCGTCATCGACCCGTTCGTCAACGAGAATCTGAATCCCAACAGCTACAACCTGACGCTGCACAACGAGCTGATGGTGTATGAAGAAGTGGTGCTCGACATGGCCAAGGCCAATCGCGTGCGCCGCCTGACCATTCCGCCCGAAGGACTGATCCTGGGCCCTAATCAACTATACCTGGGTCGCACGGTCGAGCGCACCGAGACGCACAACCTGGTGCCGATGATCGAAGGGCGCTCATCGGTCGGGCGGCTGGGGCTGTTCGTACACGTCACCGCCGGCTTTGGCGACGTGGGATTTTGCGGATACTGGACGCTGGAGATGTTCGCCGTGCAGCCGGTGCGCATCTATGCGGGCGTGCCAATCTGCCAGATTTTCTATCACGAGATCACCGGCGCGATCACCGAGTACGCCAGTGAGAAGTATCAACACAACCGCGACATCCAGCCCAGCCTGCTGTTCAAGGAATTGAACCCCGAGGCCGAGAAGGACCCGCAGCTCCAGTTGAACTTCGGCATGGAACGCTCGCACCGGTAATCGTTGGCCAACGGCCGGGTGCCTGCCTGCGAACCCGTTGCTGATTTATACCGAGGCGGTTACGGCAACGCCGCCCTTTTTGGCGGTAGACGGCGGCTGAACGGCCGGTTATACACGTGGTTGGCAGGTAGACACCAAGCGGGGCGCATCGCGTGGATGCGATCGCGCCGGGTGCTTCTGGCCGCGCGGGCGCGTGAGTTCCGCCGGGACAGGGGCGTGAGCGAGCCGGGGAACTGTCCCAAACGATTTCCCATTCGCTCGGGGGCTTGCTCCCAACGACGGAGAGACTCCTGGGGGCGACGGATGCCGCACGAAGTGGAAACCCGCAAGAGGCATCCGCCATGACCGAAGCATCACCTGCGCGCGAGCACGCAGCCAACGCGAATACCAGCGAATCGTTTACGGCCCCCTGGCCCGGCTCGCACCAGATGCCGCAGTGGAACGCCGGGGCGCTGGTCGATGCGCCGCGCTTCACCTGGAAAAACTGGTTCGCCATGCTCGGACCAGGGCTGCTGGTGGGCGGCTCGGCCATCGGCGGCGGAGAGTGGCTGGCCGGACCTGCGGTGACGGCCCAGTACGGCGGCGCCTTGATGTGGCTGGCCACCGTCAGCATCCTGGGCCAGGTGTTCTACAACATTGAAATCAGCCGTTACGCGCTCTACACGGGCGAGCCGATTTTCACCGGCAAGTTTCGCACGCTGCCGGGTCCGCGCTTCTGGCTGTTCATCTATTTGCTGCTCGACTTTGGCGCCCTGTTTCCCTATTTGGCGGCCAATGCGGCCACGCCCTTGGCGGCGGTCTATCTGGGTCGAATTCCCTCGGGAGTGGGCGACGAACCGCTGGTGCGCGGCTTGGGCATCGGCGTGTTCCTGGTGGCGATGCTGCCGATGATCATCGGCGGCAAGATCTACAACACGCTCAAGGCACTGATGACCTTTAAGATCGTCACCGTGCTGGGATTCCTCATGTTCCTGGCGATCTTCTTTTCCACGGCCGACACCTGGCGTGAGATCCTCACCGGCTTTGTCAAGTTCGGCACCGTGCCCGTGCAACGCGTCGAAGTCGCCAACGGCGCCCGCGTGCTCGATCGCGGCGAGGGCCGCAGCAACGACGGCCAATCGGGCGTTGTGGACCAGGGGCTTCCGCTCACCGTCGAAGGCACCGCTGTCGGCAAGCCCGTCGTCGAAGTCGAAAACATCTTCGTGGCCCTGTTTACCGGGCGCCCGTTCCCGGACATCGATTTCAGCACGATTGCGCTGCTGGCCGCGTTCACGGCCATCGCCGGTTCCGGCGGCCTGTCGAACACGCCCATCAGCAACTACACGCGCGACCAGGGTTGGGGTATGGGTCATCACGTGGGCGCGATCCCCAGCATGATCGGCGGCCACGATATCGGCCTGTCACACGTCGGCATGGTGTTCAAAGTGACCAAGGAATCCCTGGTCCGCTGGCGGCGCTGGGTGCGCCACGTCGCTCGCGATCAACTCGTCATTTGGATGCCTGCGTGTTTTCTTGGCATGGCGCTGCCCAGCATGCTGTCCGTGCAGTTCCTGCCGCGCGGCACCGAAGTCAGCGACTGGTACGCCGCGGGCATGACGGCCGACGGCGTGAGCCAGGCCGTCTCCGACGCCTGGGGGCCGAGCTTCGGCTCGGCCGTCTGGTACATGACGCTGCTGTGCGGCTTTCTGGTGCTGGGGCCCGGCATGACCACCTCGGCCGACGGCGCCATTCGCCGCTGGGTTGACGTCGTTTGGACGTCCAGCCGCCGGCTGCGAGCACTCGATCCGAAGCGCATTCGAGTTGTCTATTTCTCGGTGCTGTTGTGCTACATGGCCGTGGGGCTGGTGCTCTTGTCGGTCGGCAAGCCGCTGGGACTGCTGAAGATGGCCACGCTGATCATGAACTTTGCCCTGGGCTTTAGCTGCCTGCACACGCTGGTCATCAACCTGACGCTGTTGCCCAAGCCGCTGCGGCCCGGATGGTTCGCCCGTGCGGGCCTGCTGGTGTCCGGCGTGTTCTTCTTCTCGCTGGCCACCATCACGGCCATCGAGACGGTACGCGGGTACCTGTAAGAACGGCTGCCATGACGCCGTGGGAGTACGCGCTTTAGCGTGTCAACACGGCCGTCGGACGTCTGGCATGCAGATCGGACAGCCTGAAGCCTGGATTTCAATGGGCTGACCGGCCTGAATGGCGCCCGCGGGGCATTTTCCCGAGGGAACTTCTCATGCCCCTGGGGCGTCCAAAAAGCTAGAATTACCCGAAAGAGGCGCCACGGGACGTCCACTACCATTTCCCCGCCGTGGCTCGGAACACTTTATGGAGTAGATCGATGAAGCCGAACCATTTCTCGCGCCGACCATCGCACGGCCTGGTTGCGCTGGCTGTGGTCACGTTGTTGGCCGCACCGGCGGCGCTATTCGCTCAAGAAGCCGCGCCGGCGGCCGCCAATGGCAACGATGCCTTGCCGCTTGATCGCGTCATTATGTTCAACTCCGGCGTGGGCTATTTCGAGCATCGCGGCGATGTCGACGGTGACGCCCAGGTCGAGCTGCAATTCAACGTCGACGACATCAACGATCTGCTCAAGAGCATGATTCTGGAAGACCGCGGCGGCGGCACCATTTCCACCGTCACCTACGGCTCGAAGGATCCCATCACCAAGACGCTGCAAACCTTCCCCATCGACCTGACCGAAAACCCTACGCTGGGGCAGATACTCGACCAGGTGCGCGGCGAGCGTATTAGCGTCGAAGCGCCCAATGCCATCGACGGCATTCTGTTGGGAGTGGAAAAACGCCGCAAGGAAGTGGGCAAGGACCATGAGGTGGTCGAGGTCGAGTTTCTTAACCTGCTGACCGACGGCGGATTGCGCAGCGTGCCCATGGAATCGATCAGCCGCATCAAGCTGGACAGCGAAAAACTCGACGCGGAATTGCGCCAGGCGCTGGCCGTACTGGCCAGCGGCCACAACACCGACAAAAAAACCGTGACGCTCAACCTGCTGGGCAACGGCAAACGCCCGGTGCGCGTGGGCTACATCCAAGAGACGCCCGTCTGGAAAACCAGCTACCGCCTGGTGCTCGACGACAAGGAGCCGCCGTTCCTGCAAGGCTGGGCCATTGTCGAAAACACCACCGAAGGCGATTGGAACGACGTGGCGCTAACGCTGGTCAGCGGCCGGCCGATTTCCTATCGCATGGATCTTTATGAGCCACTGTACGTCGAGCGGCCGGAAGAAAAGCTGAATCTGTTTGCATCGCTGCGGGCGCAGCGCTATGGGCAAGATCTGAGTGAAGCTGAGCAATTGCTGGCGAGATCGGAAAATGCCGTACCAGGCGACGCGGCTCGTCCGATGGCAAAGGGCGATCGTGGCAGTCGTGCGGCAGAAGGTGCGCCTGCTGATATGCCCGCCTTCACGGTCGATTTAGACTCACCTGCTGCCCAGAATAGCTTCGCGTACATTCGTAGCCAGCCCTCGGCTCAGGCCGGCGAAGTGGGCGAACTGTTCCAGTACACCATTGGCACGCCGGTCACGCTGGCCCGGCAGAAGTCGGCCATGCTGCCAATCGTCAACGAGACGGTCAAAGGCGAGAAAGTTTCGATCTATAACCCGGCCGTGCAGGCCGAACATCCGCTCAACGGCCTGCGGCTGGTCAATTCGACCGACCTGCACTTGATGCAGGGCCCGATCACCGTGTTCGACGGCGGTTCGTATGCCGGCGACGCGATCGTCGAAGACCTGGCCCCTGGCGCCGAACGGCTGATCAGCTATGCGCTCGACCTGAAGACCGAAGTGGCGCCCGAGAGCAAGGGGCACCCGGAAAGCCTGGTGAGCGTGAAGATCGTCAAGGGCACGATGCAAGTCACCCGCAAGCTTACGCGCGAGCAGATCTATACGGTGAAGAACTCCGACAGCAAGGCCAAGACCGTCCTGATCGAGCAGCCTTTCGACGCCAACTGGAAGCTGGTCACGCCCAAGGAGCCGGCCGAAAAGACGCGCGACCGCTATCGGTTCGCCGTCCAGGCCGAGCCGGGCAAGCCGGTGACACTGAACGTCGAGGAAGAGCAGATCATCAGCCAGCAACTGGCCTTGTCGAACATCGACGACGGCATGATCGTCTACTACACCAACCGCAAGGAAACCAGCCCGCAGGTGAAGGAAGCCCTGCAGGAAGTGGTCAAGCGCAAGCAAGCCATCCAGCAACTTGTGCAACAGCGTAGCCGGCTGGAGCAACAGGTGGCCGCCATCACGCAAGAGCAGAACCGCATCCGCCAGAACATGGGCCAGTTGGATCGCAACACCGACCTTTACAAGCGGTACGTCGAAAAGTTCGGCACGCAGGAAGACCAGGTGGAGAAAAGCCGCAAGCAGATCGACGAGCTCACGCTCGAAGAAAACAAGCTGCGCAAAGCGCTGGACGACTACCTGCTGAACCTGAGCGTCAGCTAGCAGCCTGTTGAATTCTTCAACAGACTGCCAGTCGTTCGACGCTCGGCAGGATGAATCCGTTCGCCACTATTTGACCCGACTCAAGCCCATCGGCGCTGCAGATTGTGGCGCCGGCGGGCGTTTTGCTTGCGAGCGGTCGATGCGGCGGTTAAAACGTCCTGGAACGCGACGTATACCTATCCTGTTTCCAGGACCACACCATGGCGCCTTCCGCCGATGTCTGCTGTTCTGTTTCCCGCCGCGAATTCCTGCAAGCTGCTGCCGCTGCGGCTGGCATTGTCGCCATGACCGATGTTTCAACCCATGCGGCCGGCGACCTGTCGACCGGTTGCATCGACGCGCATTCGCACGTTTGGACGCCGGACGTCGAGCGCTATCCGCTGGCCGACGGCTTCACGAAGTCGCAAATGCAGCCCGCCAGCTTCACGCCCGCGGAGTTGCTGGCTGAAGCGCGCCCCTGCGGCGTCGACCGCGTGGTGCTCATTCAGATGAGCTACTATCGCTTCGACAACCGCTACATGCTCGACGCCATGCACGACGCCCCCGAGACGTTTTCCGGCGTGGCGGTCGTCGACCATCATGCGACCGGCGTGCGCCACACGATGCGCGACCTCAAGAAGCAGGGCGTGCGCGGCTTTCGCATTCACCCCGGCAGCGAGCCGGTCGAACCCTGGCTGGCGGACGATGCGATGGCGGCCTTCTGGCGGCACGGCGCGGAAGAGAACCTGGCGATGTGCGCGCTGATCAATCCCGAGGCCCTCGCGCCGCTCGACCGGATGTGTGAGCGCTTTCCACAGACGCCGGTCGTGATCGACCATTTCGCGCGCATCGGCGTCGACGGGACGATCCGCGACGCGGACGTCGACGCGCTCTGCCGGCTGGCTCGGCACCAGCGCACACACGTCAAGATCTCGGCCTTTTACGCGCTGGGCGCGAAGCAAGCGCCTTACTTGGACCTGGCGCCAATGATCCGCCGGCTGGTCGAAGCCTTTGGCGCCAACCGCCTGATGTGGGCCACTGATTGCCCCTACCAGGTGCACGCGGGGCACACCTATCGCGATTCAATCGAGCTGGTGCGCGGCCGGCTCGACTTCCTCACCGACGACGATCGCGCATGGTTGCTGCGCAAGACGGCCGAGCGCCTCTTCTTTTCTTCATGAGCAGCTCGTTCCGGTCAGCTACTCGTACTCCCACTTCAGTATCCAGGGATCGTTGGTGCGCTCTTGAAAAGCGCGCACCTTCGCTTTCAAGCTGGCAAGCAACTCGGCGTGTTTCGGATCGTTTGCCAGATTGTCGACCTCGTCGGGATCGTCCTTTAAGTCGTACAGCTCGAACTGGGGTCGATTCAGATACGCCGCCACCGTGCGCTTGCCGTACAACGACTCCGGGCCGTGGGCCAGCGCCTCCTGCCAGGTTGACGAGCGATGCAAATCCGAGGCCGACGGGTACTCGAGCCGATGCGCGATGTTCCAGATCAGCTTGTGGCGACGCGTGCGTACCACACGCATCGGATAGTACATGGTGATTTCGTGAAACGTGTGGGATGCATAAACTTCGTCGAAACCCGGCGGATCGGTCTGTTCGAGCACGCCCAGGAATGACCGTCCGTGCATTTCGTTTGGCTGGAACTTGGCGCCGGCAAACTCCAAAATCGTCGGTGCGAGATCGGCCCACGTAATCATGGCGCCGCACTGAACGCCGCGCTTCTCGACGTACGGATTGCGCACGAGGCAGGGGAGCCGCAATCCAGGCTCATAGGCCGTGGTCTTCGCACCCTGAAACGCGATTCCGTTGTCGGACAGAAACACCAGCAGCGTATCGTCCCAACGGCCCGCTTCCTTGAGCATCTGCACCAGCCGTCCAACGCCCTGGTCGAGTCGCGATACCGATTGATAGTACTCGGCCAGTTCGGCCCGGCACGCCGCGGTATCCGGCAGGAACGGCGGGACGCTCAGTGCGGACGGATCGAATCGCTCGGACGTCACGCCGTGGTATTGCCCCTCGTTGCCAAACAAATTGGGACGCAACGGTCCGCCGTCATCGTGAGCGCCGCGATGCGGATCGGCCGTGCAGAAATAGAGAAAGAACGGCCGCGCGTCGTCCGCTTCGAGGAATGCGCGGCTGCTGTCGGCCATTTGCACGCCGTTGCGCGCGTTGCCCGCAAGGGCCTCGTCGAACGCATACACCTCTTCGGGCGCTACGTGATATTTTCCCACGCGAGCCGTGCGGTAGCCGGCTTCCGAAAGTCGAGCGCTTAGCGACTTTACTCGATTGAAGGAGCTGAAGTGATGCTCGGCATGCTGGTGACCATACTGACCGTTGGCATGGTTGTACAAACCGGTGAGAATCACCGAGCGGCTGGCGCTGCAACTGGCGGTCGTGCAAAACGCGTGCGTGAACAACGCTCCGTCTGCGGCCAATCGATCGAGATTGGGCGTCCGCGCAGCGGCATCGCCATAACAACCCAGCTCAAAGCCAAGATCGTCCACCACGACCAACACCACGTTCTTGGCCGCGGCCTCAACGACCTGGCCAGCGCAATTGCCAATACATACGACCAACAACAGTCGAATCCACGTCATAACTCGATCTCCGAACGCGCGGCGCAAACTGCAAGGGCTTCACTATGCTCGTTCCGGTCGACCGTTTCAAGTCGAGCGGCCGGCGCCTTCACGGAGAGCACCGCGCAGAACAATCCAGCGTTCCACGTCGATTTGTCGCCGCTCGACCAGCTCCGGACCGCCGTTCTCCTCCCAAACGGCGCGCACCCGCAGCCGATCGACCCATTCGACTCCGTCGCGCTCGACATAGCGCACGGTGTCGCCCGGCTCGTGGCCAAAGTCTAACTCGAGTCGCAGTCGCAACTGCGAGTCGTAGATTCGCAGCGTCGGCAGTCCGCCGTCCGTCACGTGATGCACGAGGAGCCCCCCGCGCAAACACTCTATGCTCGCCAAGACGTCGCATGCATTCAGCGTGTCGATCGTCCAGTCGTAGCAGGCGACCAATTCATCGAGCCGGCTCCGTTGCAGGACAAAATCCGGCGCCACTTTGAGCGTATCGGCAAGCGAAACTACGCCCGGGCGTTCGACGCACGTCAACTCGGCGACCGGCACGCCGGCGATGGGCAGCGCATCAATCGTGTCGCGCCAGCGATCGTGTTGTGGGGGCGCAATCCATCCGTTGGCCAGCAACTCGGCCAATCGTCGCTTCACGACCGTCCGGCTCACCGCGGTGTGCGATACCAGCGGCGTGCGATCGACTTCGCCTGGCTGCTTAAGCACTCCCAGCGGCCGATCCAGAAAGTACGCCCGACCTAGTTCGAGTAGCTCTGTCGCTTGATCGAGGTCTGCCAGACCGGCCTGCAGCGACTGCCTGGCGACTGGCGTCAGCAGGCCATCGAGCGGTTCATCGGCGAACAGCACTCGCCGACGCTTGCTCGCTTGGGCAATCTGCTCCTCCGGCACCCGCACCAGCGGCTCGGGCAACACGCGGAGCAACTCTCCTTGCGAGGTCGGCGCATCGGGCACGCGCAATCTCTCGTAATGCTGGCGCAGCAGGCATGCCTGTCGCAAGGCGCGGCGGCGAATGCGGCGGGCCCGTTGCTCCGCCTCGGAATCGCCCGGTTCGTCGATCAACAGCGAGGGCTGCGATGCGACGAGCCGCATGAATTGCTTGAGCAGCGCGTCCAAGAACAGCGCGTCGGGATAGTTGGCTCCCGAATTGTGAAACGTGGCCAGATCGAAGGCGGTCAAGTGCCGGCAAAGCTGCCTGAGCATCGTGCTGATCGAGTCCGTCACGGCGGCGGTACCCACCGCATCGCCGTCGGCCAGCGCCGCCAGCAGCGCAATCAGGCGGTCGACGAAACTGCCATACGGAGAGAGCGAGACGTAGCGAAACGTAGCGCGAAGCATTTCGCACACACGCCGCAACCCGTCCTCAGTCGCCGCGGCATGGTCTGCCAACGCTTGCGCAATCTGCGGTTGCTCTTGGTCGGCCGCGGCGCGCAAGGCCGTTTCCAGGGCCTTGGCCAATTCCACGCCGGCCAGCCGCCCCGACAGCGCCGCCCGCAATAGCGCCACGGGGTCGGTCCACCAGGACTCTCCGCCGAAATCCAGACTCGGAAAGTAGGCAAGTAGTCCCAGCGAAAACGACGGCAGCGGTGATTCGAGCGACGTAATCGGCAAGCGGCTGACGCCGATCACGGCCAGAAACAGGCCGGTGCGCAACTCGCCGGCCAACTCGCCGGGGCCGATCGTCGCCAGGTCGATCGTGCCCACCAGTTCGCGAAGCCACTTCCGAACCGGACGGCTGAGAATGACGCCCGGCGGGTCTTCGTACGCTTCGAAGCCGTGCGTCAGGATGCGCCGCACGATCGCAATCCGCCCTGCCTCGCGATCCCAATACACCGACACGAGCGGCGCCGGCGCGTGCGTGTCCTCATCGTCGACGAACACGTGCCAGGCACGAAAGCGCCGCCGCCCGATGCAGTGCGCCGCATCGAGCAAATGGCCGCGAAACGTCTCCCAGGCGACCTCCTCGTCGCGCGCGTGCTCCATGCGCAGCGTGCCTGGCTCTCTGACAAAAAAATGGCTGGCGCCCAGCGACAACTCCACGTTGTTTTGCACAGCATCGGCACAACTCATAGACCCATCATAGCGATTCGCGCGTCGAGCTGCATCTTGCCAGCCGATGACACGGGCCTGGTCATTGACGCGCGTGCCGGCGCGGAAAATAATCATTCCTGCTCGCTGCTTGCTCCCTCGCTGCACCCCCCCTCCTGTTACAAGGCGCCAAGCAAACAATGAAGATCATCCGCTATGAAGATGCGCAACAACAAGTCCACTTTGCCGCACAGCGTGCCGATGGCTCGGCACGTGAGATCGACGGCGATGTCTTTGGCCGGTACGAGGTGAGCGAGCGACGGGCCGACGTGCGCAAGCTGCTCGCGCCGATCGCGCCAACCGGCATCTTGTGCATCGGGCTCAACTATCGGCGCCACGCCGCCGAGGGCAACGCGCCCATTCCCAAGTGGCCGGTGCTCTTCATGAAGGCCGTTAGCGCCGTACAAAACCCCGGCGACCCGGTGATGCTGCCGCGCCACCTGAAGAGCGAGCAAGTCGACTACGAGTGCGAGCTGGCGGTGGTCATCGGCAAGCGTGCGAAGAACGTCTCGCGCGAGCGGGCGCTCGACTTCGTGCTGGGATACACCTGCGGCAACGACATCAGCGCCCGCGACTGGCAAAAGGAGATGGGAGGCAGCCAGTGGTGCCGCGGCAAGACGTTCGACACCTTCTGCCCGTTGGGCCCCTGCCTGGTCACGGCCGACGAGATTCCCAATCCCAATTCGCTGGCGATCCGCACGGTGCTCAACGGCGAAGTGATGCAGGACTGGAATACGGACGATATGATCTTTGATGTACCCACCCTGATCGAGTTCTTGAGTGGCAGCACAACTTTGCTGCCCGGCACAGTCATCCTGACCGGCACACCCCACGGCGTCGGCATGGCTCGCAAGCCGCCGGTGTGGCTCAAGCACGGCGATCAGCTTCGCGTCGAAATCGAATCGATCGGCACGTTGGCGAATCCGGTCATCGACGAGCCGGCCATCGACGAGCCGGTGTGACGCGATGTCGCAGCGACGCGCCCCGGCCGACCAAGGCCGCGATAGTCGTCTTGTCGGACCACCCCCCGAGAAAGTATTCTTACACATATACCGCAAGGGCCCAGGCTAAACACTCCCGTTTGCACTCCCGCTGACCAAGCGCGCTCCGGCGGCGTCTAACACCCGGGTTCGGAGAGTCCCCTTTTTCTCTCGAGTGCTGGAACCACGATGAGCGATCAACCGCGCCGGATCATGTTGCCGCGGCTCTTTCTGCGGAAGTGCCGCCAATCCCTGTTCAAACAGAAGGTCGCCGATTCGACCGGCGTGCAGATGACGGGCGGCAGCCTGTTGATGCGAACGCTCATCTTCCGGCGCATTCTGCTGCGCAACGGCATCGCACCCGACGAGCAGTTCATCGGCGTGCTGGTGCCTCCATCGGCCGGCGGCGTGCTGGCCAACACGGCCATTGCGTTGATGCGCAAGGTGCCGGTCAATCTCAACTATACGGTCACCTCCGACACGCTCAACTATTGCATCGAGCAGTGCGGCATCCGCCACGTGGTGACCAGCCGCAAGTTCATGGAGCGATTCAACTTCAAGTTGAACGCCGAACTGCTCTACCTGGAGGACCTGCGCGAGCAAGTGAGCACTGCCGACAAGCTGGCGAGCGTGCTGGGAACGTACGTGTTGCCGCCGGTGCTGCTCGAACGCTGGCTGGGGCTGCACAAGAACCAATGGGACGACTTGTCCACGATCATCTATACCTCGGGGTCGACTGGCCTGCCCAAGGGCGTGATGCTCACGCACGCCAACATCGGCTCGAACGTGGCGGCCATCGAGGACACCTTGCGATTGGGCGAGGGGGACACCGTGTGCGGCATTCTGCCGCTGTTTCACTCGATGGGCTACACCATCGCGCTGTGGGCCGTGCTGTGTACCGACGTCAAGGGCGCCTACCACTTCAGCCCCTTGGATGCCAAGATCATCGGCAAGCTGTGCGTGGATCACGACGTGACCATCCTGGTGTCGACCCCCACGTTCCTGCGTTCGTACATGCGCCGCTGCACGCGCGACGAGTTCCAGAGCCTCGACCTGGTGGTCACCGGCGCCGAAAAGCTGCCCACCGATTTGCTCGAAGCGTTCGAGGAGCACTTCGGCATCCGCCCGATGGAAGGTTATGGCACGACCGAGCTTTCGCCCGTGGTCTCGGTGAATGTGCCAACCAACCGCGCTCCCGGCGGTTCGGTCGAATACCAGCGCGTCGGCACGGTGGGGCGGCCCGTCCACGGCGTCAGTGCCAAGATCGTCGACGTCGACACCGGCGAGGACCTGGGCATCGATGAGCCGGGCATGCTGCTCATCAAGGGGCCCAACGTGATGAAAGGCTACTTCAAGATGCCCGAGCAAACCGCCAAGGTCATGCGCGGCGAGTGGTACGTCACCGGCGACATGGGTATGCTCGACGCCGAGGGCTTCATCCACATTACAGGGCGTTTGAGCCGCTTTTCCAAGATCGGCGGCGAAATGGTGCCGCACATCCGCATCGAAGAGTTGCTGCAGCGCATGCTGACCGACGACGACGAGAAAGTGTTCGTCGCCGTGACCGCCGTGCCCGACGAACGCAAGGGCGAACGGTTGATCGTCTTCCACCTGCCCACCGACAAGCCGCCGGCTCAGATCACCAAGGACCTGGCGGCCCAAGGCCTTCCCAACCTGTGGATCCCCGGCAACGACAGCTTTTTCGAAGTGGACGAAATCCCGCTGTTGGGCACGGGTAAGCTCGATCTACAGGCCGTTCGCGAAATGGCGCAAGACCGCGTCGCCGGCGGATCGACCGCCAGCCACTGATCCCTGACTACGTTCCGCCAGATCGCACGCTCCACTCGATTCGTGCAACAGCTATCGCCGCTCGAGCGATACGCGTTGTGCCGCCGACTCGGCTGGCGCGACACTACTGGTGGTGAATTCAGTCGCCTCGCGCTGGCGCGCCTTGTTCGCCACCTCCAGCGATAGCTCGGCGAAGCGCTCGCGTACCTCGGGCTCGAGCTTGGTTAACTTGCGCGACAATCGGCCGACGCCCTGCGGATTCGCCTCCGAGGTGCGCGAAATCTGGCTGAGAAAGGCCGCCGTCTCGACAAAGTTGTAATCGGCCGCGCGGTTGACCAGCGGTTGCATCGTCTTGGCCAGCATCTCCACGCCCGCATGATCGATGTCCATGAACGTGTCCATGCGGCTGGTGACGTAGTACCGCCCGTTCGTCTCTCGGATATAGCCGCTCTTGAGCAACAGCACGCACCGCGCGTTGATTGGCTTTCTGAACAGCGGGCCCTCGTAGCTGCCTTCGGCGTAGATGACCTGCGTTTCGTGGTCGCTATAGCAAAACTTGACGTTGCACAGAGTGCCGGCGCCGTCCGTGGCTTGAAACGTGTCCTTGCCCGTGCGATTGAGCGCCACGTTCGAGATCTTCATCACTTCCCAGATGTTGACCACCACCTCCGGATGACGCACCAAGAACAGGTACATGTCCGGATCGCACTCGGTCACTTGCACGGGCAAGCGGCGGTAGAGACCCGTGGCGTTCAAGGTGGCGGCGACGCGCTGTTTGTCTTGCGGGGTGAGCTTGTTGAGCGGAATGGCTCGCACCGCCTCGTCGCGCGCTTGCCGGCTCGAGCTGGCTTGTACCGCTTCGCCGCCGCCTAGGGCACGGGTTGTAAGGCAACTGGCGGCCATCGCCGCCAGCAGCGCCAAGATCGGCAGGCGGCTGGCGCGATTGCCGAGTGAAATCGATGCTGCAGCGCAACGGCGCGCGCAGGCGCGCCGGCAAACTCCCGTTGGCATGGTCTCCCCCCAGAGCCAAGTCCCCCCTGCCTGCCGCCCCATGCGTATCGTGAAGTCACGGTCCGCCAGCGGCAGGCTCGGCCGATTGTGCCGACGTTAGAAGTTTTTCGGCTCGGGAAAGCGGCCGAGGCGAGCCAAATTCGACGGCCAGCCCCTCATTTCGCGCCAGCAGCTAGCTGATGTGACGCTCGGCGAAGCTCTCGGGCCTGGGAATCCTGGTGAATGGGTCGGCGCACGCCGAAATCCAAGATGGTTGCCCGCTGGGCAATCGCGGCCTTACCGCCGCGCGACGTCCAGCACGGTCACGCGTTGCACGCTGATGTGCTGGCGTTGCAGGTCCGTCAAATAGCCGCGCTGACCGTTGACGCCGACGTAGTGGTCGACGTAGGGCCGCAGATTGACGCCGGGCGCAGGCGTGACGAACGAGATAACCGCGTTGGCGTTGTCGACCAGCGCGTATTGCGGCCCGCCGACTTTTTCAGAAATGACCGGCGAGAGCCGTCCCACGCCGTCAAACTGCGAAATGTCCGCGCGGCGGTACTCGCCGGTGGCCACAGCGGCCGGCGCAGTCGCGGCCGTTTCAGCGGTCGACTGGCGCAGCTTTTCGTGGCGCTGGCGAATCTCGTCGAACCGCTGCAGCTTGCTCAAGAGAATACGTACGTGGCCGCGCTCGGCCGAGGTCTGGGCCTGTTGCAGCAAGCCTTCGGCCCGCTGCTGAAGATCGCCGAAAGTCCACGCCGATATGTCGCCGGACACCACGGCCGACAATTCCAACTCCAGTCGAGCCAAGTCGCGTGCGGCAAAGGACGCCGGATCGAGCGGCGCCGACGAATTGGCGCCGGCGGCCTGCAAGGGATCGAAGTCGCGCGGTGTTTCGGCATTGGTCTCAGAGTTCACCAGCCGCACGTCGTCGCCGTCGGCTCGACTGGCGTCGTCGTCGCGGCCGGCCAGATCGGCGGGCACCTTGCGATCGACGTACTTGGAAAACACCCAGCGAAACTCGCCGGCTGGCGGTGCAATCTTGCACCAGGGGGAATCGGGCTGGGGCGGCGCAAGTAATTCGACCTTTTCGCCCTGTTCGAGTCGCACCTGGATTACGTCGCGCACGTCGCTGAAGGTGCTGCCCACGCGCGCCACGACGCGGTCGGTGTTGACCGTTGCCAGTCCGTCGCCGCTGGGATCGAGGTGCCGCTGCGAGACCCAGGCAAAGCTGGCCCGCGTCGGGCGAATGGCCAGCCACCCGCCGGGATCGTGACGATAGACCTCGACCGTGTCGCCTCGCATGAGCTTTTCGGTGGGATAGTAGTTTCGTCCCGGTCCGCTGCGCACGTAAACGTCGTCGGAGTTGACGTAGGCCGTATAGGGAAGCTCGTCGGCGCGCGCAACAACAGCGGTTGCGATTGCCAGCAACAACACGCACGAACTTCGCCACCGCATGCGTTTCGCTCCTGCCCCCCGCGGTCCGGAGGGGTCGGCCATCCAGCGATTCTTCAGCCCACGCTGAAAAAATGGGCCGTGGCTTGTAGCCAATCGAGCCGCCTGGCTCAAGAGCAGATCGCTGGCGACGGAAAGCGAAGAGGATGCTAGCTGCCGGATTGTCGCAGCTTTTCCATGGTGACGGCATTGCCACAGTCGTTGTATTCGACGTGGCTCATGAAGTTTCGCATCAGCATGATGCCGCGCCCGTTGGGGGCCTCGATGTGCTCCGCATCGGTGCAATCCGGCACGGCTTCCGGATCGAAGCCTGGCCCCTCGTCGCTGACGTGAATCCACACTTTTTCGCGAGTCGAGCGACACACGACGTGTACGCACTTCGACGCGTCCAGGCGATTGCCGTGCTTGATGGCGTTGACCACGGCTTCCTCCAGGGCCAGCCGCAGTCCGAAGAAATCGCGAGACGACCAGCCTTCCAGCTCGAGCTTGCCCAGTAGCTCTTCCAGCACGCGGTGGCCCGCGGCCAACTCGCTGGGGATCGTGCGATCGATGGTCCAGGCTGCTGGAGGTTGTGACATGACTTACCGCGTTGTCAATCCGCCACTCATGATCAACGGGCGATTTGTCGGGACGCCCACGAGCACGGCGCGAGTGTCGGCCGTGGTTCGCAACTTAAAAGCTGGCCAAGGCGTCGGCCTCGTCGTCTTTGATATCGAACAGTTTATTGAGCTTCGTGATCGCGAAGACTTCGTAGATTTCGGGGCGGATATTGCTGAGCTTCAACTTGCCGCCGTGAGCCTTGACCTTCTTGTCCAGCGTGATCAGCTTGCCCAGCGCGGCGCTGGAAAGAAACTCGACCGAGGAGAAATTCAGCAGCAAGCTCTTGCGGCTCTCTTCTTCGATCAATTGGAACAGCTCTTGTCCCAGCTCTTGAATGTTGGCTTCGTCGAGAATCTTGCGGTCGACAAAGCGCACCACGCTCACGTCGCCGACTTCCGAAAGTTGCAACCGCCGATGAACGGTCATCAAACGTGCTCCTGTGCGAGGTCGCAGCTAAAGGTCTTGCGCGTCTCGTGGAAACGCGTCCGGGGCGATCGGTGATGCGCGGCGCCTGCCCGGCGCGCCAGTCGAACGTTCGATCTGCGCGCGTGCACTGCGGCACCCACGCCGCTTGCGCCTAACAGGCTCGCACGATACGATTTCGGGCGAGCCTGCTATGCAAGCTTGTTATCTTAACTGTACCCAAACCAGTGTCAAGTTGCGCGTGCTGGCGCTGCCGGTTCGGCCCGGCTCGGTGTCAGGTCGCGGCGAATATGCGGTCTTTGAGGGCCGCTCGCAGCGGATCGGCCCCCGCCGCGCACAGCCCCAGGTGCGTGTGCCGCCGCCATCCTTCCGCATACTCGAATCGCCCGCTCATGCGCCCCACTTCGCGCATCAGCTCCTTCATGGTCTCCACGTAGGAATCCAATCCCTGGCTGGTATCGAGCCATTCTTTCTGACTTTTATGGCAGGCGAGCATTGCCGCCTTGCGCTCGATCACGCCGCTGACGTCGACGTATAGCGCCGGCACGACGGGATGCCCCAGCGGATCGCGATTGCCGTGCGGCTGGGCGTGATAGATCGTCACGGGCTGCTCGACCGGCGGGCGCGGCGGCAGCGTCGGATAGTTGGGCATTCCGCGTGCGAATGCCGCCGTGATCGCCAGCCGGCAGGCGTTCATATGGTCTTCCATGTAGTCGCTGGAAGCATGCACCAACAGAATCTCAGGCGCCACCTCGCGCATCACGGCCGCTAGCCGTACCAGCGTCTCGTGGTTGTAAAAAATCTCCAGGTCGTTCACCAGGCTGGGATGAAACTCGGCCCCGATGCTCTCCGCCGCGTTGATCGCCTCCTGCTGGCGAATGCGCGCCGTGTCCGAGGCGTTATGCTGCGTCGAGCCGCAACAGCCGTTGGCGATGTTCATGTAGTGGATTTCATAGCCCGCGTCGGCCAGGTGCATCAGCGTGCCGGCCATCACGAACTCGATATCGTCCGGATGCGCCGCCACGGCAAAGGCGCGTTTTTTGGTATCCATTATTGAGCAACGTACTCCAGGCTAATCCAATCGGTTTTCGCGCGGTGACGCCGTGTGCGCCAATAGTCAGTGCATCTCCGCGTCGCACACGCCGATGCCGCTACGCAGAAAATTGAACTGCACGTTCGGGTGATCCGCCAGCAGCGACATCGGCACGGCACTGTCGGGCAGCCGCTTGGCGATCATCAGCGTGGTGAGCCGCTGGCCGAACGGATTGTCGTGATTGCCCGCGTGCCAGATCGAGACCGTTTCGGCCTTCCAGGTTTCGACCGGCCCGACGCTGAAGGCTTGGGTCGGCACGCCGGTGACCACGCCGCCGCCGGACGTCCGAGCGTTCTGAATCAGCGTCATGGGGTGCAATTCCACCAGCCGCGTGCCCAGCTTGCGATACTCGGCCGGCGTCGGAGGCTGGTCCTGATAGGCGCCTTCGCGCCGCGGCGGATCGTTGAACGCCCAATGCTTCACTTCCCCCTGCCCTCCCTGCATCACCACGCACCGCGCCTGGTCGAAGCTGCGGCAATAATCTTCCAGTGGCAGCAGCGGAAAGTGCAGTTGGCTCTCCGGCATCCGCAATTCGTGCCGAATGCGGTTGAAGCACAGCTCGCGATCGGCCCGTGCAAAGCTCAACGGAAAGTCCTCGGACACCGGCCGGCCATCCACGGCCCATTCGTCCATGCCCCAGAAATGACAATGTCGCAGATTGAGATTCAGCTCATTGACCAACCGCGCCACCAGCGGCAACTGTTCCGTCGGACCGATCGGCCCGCAGATGCCGGCCGGCCGATCCTCGCTGGCCTGTTGCCAGGCGGTGATGTACTCCAACGCCTCGGCCAGGTAGAAGTCCTCGCGCGTATCGTAGAACTTCACTGTGAATCCAGGCCGCGACAAGCCCAGCAGATCGTCAGCCGAAAGCCGCGCCGCGTCGTCCAGGATCTCGCGGTCCAAGGTCGTATAGTCCCACCAGCCGGGGGCCACTTTGCTCAAGGGTCGCACGCCTGATTCTCCGGACGGTCACAATTGGCGGACACTGCGCAAGCTCGGTCGCTCGCGGTCAATCGCCAGTCTATCAGATTGCCAGGCGAACATCAGGGCCGGGCAAAAAGGGTAGTAGGCCGCCTTCCACTGACATGCCAAGAGGATCGCATTCCTGCAACCGTTAGCGGCCTGTTGAAGAATTCGACAGGCTGCGACATCGCATGGATGCGATGACAGAATAGCGACGTAAGTCGTTATTCTGCGAGCCGTGTGAAGCTTTGATTCGCACTTGGCGAGGTTGAAAAATGCCACGACGGCATTTTTCAATAGGCTGTTGGCCGTACAATAAAACGTCGAGGCCCCGGATGATCCTTCCCACTAGCATAGGGAACTAGACCATGGTGTACAGCTTCAACGTCGTCTGGCGGTTGTTTGCGGTGAGCCTCCTTGCGATGACCTGCTGCCGCGTAACAATTGCGGACGAACCGCCCGCGGCGAGCGACTCCAATTTGTCGGAAGCAGCCCCTGCGAACGACGAACAAGCCAAGGCGGCGGCCGATCGTTATTCGCCGCCGGAAAATGCAACTGTGCCGCAGCTATTGGAGTTCATCAAGGAACTTCGCGCGTATCGTCCCGAGAAGCGCTCCGAAGCGATCGAACATCAGCGTGCGGCACTGCCCGCAACCCGCGCGGCGTTGGAGCAGATCCAAACGATCGCGACGGACGACGACAAGTCCCTCGACGGCTACCGCGATGCCATGGAGCATCTGTTGGCGCTGCGAGTGATGCAACGAGGTGACCGCACCGAAGACGAGCAAGCGCAGCTTCTGCTGGACGTTCGCGCGGCGCTCGCGTCGACCGAACAGCCCGGACCATACCTGGTCAGCGCCGCGAGCTTGCTGCCGAGAACCTACGAATACGCTCAGCCAGAACGCGCCGCGCAACTCTACGCGGAGTTCGGCGAGGTGCTCGCCAAGAGCGACGACTCGAAAGTCTCGCACGCCGGCAAGACTATGCAGGGTGCCGCGCGCCGTTTGACGCTAGTCGGCCAACCGCTGGAAATCAGCGGCACGCTGCTGGACGGCAGCACCTTCGATTGGGGCAGCTATCGCGGCAAGGTAGTGCTGGTGGACTTTTGGGCCACGTGGTGTGGGCCGTGCCTGCGCGAGTTGCCCAATGTAAAGGCCAACTACGAACTGTATCACGACAAGGGATTCGACGTGGTTGCCGTC
This sequence comes from Pirellulales bacterium, assembly GCA_041750795.1. Lineage (GTDB taxonomy): Bacteria > Planctomycetota > Planctomycetia > Pirellulales > PALSA-1355 > JTS-RE94. The sequence continues at coordinate 14,179 of JBGSYQ010000371.1, read as the reverse complement.
AGTCTCGACAACGACCGCGAAGCGCTCGAAGCGTTTCTCGAGAAAGATCCCAAACCGTGGGCCAACTTGTACGATGGCGGCTGGAGCGACAACCAGCTCGCCACCTACTACGGCATTATGGGCATCCCCACCGTGATCCTGGTCGACAAGGACGGCAAGGTACTCAGCACGCTAGCCCGCGGCGCCGAACTCGGCCGCCTGTTGGAGCAGCAACTCGGCCCGGTCGACCTGAAGAATGATACAGACTCTTCGTCCGAGAAAACCGCCGCGACATCCGATGGCGACGACGAATAAGCCTCCTGCGCAATAGCGACGCACAGCGCCACGGCTTGTAGGCCCGACGGGCGAAGCGCTAAAATGACATTGGCCGTCGTGGCGCAAGTAGGTTGCCCGCACCGGCTCTCATTCCACTGCAATTGGCGAACGCACGCACTTACCACTCTCGATAGGGAGGTCTCCATGGCCACAATCACGAAGACAACGCACGGGCCGCAAATCCGCCAGACTCAATGTTTCATCGGCGGCCAATGGGTGCCGGCGGCCAGCGGCAAGACGTTCGAAACCATCAATCCGGCTACCGAAGAGCTCATCACCCAAGTGGCCGAGGGCGATGCCGCCGATATCGACCTGGCAGTCGAGGCAGCACGCAACGCGTTCGAAAACGGTCCTTGGTCGAAGATGGACGCCCGCGATCGCGGCCGATTGATCGCCAAGCTGGCCGACCTGATCGAAGACGAGGCGGAGGAATTGGCCGCACTCGAATCATTCGACAATGGAAAGCCCATTCGCGAAGCCAAGGCCGCCGACCTGCCGCTGACGATCGACTGCCTGCGCTACTATGCCGGCTGGGCCGACAAGATTCACGGCCAGACTATCCCCATTCGCGGACCGTATTTCTGTTACACGCGCCGCGAGCCGGTGGGCGTGGTCGGCCAGATCATTCCTTGGAACTTCCCCATGCTGATGACGGCCTGGAAATGGGGACCGGCGCTGGCCGCGGGCTGCACCATCGTGATGAAGCCCGCCGAGCAAACACCGCTAAGCTGTCTGCGCATGGCACGACTGGCTCAGAAGGCCGGCATTCCCGACGGCGTGATCAACGTGGTGCCCGGCTTCGGACCCACCGCCGGCGCCGCGATCGTCAAGCATCCGGGCGTCGACAAGGTGGCCTTCACCGGCGAGTACAAAACCGCGCAAATCATCATGAAGGATGCCAGCCAGACGCTCAAGCGGCTGACGTTCGAGTTGGGAGGCAAGAGTCCCAACATCGTGTTTGCCGACGCCGATCTCGACGCCGCCGCCGTGGGCGCGCACGCCGGATTGTATTTGAACCAGGGACAGTGTTGCTGCGCCGGCAGCCGGCTGTTTGTCGAGGAAAAGGTGCACGACAAGTTCGTCGACAAGCTGGTGGCGATGAACAAGAAGCGCAAGGTCGGCGATCCGCTCGATCCGTCGACCGAGCAAGGCGCGCAGGTCGACAAGGCGCAGTTCGACAAGATCATGCACTACATCGACCTGGGCAAGAAGGAAGGCGCCCAATGCGTCACCGGCGGCAAGCGGCACGGCGACCGCGGCTACTTCATCGAGCCGACGCTGTTCACCGACGCCAAGGACGACATGTCGATCGCCAAGGACGAAATCTTCGGCCCGGTGCTCTCGGTGTTCAAGTTCAAGGACACCGACGAAGTGGTCGATCGCGGCAACAAGACGTTTTACGGCCTGGCCGCCGCCGTCTGGACGCGCGACATCGGCCGCGCCACCACGTTGGCCACGAAGCTTCGGGCCGGCACCGTGTGGATCAATTGCTACGACGTGTTCGACACGGCCGCCCCATTCGGCGGATTCAAAATGTCCGGCATGGGGCGCGAACTGGGCGAGGAAGGCCTGAAGCCCTATTTGGAAACAAAGACGGTTACGGTCAGCATGGCTTAAGCGATCGAACCATGTAGACGTTACTCGCATGCGCAACCAGCCGCGCCGGGCGTTCTTCTCCGATCGCCCGGCGCGGCTTTTTTCATCGGCTCGGCGTTGGCCAATCCACCGGCTGGCCCGGCCTCCCAACACGCGCCTCTCGCGGGTTTGACAACTCTTCGGCACGCTCCGTAGAATGCCATGCTCTCCTTCTGGCAACCGCGCAAGACGTAATGGCCAAAGCGACTTACAAGGACTCGGGCGTCGACCTCGACGTGTATCGGCAGTCGATGGCCCGGCTGCCCCGGTTGCTGCATCGCACGCACTCTCCGCGCGTGATCCCCAACGACGGCGGTTTCGCCGGCTTGTTCCAGCTCGACTTCGCCAGCGCGCTGTTCGCCCGCAAATATCAAGACCCCGTGCTGGTTTCCTGTACCGACGGGGTGGGCACGAAGCTCAAGGTGGCCACGCTGGCCGGTGTACACAACACCGTGGGGATCGACCTGGTGGCTATGAGCGTCAACGACGCTCTGTGTACCGGCGCCGAGCCGCTGTTCTTCCTCGACTACGTGGCTATGTCGCACGACGATCCGGAGCTGCTGGAGCAAATCGTCGAAGGCATCTCCAGCGGTTGCACCGAGGCCGACTGCGCGCTGTTGGGGGGCGAGACCGCGATCATGCCCGACCTGTACGCCCGCGGCGACTACGACCTGGCCGGCTTTTGCGTGGGGGTAGCCGATCGCGCACGCCTGATCGATGGCCGCTCGATTTCACCCGCTGACGTGATCCTGGGGCTGGCCGCCAGCGGCTTGCACTCCAACGGCTATAGCCTGGTGCGCAAGATCGTATTCGAGCTGGCCGGCCTGAACGCCGACGACCGCGTGGAAGAGCTGGGCCAAACGGTCGGGCAAGCGCTGCTCACGCCCACCCGCCTGTACGTGCGGCCCGTGCGCCGCGTGTTGAACTATTACACGGTCAAGCGCGTCGTCCACGGCATCGCCCACATCACGGGCGGCGGATTGCACGAAAACCTGGAACGTATTCTTCCCGAGGGCATTCGCGCGGTGATCGATCGCGGCAGTTGGACCGTGCCGCCGGTGTTCCCCTGGTTGGCCCGGTTGGGCGAAGTCGATGCCGACGAAATGGACCAGGTGTTCAATATGGGCATCGGCATGGCGATGATCGTCAGCTCGTACTATGCCGACGCGATCCGGCATCAACTGGCCGATGGCGGCATCGAAAGCTGGACCATCGGCCGCACCGTGGCCGGCCCGCGCGGCGTTGCCTGGGAATAACACGCGCGCGGCGAAGCTCGACCACTCGCCATGCTACGGCATGGAGGCCAGTTCCTTGGCGGCGGCTTTCGACGGTCCGGCGGCCGCGATCGCGTCGAGCAACTGCTGCTTGGTGATGGTGTCGCTCAAGACGATCGGATGGTTGGGCCGGTCGGCCGGATAGATCACCAACTGCGGAATCGAGTTGCGGTTGATCGATTCGAGCGCCGACTTGATCTCTTCCGACGGCTCGGACCAATCGGCCAAAAGCGGCACGACCTGGTTCTTTTCGAGCAAATGCTTGACGTCGTCGGTTTCGATGGCGGTCTTTAAGTTCCACTTGCAGGTCAGGCACCAATCGGCCGTAAAATCGACCATCACGGTGCGGCCTTCCGACGTCAGCCGCTGCACTTCGGCCTGCGAGAAGCTTTGCCAGGGGATGAGCGACTCTTGCGGCGTCAACCATTGAAACGACGCCCAACCAACCGCCAACGCCACGGCCGCACCTTGCGCCCAGGCTTTCAGCCGCGTGGGCAGCGGCTCGACGAACGACACTCGTCCGATCCACCAGCACGCCGCCCAAATGCCGATCATCATGGCGAACGTCGGCACGATGTAGTCCTTGTCCATGAACGTGAACAAAAACACGATCGTGCCCAACAGCACAAAGCCCATGATGTGCTTGAACGCTTCCATCCACGCGCCCGGCCTGGGCAAGAAGCGGATCAACCGCGGAAACGCACCGATCAACAGATACGGCGACGCCATGCCCAATCCCAACGCGGCAAAGATCAGGAACGTCACTTCGGGCGGTTGCCGCAACGTGAAACCGAAGACCGGCCCCAGGAACGGCCCGCTGCACGGCGTGGAAAGCACCGTGGCCATCGCACCCTTGGAGAACGCGCCCACCGCACCTTCGCGACTGGCCAGGTCGTTGGCCTTGCTCGAAGCGGCAAAGCCCGGAATGGGAATCTCCCACACCCCTAGAAAGCTCAGCGCCATGGCAAACACCAGCGCCACCATCACGACGTTGAACGTGGTCGACGTGAACTGCTGCCCCCAGCCCAGGTTCTCATCGCTCAGGCCCAGGCTCGCCCCGGTGGCCAGCACCGCCAGCACCATGAACACGCTCATCAGGCCCAGCGAGTACCACACGTTCAGCGCCAGGATTTGAGCGCGGTGGCGTCCGGACTGCTCGGCGAACGAAAGAATCTTCAGCCCGATGACCGGCAGCACGCAGGGCATGAAGTTCAACAGGAATCCGCCGATGAAGCCAAACAATAACACCACGGGCAGCGACGACAGATCGTTATCCCCGGCCAGCGGCGCGCCGTCGGGCTCGATTTCGGCGCGGCGTGTATTGATGGTTTGCGCCAGCTTGGCCGCCTGGCCGTATTTGCCATCGACGAAGCGCAATGCCGCGCCGCCGGTGCTCTTGTCCGCTGTGCCAACGCTGAGCTTGCCGGCGAAGGCTGCGCCCCGTGGCAGGTCGCAGGCGTCGTCCTGGCACACCTGATAGCCGATCATGCCCTCGATGCCGTATGTCCCCGGCTTGGCATCGGCGGGGACCTTGACCAGCGTGGTCCAGGCCACGCGCCCTTCGTAATAGTCGAGCGCCGGTTCGCCCGGCAACAACGGCTTGCCAGCGATCGCTTTGCTGTCGGACGTGGTGCGAGAGAACGGCAGCCCCGAAGTGTTCGTCAGCACGATCAGCGTGGGCTTGTTGCCCGGCACGGCCGGATCGACGTTGGCCAATTCATAAATGTGCCAGCCCGCGGCCGGAGCTGCCTCGACAATAAGTCTCGCCGTGTCGCCGGGCGCAACGTTGGCCGGCTCGATGCGACCGCTGAGGGTCACGTGGTCGTTGGGGTCGGAATATGCTTCGACCCCGGCAGCGGCATTCGGCGCGCCTGCCACCATGGTGGCGGCGAACTCGAAGACGGTCGGCTGCAAACAACTCGTCTCACTGCACGTTTGAATCCGCGCACGCCCCGCGATCGTCAGATTTCGCGGATCCACCCCTTTGGTCAACTCGACCGGCGCTTGCCAGGTCACTTCGCCGGCGAACTGTTCGAACACGTCGCCATCCTTGCGCACCACTTCGGGCGGAAGGTTCGGCTGGAAGGGACCTGTGACGCGATAATCGGGCGAATCGCTCACCGTAATCGTCGTAGGCACGGCGAGAACCGGCTTCTGCGTCAGCGAGTAAATGTGCCAGCCAGCCTGGATCGTGACCGTCACGGCCAACGACGACCGACCGGAGGCGTCGGGCGGTGTGAAGCCGGCACGCACCGAGATGATCGAATCAGGCGTAACGAAAGCGGAATCGATCGGGCCGGTGAGCGGACGGCCGGAGAGAATGTCGTCGACCTGCGGTTGCGCCCATGCGACGTTGGCCGCGATCACAAGCACCGCGGCCCACAGCCAACGGACATGACGAGGCATGGTGGGCATCCTTCTTATATCCTTACAAGATAAGGCATTAAGGGTCAGACAGGAATTCTAACGTCGCTCCCACGCCCCGGCAACGCCGCTTGGCGCGCGGTTCTCGACGGCCCCACTTGGGGGTCGGTTTGCGGGTGGTCTCGCGATTCTGCAACGCTCGACCGCTGCTAGTACGCATTTCCACACGCCATAGTTCGACCGCCGGGGTGCCCCCTACGGCGGGCCCATCACGGCAAGTCTATCCCACCGGCTCCCCGTGTGAGACAGCCAAGCCTCGCCACGAATTCGTCGACACGGCGCAGCACGCCGGCCGGGTCGGCAAAAACGCGCTCCTCCAGACACAGCCACTCCAACCATTGCAGTCCGCCCATCAACACCGTGCTGCGGTCGAATGCCGCCACGAGCCGCAATTCGTCGCTGCTGAGGGGGCGGTATCGCTCGTAGGCCGCCAATCCACGCTGCCAATCGGCCCGTTCGTCCCCGGCCAGGCTGCCCAGCAAGCGAGCCACGTCCGCGGCCACGTTTTCCGGGCGCATCGAGCCAAAATCGACGATGCCGCTGACGTCGTCGTGCTCGAACAGTACGTGTGCCTGCCAAATATCGCGAACGCAAGGCTGCAACTCGACGCGCCGCGTGGCGGCGTCTTCCAGCACCGTCAAAACGCCCGGCGCAGCGGCCCCGAACATCTCGATCAGCCGCTGACCGCGCGCCGCCAGTTCTGGCCAGGCGCCCTCCCGCGTCGACCGCCGCAGGGATTCAATCCGGCCGCCCATCAGCTCGTGCAAGCGGGCGAGTCGCTCGACAATGCCGGGCGATGCTACGGGCCCGGTTTCCGGCAACGGAAAGGTTGCCGTGGCGCGGTGGAACCGCGCCACTGCGCCAAGCGCATTTTCGAGCCTCGCTGCAGAGGGGTTCTGGCGATAGTCGGCTCTGCCCGGCAGCCAACGCGTCAGCTCCCAAAGGTGTCCGGCGAACAGCACGTAACCGTGGCGGTGCTGGGTTTCCACGGGCAGCGGAACGGCGTGAAAGCCCTCCTGATCGACGTGCCACAGTACCGCCTGAATGAATTCCAGCCGCTGCTGATCCGGGTGCTTTGGCGGCCAGCGTCGCAAGCAGAGCATTCCACGCGGAGTGTGCAGCCGCCAGATGCGTGCCCCGCTGAAGCCGCCCGTCTCGGTCAGCGGTTCGATGGTGCTGGGCTGACAGTCGTCGGGGTACAAGCGCAGCACCCGTTCGAGCTTGCGACTATCGACTGCCATGGCCCCATTTCTCGCCTGCCAAATTGCATACCTAAGCGCGCACCACCTCTATATTCGGCACGTAGCTCACAATCACATTCCCCGGCGGGTGGAAAGCAGCATAGACGCCCTGGAAACCCCGTCTTTTCCCAGGGTGACCCGTCGCCAGTTTCGACATGCCTGTGGTCAATTGGGGACTGGTTAGGTTAGGATATATTTAACGCGAATACCGGGGTGCAAGCGCCCCCTTTTGGTCGACTGCCGCGCGCCGCATCCCCACGTACACCCCTCGTGTGAGAAACCATGATGAATCCTCGCCATTACTTGCTTGGCTGCACAGTGGCTTTCGGCTTGCTGTTTTGCGGGGCGCCTGTGCTCTGGGCCGACGATCCCAAGCCGGATGCCGCGACCGAGAAAAAGGAAGATGCCAAGCCCACAGCCGCGGCCACCAGCAAGAGCCCCAGCTCCAGCAAGCCGACCTACGCCGAAGTGGTCAAAGACTTCAGCGCGATCGACGGCATGATCAAAATGCACCGCAAAGGCAACCGGCTGTTGGCCGAGCTTTCGGGCAGCGATTTGAACAAGGATTACATCGTACTGATCTCGATCGCCAAGGGCATCGGACGCGGGCCGCTGTTGGGCGGCATGACCTGGGGCTTCGGCGACGATTGGATCTGGCAGTTCCGCAAGTCGGACGATCGCATTCACGTGGTTCGTCGCAACGTGCGCTTCAAAGCGAAAAAGGGCGATCCGCAGGAACGCGCCGTCGGATTGGCCTTCACCGACAGCGTCTTGTTCAGCTTGCCGATCCTCACGACCAGCCCCAGCGGCGCCCACGTCGTCGACATGACCAGCATCTTCATGGGCGATCTGCCGCAGATTTCTTCCACGCTGCCGGGATTCACGTTCGCCGGCGACAAGTCGACCTGGGCCGAAGGCTTTCCCAAGGGATTTCCGAACAACATCGAGTTGGAAGTGGCCGCGACCTACGCCTCCAGCGGCAAGATCGATTTCGATTCCGTAGCCGACAGCCGGGGCGCTACGATCAACGTTCACTACTCGATCAGCGCCTTGCCCGAGACGGGCTACAAGCCGCGGCTGGCCGACGATCGCGTGGGCTATTTTCTGACGGTCGTCAAGGACTGGTCGCACAACGGTGACGACGATCGCTTTGTGCGCTATATCAATCGCTGGGATCTGCAAAAGGCCGATCCGCAAGCCAAGCTCTCGCCGCCCAAGAAACCCATCACGTTCTGGCTGGAGAAGACCATCCCCTATGCCTATCGCAAACCGATTCGCGAGGGCATCGAAGAGTGGAACAAGGCCTTCGAGAAGGCCGGCTTCGTCAACGCCATCGAGGTGCGGCAGCAGCAGGACAAGGACGACTGGGATCCCGAAGACATCCGCTACAACACCTTTCGCTGGATCACCGCCAGCGCCGGCTTTGCCATGGGCCCCTCGCGCGTGAATCCGCACAACGGCCAGATCCTCGATGCCGACGTCATCTTCGATGCCGACTTCCTGCAGTTCTGGAAACGCGAATACGAAAACTTCACGGCCGAGGGCATCGCCGCCATGACCGGCGGCCCGCTGGATCTGCAAAGCTATCAGGAGCAAATCCGCAGGCACGGTGCCGACAGCACGATCCGCTGCGAAGTCCACCACGGTCTGGCTCGCGAGTTCGCGCTGGGCGCCGCCGTCATGGTCGGCCGCAAGGCAAATCCCGAGGATCTCGAGCGCCTGATCACCCAGGGTCTCAAGGAAGTGACCATGCACGAAATCGGGCACACGCTCGGCCTGCGCCACAATTTCAAAGCCAGCACCATGCTCTCGCTCGACGAGTTGAACGACGCCAAGAAAACGAGCGAAGTGGGGCTGTCGGCCTCGGTGATGGACTACAACCCCACGAACATCTCGCCCAAGGACGTGCCGCAGGGCGATTACTTCTCGACCACGCTAGGCCCTTACGACGTGTGGGCCATCGAGTACGGCTACACACCGTTTGGCGGCGGCACCGACGGCGAAGTTGCCGAGCTGAAGAAAATCGCCGCACGCTCCGGCGAGCCCGAGTTAGCCTATGCCACGGACGAAGACACACGCGGCATCGATCCCGACCCGCTCTCGAACCGCTTCGACATGGGCAAGGATCCGCTGGCCTATGCCAGGCAGCGCTCCCAGCTCATCGCCGAGCAATGGCCCAGGGTGATCGAGGAAACCGCCAAGGACGGCGAAGGCTATCAAAAAGTTCGCCAGGTATTTGGAGTGCTGCTGGGCAATCATGGGCAGTCCATGTACATCGCCTCGCGTTTCATCGGCGGCATCTACGTTCATCGCTCGCACAAGGGGGATGCCAATGCCCAACCGCCGTTCGTCGTCGTCGATGCAAAGAAACAGCGCGAAGCGCTCGACCTGCTGGAAGACCAGGTGTTCAGCGACAAGCCGTTCGATTTCCCCCGCGAGATGTACGGCTACCTGGCCAGTTCGCGCTGGTCGCACTGGGGCGCCAGCATGCCCATGCGCACCGACTACCCGGTTCACGAAGTGATCGGCATGTGGCAAAGCCGCATTCTGCAGCAGTTGTTGTCGTCGCTTACGCTCGATCGATTGCACGATAGCGAGCTGCACCTGCCGCCCGATCAGGATGCCCTGACCACGGCCGAGTTGTTGCAGCGGCTGACCAAGGCCATCTTCGCCGAAACCGACAACTTGCCCGCGGGCGAGTATACCAACCGCAAGCCGGCCATCAGCAGCCTGCGCCGCAATCTGCAGCGCAGCTATCTGAAGAGCCTGGCCGATATCGCCCTGGGCAATACGCGTGCTCCCGAAGATTGCCAAACTGTGGCGTTTGCCGAGCTCACAGGGCTCGAAGAACGCATCAATGCGGCGCTGGCCGGCGACGTCGAGCTCGACACGTACAGCCGTGCTCACCTGCAAGAGTCGGCCAGCCGTATCCACAAGGTGCTCGACAGCCGGCTGACCTTCAATCGTCCTTGATGCTCCGATTTGCCGGTCACTGGCCGTCCCCGCGCGAACCAGGAAGGTGTGCGACCCGATGAGAATGGTCATTGCGGTGATACAGCCGACCAAGCTGAGCGAAGTGCGCGAGGCGCTGGCCAAGATCGGCGTCACGCGAATGACCGTTTGTGACGCCCAGGGTTATGGCCGCCAGCGCGGCCAGACGCAGATCTATCGCGGCAACGAGTACAAGACCAACCTGCTCCGCAAGATCGCGCTGGAGATTCTGGTCAACGAGGACTTCCTGGACCGCACCATCGACACGCTGACCACCGTGGCGCGCACCGGCGAGGAAGGCATCATCGGCGACGGCAAGATCTTCATCGTGCCGGCGGACGAAACCATCGACATTTCCAGCGGCGCGCGGGGGCCCGGCGCCGTCTGAAGCAGACGCACTCGCCGTCAAAACACCAATGCCCGCGCTCGTGCTCACGACCGACCTGCTGCTGCAATCGCAGCTTGCCGGCGCCGCGGCGCGTGCCGGCCGATCGGTCGAGGCAGTAGCGTCGGCTGACGCACTGCTGGCGAAACTCGTCTCCGCGCCATGCCGCCTGATCATCCTCGATCTGGCGCGCGACGGATTCGATGTGGCCGAACTGTTGCGGCAGTTGAAGCAACAGGCGCCCACAGCCACAATCGTCGCCTGCGGTCCCCACGTGCATCGCCAGCGCCTGGCCGACGCCAAGGCGGCGGGCTGCGACGTTGTCATGTCGCGCGGCCAATTCCACGCCGAAGCCGAAGCGCTGTTGCGAAACGCGGACGAGTGACGGACGTCGATGGCCGCTTAGCCGCCATTGGATGACGCGCGCTGGTCGGCCTCTGCGGGACCGTCGTCCACCGGCTCCACGATGCCGTCGGCCCCGGTTTTCAGCGGCGGCAGGCCGTGCAGTTGGTGCTCTTCCGGGAAGTAGACTTCGTCCAATTCCGTGGCATCGATTTCGCGCCGCAGCAGAAAGTAGATCACGGTGGTGGCGACCCAGAAGTAGCTGAAGATGTAGGCCAGCGCGAGCGTGGTCAAACAGCCCGTCCAGAACTGGATCAACCGCACGCCGGTGTAGCCAAAGCGGCCCAACTCCTCCGAATCATCGAGCGCGGTAAGCCCGCCCGCGCCGGTGCCCCAACTGACGCCCCAATTGCCCAGTTGCAGGATCCAGTGTGCAAACTGGGTCACGACGAACCACCCCAGCACACCCACCACGGCGGCCACCACGGCATAGAGAAAATAGCGCAACGGCCGTTGATAGACATAGGCATAGGCGTGGCTCAGCGCGCCGAAAGCGTCGGTGCCCTCGGTGCTGATGGCGGCCCACATTAACGGCCACGAGAAAAACAAACCGATCAACAGGAAGGCCATGACAAACCCGCCCACCAGCACGATGGGCCAAAGAATACCGGCGGCGAGCAAGCCGGCGTCGCTCTTCGTCAGCATGCCAACCAGCGCCAGCACGGCCGCGCCCATGAACGTGACCAGCATCGGCATCAGCGGAGCAAAAAAATACGAGAACCAGCGCGGCCGCACGAAGTTGCCCACCTTGGACCAGGAGACGTTCTCGTGCCGCGCAAACGAAACCGCGGCAATCCGCGTGATCGCCCCGCCAAGAAAAGCCCATATCGCCAGGCTCCACAACGCGCAGCACAGCCAGTAGGTCCACTGCGTGAGCGTCACCTCGGAACGATAGATGTTCACAAACGGCTTGCTGATGGCGTCCCAACCGTGTACCAGTGGGTTGACGTACTGCCAAGCTTCGAGCGACCACAACGCGCCCGGCTGCAAGGGAGCAATTTGCGAATCCCACGGCCACATGCGATTGGCTTCCATTTCGTCGCGCAACACGGTGTTGTCCGTGTTGGCGAACACCTCGCCCAGGACGCGCCAGCCGGCCACCGTGCCGGCCAACGCCAGCGCCGCGAGCACCAGCAAGCGAAAGTTCATCGCCAGTCGCGCGGCCGAGAGCAAGCGCAGCACCGGAAAGAGCTCCTGCCACGCAACTGCCCGCAGTGTGTCACGATCCTTTGCCATTCGACCAGCTCCCGGCCCGCAAGAAATGCCCAAACTACCTGTCCGCGCGGCGATTATACGATTTATCCAGTCCGCCAAGAATAGCGGATCGGTCGTTCCATTTCGAGAGCCGATTCAAGTGGAGAACCAGACCGAGAGCGGCTTCAAGGCCCCTGGGACGACACGACACGGCCCGGGCTGCTAGTGGTCGTCGTCCGGACGATCGGGTTCCGTGGCGGGATCGTAGTCTTCCGACTCGCGAAACGGGATGGAAATGTCCTCGTTGAGCCAACGGCCCAAATCGATCTGCCGGCAGCGCACGCTACAGAAAGGCATCGCCGGCGACTTGTCGGAGTCGAACTTCTGGCCACACGTTGGACATTGGATAGCGGCCATGGGATGAATCGCGCCGTTGCGCGAGCGCTACTTGTCACTTCCTTTGCTCGACTTCGACTTGGGCACCTTGTCTCCGCCGGCGCTATCCGACTTGGCCGTGCCGCCGTCCCCCTTGCTCGAACTGGAAGCTTCGGAACTCTTCGACGAACTGTCGCCGTTGGCCGAGCGGTCGGCGCTGGCGGCCTTCTTATACGAATCGCTGCGGTAGTCGGTCTGATAAAAGCCGGAGCCCTTGAACATGATGGCCGCGCCGGTGCCAAACAGCCGGCGGAGCTTCAGTTTCTTGCAGTCGGGACACTTCCGTTGTACCGGATCATTGATCCCTTGAAACAGCTCGAACTTGTGACCGCAGGCGCCACACTCGTAATCATACGTAGGCATAAGCAACCTGTGCTGGGTTTGCCGAAGTTATTCGCACGCGATCTCGAAATGGTACGGCGCGGCTCCTACTTTCGCAGGTTCCTAAGACTCGGGAACGCTCGATACGATCACTTGCGCCGGTCGCACCACCCGATCGTGCAGCATGTATCCGTCCTGCACCACCAGGATGACGGTGTTCGTCGGATAGTCTGCCGATGGTTGCTGCGAAATCGCCTGGTGAAACGCGGGATCGAACGGCTGGTGCAAGGCATCGATCTTTTTGCAATGATGCCTTGCCAGCACGTCCAGCAGGGACTGCGAGATCATTTTCACGCCCTCCAACAGGCCGTTGCCGCCGGGCGATTTTTCAGCGGCCGCGATGGCTCGAGACAAGTTGTCGAGCACGGGCAGCAAGTCGTGCAACAGCGGAACCAGCGAAAAGCGTCGTTCGTCTTCCATTTCGCGGCGCATTCGCTTGCGATAGTTCTCCAACTCCGCCTGGGCGCGCAGCACGCGGTCGTTGGCGTCCTCGAGGTCGGCGCGCAGCTTGGACAGCTCGCTCTCGCTGGCTTCGAGCGCCGCGTCGGCCAGATCGGCGGCCTCGGCCTGATGATCCGTCTTGCCCGTCGTTTGTTCTTGCTCGTCGGCCATGATTCCAACCTCCGCCGTCAGCGCGTTGTCACGCGGTGGGCTCACTAAAGAATTCGCGCACTTTGTCGAAGAAGCTCTTGCGGTGAGGGCTGACGTCGACGTGATCCTGCTCGGCCAATTGCCGCAACAGCGATTCCTGCGTTTCATTCAACGTCTTGGGCACCTCGATGTTCACTTGCACCAGCAGGTCGCCGATGCCGCGGCCGCGCGGGCTGGGCATCCCCTTGCCACGCAGCTTGAACACCGTGCCCGACTGCGTGCCCGCGGGGATTCTCAACTCGTCCGGTCCGTCGAGCGTGGGCACTTCGATCTTCGAGCCGAGCGCCGCCTGCGAATAGGCGATCGGCACGCGCACGATCAGGTGCTGCCCGTCGCGCTGGAACAGCGAGTGCTCTTTGACCGCGATGAAGCAGTAGCAATCGCCACGCGGTCCGCCCGAGGGACTGGGTTCGCCCTCGCCCGGCAGTCGCACACGCATCTGGTCGTCGATGCCCGCGGGAATCTGCACCTCGCGGCGGACCTGCTTGAGCACAAAGCCCGAGGCGCGGCACGACGTGCAAGGTTCCTTGATGACCGTGCCGCTGCCGTGGCAGGAGGGACACGTCGTCTGCACGCGAAAGATGCCGGTACTTTGAATCACTTGTCCGCGCCCGCCGCAATAGCTGCACTTGCTGCGCTGCGATCCCGGCTTGGCGCCGCTGCCGTCGCAGTCGGTGCAAATCTCGTGGCGCTGGAATTCCACGGTCACGGTGGCGCCGCGCGCGGCCTGCATCAGATCGAGCGTCACGTCGCAGCGCACGTCGGCGCCGCGACCACCGCGCCGCCGCCGGCCGCCGCCGAACAAGTCGCCAAAGCCGCTCTCGCCGAAGATGTCGCCGAAGGCGGCGAAA